>CAZQCR010000102.1:0-10509 GCA_964591745.1 uncultured Anaerolineaceae bacterium
CCCGCCACCTTCCCCATCATCCTCGGCGGCGACCACTCCATTACCTACCCCGCCGCCTCCGTCATCGCCGATGCCCACGACCGCAAGGTCGGCATCGTCCACTTCGATGCCCACGCCGATGCGGCCGACGCCTCCTGGGGCGTCTCCCTCAGCCACGGCACGCCTATGCGCCGCCTGATCGAAGGCGGCCACGTCGCCGGGCGGAACTTCGTCCAGGTCGGCCTTCGCGGCTACTGGCCCCCGCCCGATGTCCTCACCTGGATGGCGGAGCAGGGCATGCGCAGCCACTTCATGTCCGAAGTCGAAGACCGTGGCTTCGAAGCGGTCCTCCGCGAGGCCGTCGAGCAGGCCCTCGATGGCCCGGATCTCGTCTACCTCTCCGTCGATATCGATGTCCTCGACCCCGCCTTCGCCCCCGGCACGGGCACCCCGGAACCGGGCGGGCTCTCAGCGCGTGAATTGCTCTGGGCCGTGCGAAAACTCGCCCTCGAAGTCCCGCTCGTGGCGCTCGACGTCGTCGAGGTCTCACCGCCCTACGACCCCTCCGGGATCACCGCAGAAGTCGCCCACCGCGTCTGCCTCGAAGTCATCAGCGGTCTCGCCGCCCGCCGCCTCGCCGAGACCATCTGAAGAGAGTCCACGATGGCGGGGAGTGCCCTCGCCCTGCACCGCCCGCCGTACTCCCTCTCCCTTCGCGGAGGGAGAGGGCCGGGGTGAGGGTCGTACGCTTCAGACCACGGGTGTAGGGGTGAGGCAGATATCATCGGCAACGCACTCTTCACCCAAGCGAGTGCAGGCCCTGAGGGGTCCCTCACGGCCGCGTCTCCGGCGGCCGCCCCGCCAGGATCCGGAAGGGCAGGCTCCGCTCGACCACCGCATCCCCATCACCCGCACGGATCGCCACCCGGTAGCCACCCGCTTTGGCGATGTTCACGGGCACGTTCGCTGACATCTGCGCCAGCTGCGTTGCCCCGGGCGGCAGCATCGGCGGCCGGCCCACGTTCACGCCGCCCTCAATCCGCACCAGCGTCGCTCCGTCGTCGTCCTCCACGGTCACCACGATCGGTACTGGCCGGTTCGTTTCTTCCCAGCCGATGCGTACCCCGACGGCGACGGCAAGCCGGATCTGTGTGGGCAGGGTGGGCGGCGTGAGCGTATCCCAGCCGCCGCCCATCAGGTAGAGCTTCCCTCCCACGATGTCGGCGTGGTCAGCGATCAGCGCGTAGTCGATATCCATCGCGTCGGATGGTATCAGAGCGCAACAAGTGCACGGAGTAACGGTCGTTATGATCGGAGTTCTACGACCTTCCCCTTCCCCGGAGTACGACAAGATTTTACAGTCCGGTAATGTCCCAATTCGGTCAGCCGGGCGAACGCATCGGCTACGAAGTCTTTCCTCACCCGGCCGGCGCCCCGCCAATCGTCCTCCTTCACGGGTTCACCGCCAGCAGCGCCTCGTTCCTCTCCAACCTCCGCGCATTGCGCGATCGCTTCACGGTTATCACGGTCGATCTGCTCGGTCACGGCGCCTCCGATTCGCCCCCCGAGACCGAGCCCTACCGGCCCCACTACGCCGTCGCCCGTGTCATCGGTCTCCTCGATGAACTCGGAATCGAAAAGGCACTGCTCTGCGGCCACTCCCTCGGCGGCGCCCTTGCCCTACGCCTCGCCCTCGATTGGCCCGAACGCGTCGCAGGCCTCGTCATCATCAACTCGAACTCCGCCGCCGGCACTCCTCGCTGGCGGGAGGAGGTTCAGCCGCGCATGGTCGAAATGGCCGAACGCCTCCGCGCCGAAGGCACCGGCTTCCTCAAACGCTCCCGCATCTACCCCGCCGCAAGCCCCAGGCTTCCCGCCGACGCCCGCGCCCAACTCGCCGCCGATTTCGCCCGTCTCTCCCCGCTCGGAGTAGCCGGCACCGCTGAAGGCCTCGTCGCTCAGGTCAACGTCCTCGATCGCCTCCAGGAACTGAACGTTCCCACTCTGATCGTCGTTGGCTCTCGCGACGCAGATTTCGTCGCCAACGCGCCCCGTCTCGCGGCCGCTATGCCCATCGGCCTCGCCACCACCGTCGGCATCGAAGACGCCGGTCACGCCGCCAACCTTGAACAGCCCGAAGCCTTCCATCGCGCGCTCTTCGCCTTCGCCGAAAACAGCGGCTACCTCGCGGCCCTCCCCCAAGGGGCCACGGATGAGGGCATTCGCCGGACGGTGTTGCTCGCGCTGGGCGCTGTCTTCCTGGTCACGGGCATCGGGCTACTCGTCGCCGCGGTCCTCAACACTGGCGGTGGCAACTCCCCCGCGACTGCCATCCCCTTGGCCACGAACACGCCCGCACGCACCTCGAGCGTGGCCGGCGTCCGTGCCACCTCCCCGTCGAACGGGCAGACGCCTGCCGCCGCCGTCAACCCCGCTACCCCCACCGGGGCACCTTCAACGGCCACCCCTGCCGTCGTCGTCGCAACCGCAACGATTCGTCCTTCCAGCACAACGACCCCCGGCCCAACCCTGACGCCCGGCAACACCCCAACCCCGACGGCAACCCCCTCCCCTACCGCGACCGCCACGCTCACGGCGACGGCCACACCCTCCGGTCCCTCTGTCACCGTCTCCGGCCCCGCGTCCGCCTCCGTCGGTGGCAGCGCGACGTACTCCCTCTCCATCACGCCCGCGAACTACTTCTCGATCGAATGGTTCGTCGATAACGGCGCCACCTTCGGCTCCGGCACGAACCCCGCCTCACGCACGGTCACCTTCCCCGCTCCCGGCTGTTACGCCGTTGGCGCCTCGGTCCTGTTCAAAGACCAGGTGGCCCGCGCCGCCACCATCATCGTGGCCGTCGGCCGCACCTGCTGAGCGCGCCAAAACCCTCATCTCCGTAAAGCCCACCTTCTCTCTCTCCTCACGCGCTTGGTACGATGTCCGGCGAAAGGCGATTCGCGTGGCCGACCTCTCGATCTACCTCTTCTGGACTGGCTTCGCCTCCGCCCTCTTCGCCTGCCTCATTTACGGCGCATACGCCCTCAGTGCGGCCGTCCCTCTCCGCCGCATGGCCGCCGATACCAGCGCCGGCACAATTACCATCTCCGGCCCCGCCCCCGGGCCGAATCACGGCCTCGGCCGCCTCGCCAGCAGCTTCACCGCTTTCACCGGCCTCGCCCTCGCTGGCGCCGTAGCCAGCCGCTGGGTCGCCGTCGAACACGCGCCCATCTCCAACCTCTACGAATTCACCGTTGCCTTCGCGATGGGCATCTGCTTCGCCTACTTCGCGTTCGAAGCGGGGACACGGCAACGCCGAACCGGCATCGTCGCCCTGCCGATCGTCGCCCTCATGCTCCTCATCGCCACGCAGTTTCCCTCCGATATCGTCCCCCTCATCCCCGCCCTCCAGAATGGTCCGCTCCTCACCATCCACGTCAGCTTCATGATGATCTCCTACGCCGTGCTCACCGTTTCGTTCTGTGGTGCCGTGGTGTATCTCGCCCAGGGTGGCGAAGGCGGCCGCCGCTTCACCTGGCTGCCAACCGCCGAGGCTGCCGGGGACCTCGCCCACAAAGCCGTCATGGTCGGCTTCCCCCTCCTCGGCCTCGGCGTCGTCCTCGGCGCCTGGTGGGCCAACAGCGCCTGGGGCCGTTACTGGGGCTGGGACCCGAAAGAGACCAGCGCCCTCGTGCTCTGGCTGAGCATCGCCGCCTACTTCCACGCTCGCGCCGGCACCGGCTCCGTTGCCGGCGCTCCTGGCATCCGCCGCATCGTCCCCGAGCGCATCCGCCGCGGCGGGCGCCCGGACCCCATGTGGTGGCTCGTCTTCATGTGGGGCCTGCTCATGTTCACCTACTTCGCAGTCAATCTCTGGGTCAGCGGCCTCCACAGCTACGCCGGCGTCTAACCCGCAGCGTCGGCCGTCAGTTAGACGCAGAGGCGCAGAGTGTAGGAGGGCTGAGGAAGACTTCCACAAGCAGCCTCTGCTCCCTCTGCTCCTCTGCGTCCCACCTGCCAGACCCGCTCTGATAACTACGCCCGCGGCGCCCGTACCAGCCCCTCCTGGGCCACCGAAAGCTGGGTCAGTGGCCTCCACAGCTACGCCGGCGTCTAACCGCAGCGTCGGCCGTCAGTTAGACGCAGAGGCGCAGAGTGTAGGAGGGCTGAGGAAGACTTCCACAAGCAGCCTCTGCTCCCTCTGCTCCTCTGCGTCCCACCTGCCAGACCCGCTCTGATAACTACGCCCGCGGGATCCGCACCAGACCCTCTTGCGCCACCGAAAGCTGCAGTTCGCCGCTCTCCCGGTACATCGTCCCGAGAATCAGCGCCCGCGCGTTGTGCGCCGCGTGGCTCGCCGTCGTAAACAGCATCCAGCCGTCCCACTCGGGCGGCCGATGGAACCAGAGCGCGTGGTCCAGGCTCGCCGTTGTCGCCGGCTCCCGCCGGATGCCGTGCATCCGCGCCACCGTGCTCAGCATCCCCCGGTCGCTCGCAAACGTCAGGATAGCGGCGTGCATCGCCGGCTCGGCAGGCATCTCGCCCCGTGGCTTCATCCACACCTGGCGGTAGGGCTCCGCCGGGCCCTTTCCCGCCGCCGCCTCCGGGTCACACGCCCGGATCTCGATCGGCCCCGACCGCGCCCAGCGCTCGTTCGCCTCCGTCCGGTCCGAGCGGATCAGGTCCCAATCCGGCAGCCCACCGGGCGCCGGCGCCGCCGGCATCGGGTCCTGGTGCGAAATCCCCTCCTCCGCCAGCACGAAGCTCGCCTCCAGGCTGAAGATCGCCTCCCCCTGCTGGTGCGCCACCACCCTCCGCGTCGTAAACGAACGCCCATCGCGGATCCGGTCCACCACGAACCGGATCGGTATCCCGTGCCGCCCGCCGCGGAGGAAGTACGAATGGAGCGAGTGAATGTCCCCCTCCGACACCGTCCGGTAGGCCGCGATTAGCGCCTGCGCAGCAACCATCCCCCCGAACAGCCGCCCCTGCCCCCGTCCCGGGTCTCCCAGGAACAGGTCCCGGTCCAGCTGTTCGATATCGAGGCGGCGCAACAGGCGGTCGAGCGGCGTAGGGTCTGACATCTGGACGTAGGGTGGCGGGCGGCGCCGTTACTTGCCAGCGATCCGGCATACCCGAAGTTCGGCTCCCCTTCCAGCGTCGAGCCACGCCGCCGAACAAGGGTAGTCGCGCCCCTCAGCGGGCGCGGGTTGTTCGAACCAACGCCCGCAGCGCTCTTGAGAGCGAGGCAACGTCGTTACACCAGCACTGTCGCCCATCCTCAGCCCCATTCCCCCTGTTCACCCGCCCCCGCTCCCGCTAGGCTGCCCCCTATGCCCGAGATCCCCGAACTCGAAGCGATCCGCACCTTCTTCGACGAACATCTCGCCGGCCGCGCCATCGAATCCGTCGAAGCGCGCATCCCCTTCATCTTCCGCACGCCCGCCGCCGAACTCCGCGAGACCCTCCCCGGCGATCGCTTCGGGACGCTCCTCCGTCACGGCAAATTCCTCCTCTTCCCCCTCGCCTCCGCCCGCATCCTCGCGATAAATCCGATGCTCACCGGCCGCTTCCAGTTCGTCGAAGCGAAGACGAAGCTCCTCGCCAAGACCTGCCTCATTCTCGGCGTCGAAGGAGGCCGCCAGCTGCGCTACCGCGACGAAAAGCTCATGGGCAAGGTCTACCTCGTCCCCGCCGATCAGCTCTCAGCCATCCCCAACTGGGCCACCAACGGCCCCGACCTGCTCGACCCCGCCCTCACAGAGGACGCCTGGCTGGCCGCCCTCAAGCGCTATCGCGGCGCGATCAAAGGCATCCTCACGAAGGCCGAGTTCGTTCAGGGCATCGGTAACGCCTACAGCGACGAGATCCTCTGGGCCGCGCAGATCAACCCTTACACGCCGAAGACGAAGCTCAACGAAGCCGACCTCCGCAAGCTCTACCGCGCCGCCCACGAGGTCATGGCCTGGGCCACGCCTCTCGCCCGCGAGCGCATGGTCAAGGGCGACATCCTCGACTACGACGAGCGCCGTGACTTCGTCCGCGTCCACCGCCGCGGCGGCCAACCCTGCCCCCGCTGCGGCGCCACCATCAGCGAAATCACCGCCAACCAGCGCATCACGAGCTTCTGCCGTACCTGCCAGCCCGGCGGCCCCAGCGGCGCCGGCCTGCTCGCGCGGGACTGAAGCCCAAAGGCACAAAGAAGCAAAGGGCGAGAGGGAGCCGCCGGCTGCGCGGCTGAAGTCGTTGGCTCCGCGTGAACTTCCGTCCCTCTCTTTGTCTCTTTGAACCTTTGCGTCAGAACTCGTGCGTTCCCGCTAACCGAAGACGATTGTCCGGTTCCCCGAGATAAGCACTCGCCGCTCCAGGTGGAGCCGCACCGCTCGCGTTAGCACCTGCCGCTCCAGCTCCGAGCCCTTCTGGATCATCTGCGCGACATCGTCCCGGTGGCTCACCCGCGCCACGTCCTGCTCGATGATCGGCCCCTGGTCCAGGTCTGCCGTTACATAATGTGCCGTCGCCCCGATCAGCTTTACCCCCCGCTCCTTCGCCTGGTGGTACGGCTTCGCCCCAACAAAGGCCGGCAAGAACGAATGGTGGATGTTGATGATTCGCCCCGGCCGCGCCGCCACGAACTCCGGACTCAGGATCTGCATGTAGCGCGCCAGCACCACCAGGTCCACGTCCAGCTTGTCGAGCAGCCGCAGCTGTGCCGCCTCCGCCTCCGCCCGCGCCTCGCGCGGCACCGCGATGTGGTGGAATGGCACGTCAAAGTGCCCGGCCACCGCGCCCAGGTCAGCGTGATTCGCGATCACCGCTACCAGGTCGCCCCCCAGCTCACCCAGGCTGTGGCTCAGCAAGAGGTCGTACAGGCAGTGCGGCGCCTTCGTCGCGCACACCGCAACCCGCTGCCTCCGCTCCGAATACGTCAGGTCCCACGACAGCTCGAACCGTGGCTCCAGGGCCGCCAGCGCATAGCCCGTCCCCGCCCGGTCCAGCGCGAACCCCGCCAGGTCCCATCGCAGGCGCATGAAGAACGTGTCCGAACCACCGTCGGCGTGCTGGTCGAGGTCGAGGATGTTGCCGCCGTTGCGGAAGACGAAGTCCGACATCGCCGCCACGATCCCGGGACGGTCAGGGCAGCTGACAAGCAGTGTCGCGGTTCCGGCGGGGCTCACGTCAATGGAGGTTAGGTGTCCGCCTTCCGAAGCGCGAGCCACCACGCTCCCCCTCACCGCATTCCGATCATCCCGCCGCCGCTAGTCCTGCCAGACCGGGTTGTAGCACGCCACCGGGTGCGTCGCCCTCCCCTCCGTCAGGAGTGGCGGCGCCGGTTCGGTCCTACAGATGTTCATCACCTTCGGGCAGCGCGGAATGAAGGGGCAGCGCTCCGCCGGCTCCGTCAGCTCCGGCGGATTCCCCGGGATCGCGTGCAGCGGTCCCCCGATGTCGTTGTCCAGCCGCGGCAGCGTCGCCAGCAAAGCGTGCGTGTATGGGTGCAGTGGCCGAGCCATCATCTCATCGACGTCCCCCCGTTCGATCACCCGGCCCGCGTACATCACCGCAACTTCATCCGCCACCTGCGCAACCACCCCGAAGTCGTGGGTGATCAACAGGATGCTCGTGCCCCGCGTCCGTCGCAGATCGTCCAGCTGGTACAGGATCTGCGCCTGCACCGTCACATCCAACGCGCTCGTCGGCTCATCCGCGATGATCACCTCCGGGTCCAGCGCCGTCGCGATCCCGATCATCACCCGCTGGCACATCCCCCCCGAAAGCTGGAACGGGTACGACTTCGCGATCCGCTCCGGGTCGGAAAGTCCGACGGCGTGAAGGACCTCGATCGCCTTCCGCTTCGCCTCTTTCTTGTTGATCTCCATATGGCTTGTCAGCGTCTCCGCCACCTGGTCGCCAACTGAGATCACCGGGTTCAAGCCCGCCACCGGGTCCTGGAAGATCGTCGCGATGCGCCGGCCGCGATACGTCCGCAGCGTTCGCTCTTCCAGCGTCAGCAGGTCTTTCCCGTCGAACTCCACCCGCCCGCTCAGCACCTCCGCGTTCGGCGCCAACAGCCGCAACACGGCCATCGCCGCCGTGCTCTTGCCCGACCCCGATTCGCCAACGAGCGCAAGCACTTTCCCCCGCTCCAGGTCGAACGAAACGTCATCGACCGCGTACGTGGTCGATTCGCGCGTCCGGTACCGGACGCTGAGATTGCTGACGCTGACGATCGCTTCGGACATCCACACTACCCGGAGATGGAACGGTCCTCACGTCTCGGCCGCTCACCTGGGAGAGCTGCTTACTCGCTTGGACGGATCGAAGAGATAAACCGGCCCTGGATCTCTACGTTCTCGGGCGTCGTATAGATCGGTTGCATCGTACTGTTCGCCGGTTGCAGCCGCACCCGATCGCCTTCGTGGTAGTACCGCTTCAGCGTTACTTCACCACGGTCCTTCAGCCAGACAGCCACCCGCTCACCGTTCGCCGCCTCGCGTGCCGGCTCAAGGAACACGATATCGCCATCGTCGATCAGGTCGTCGATCATCGACGTTCCCTTCACCCGCAGCGCGAAGATGTTCGATTTTCCCCGCACCATGTCTTCGGTCACGGCTACCACGTCTTCGACATCGTTGCCGAAGCGCTCGCTCGAAGGCACCGGGATCGGCTGGCCCGCCGCAATCGTTCCCAGGATGGGCACTTCCACGATGCGCGTCCGCCTTCCCCGCGTCCCGAGGATCTCAATGCCGCGCGATACTTCCCGGTCACGCCGGATGATCCCCTTCTCCTCGAGCTTGCGCAGGTTGTAATCCACAACGGAGGTGCTGCTGATCCCGCAGCCGTCCTGGATGTCCCGGATGCTCGGCGGATAGTCCTTCTCCTCCAGGAAATGCCGGAGGAACTCCAGGATATCTGCCTGTTTTCCGGAAAGCGTGTTCATACCGGGGATGCCTCGTCGAACGAATGTTCGCGTACTTTAGCAATTGCGACGCGTTATCGTCAAATCTTGTTCCGAACGGCGCCGATGCCCACGATGACACTCCGCCTTCGCTTATCCGCCTTTGCCGTCCTGGGGGCGCTCCGTCGGCGAGGTACTTCTGGTACCATGAACTATCGGCCCTATCGGCGCCCATCGGAGAACGTTCCTGTCCACGCCAGGGTCCCGCAACCCCTTCGCCGTTCTCAGCCATCAGCAGTTCCGGTTGCTCTTCATCGGCAACGCCTTTGCCATGCTCGCCTTCGGCATGATGCAGGTCGCCCAGGGCGTCGTCGCCTTCGAACTCACCGGCAAGAACAGCGCCGTCGGTTTCGTCTCACTCGGCACCGGCATCACCATGATCACCCTCGGCCCCGTCGGTGGAGCGCTCAGTGACCGCGTCTCCAAGAAGCGTCTCCTAGCCGCCGCCCAGGTGATGACAGGCACTGTCTTCGCAGTGATAGCCACCCTCATCGTCACCGGCCACATCACGATCATGCTCCTTGCCGCCGCGTCCCTCGTCATGGGCGCCTCCTTCGCCATGATGGGCCCGACCCGCCAGGCATGGGTCGGAGACATGCTCACCGGGCCGGACCTTTCCGCGGGCGTGGCCCTCCAACAGCTCCTCATGAACGCCACCCGCATCGTCGGCCCCTTGCTCGCTGGCGTCCTCATCGGCATCGGCGCCATCGGCACGGGCGGCGCCTATTTCGTGATGACGGGCCTCTTCGTCTGTGTCGTCGTCACCCTCGCCTGCATGAAGGCCTCCCCGCCTCGTCCCCGCGCCCACCCCGTCAGCATGTTCGCCGATCTCCAGGGTGGCTTTCGCTATATCTGGTCCACGCCCGATGTCCGCCTTCTTACCCTTCTCTTCGTCGGCGTTGTCCTCAGCGGCTTCTCCTACCAGACCATCATGCCCGGTTACCTCGAACACGAACTCGGCCATCCCGCCAGCCAGCTCGGCCTCATTTTCGGCACCACCGCCATTG
Organism: uncultured Anaerolineaceae bacterium; assembly: GCA_964591745.1. Classification (GTDB taxonomy): domain Bacteria; phylum Chloroflexota; class Dehalococcoidia; order Tepidiformales; family Tepidiformaceae; genus JANMTH01. Next base: position 9,946 of record CAZQCR010000102.1, read on the forward strand.
GGGGCATCGTCACCACCCTCTTCCTCGCCGGCCGCCAGCTTCGCGACCCCCTTAAGATGATGATGGCCTTCGGCGTCGCCCTTGCCTGCTCCCTCGCGCTTCTCGCCGTCGCGCCCGGCTTCATCGCCGCCCTCCTGGTCGGCTCTCTGGTGGGCGCCTCCTCCAGCGGCTTCCAGATGCTCAACAACGTCAACCTCATGCAGCGCTGTCAGCCCCAGTTCTTCGGACGCGTCATGGCCGTGACGATGATGGCCTTCGGCGTCAACTCCCTCGTCGCCTACCCCATCGGCATGATCGCCGACCACGCTGGCGAACGGACCACCATGGCCCTTCTCGCCGTCCTCTGCCTCGTCATCATCTCCGGCGGCAGCCTCGCCCTGAAACTCCAGAGCGCCAAGCCCGGATTCGCCACCCTCCCAACCCCCGCTCCCGAACGGACTCCCGCCGCCGACCGCACCTGACGCCCCCCCGCCTCGCCGCGCACCGCCCCCATCCGAAGCGCCTATCGGTAGCCCGCGCGCAGCAAGGGCACGCGCCGCTCCCCCCGCACGCCACCCCCGTCCC
>CAZQCR010000103.1:0-10452 GCA_964591745.1 uncultured Anaerolineaceae bacterium
ATGATCTCCCTCAAGAAGGTCGACCACATCAGCATGGGCCACGCCGATTGGAAGGCGCAGGCTGCCTTCCTCGAACGGGTCCTCGGCTTCAAGCTCCTCCACAGCTTCCCGGCGGGCGGGAGCGATTTCGATGGCTACGTCAGCCAGGTCCCCGGTACCGATATCGAGTTCGAGGTGATCTCGCCGGTTGGCCCAAAGAGCTTCGTCCAGAAGTTCCTCGATGAAGGCGGCCCCGGCCTCCACCACATCACCGTCGAAGTCGAGAGCATCGAGGCGGCCGTCGCGGAGATCGAGGCCCTCGGGATTAAGCCGCTCGGCGGGATTACGAACGACGGCGCGTGGCGGCTCACCTACATCCACCCCAAGGACAGCGGCGGCATCCTCTGGCAGATCTTCGAGCCCTACAAGCTTCCGCCCGAAGCGGACCGTTCGACCACCGGCGGAGCCGTCGGCCTGAAGCGCGTGGACCACGTCTCGATGGCCGTGAAGGACCTGGAGAAGCAGGTCGCCTGGCAGGAACGGGTCTTTGGCATGGAGCGACTCTCTCGTTGGACTGACGAGGACTTGGGCTACGACGGTTGCGTGATGCGCATCCCGAACAGCCAGCTCCAGTTCGAAATGATGGCGCCGACCCGCGCCGATAGCTTCGTCCAGAAGTTCATCGATACGCGGCGGCCCGGCATGCACCACATCTGTTGCGAAGTCGCATCCGTCGATGCGGCCGCGGCGGCATTGGTCGCGCAGGGGATCACGCCCTTCGGCGGCGTTATCGAAAGCGACTGGCGGCGCCACACCTTCATCCACCCGAAGGACAGCGGCGGCGTGCTCTTCCAGCTCTTCGAGGAGTGACGGCGTGTGCGCCATAACGGCGACCTGCGAAGCCGATCATCTGTTGTTAACGGACGAGAACTACCGTCGGCGGCCATGACCACGAGCATTTTCGCCCACGAACCTGGTGGCCGGGACTACGAGCCCGGCGCCCTCATCTTCTCCGCCGGCGACCCGGCAGCCTCGATGTTCGCCGTCCAATCCGGGGAAGTCGATCTCTTCGTCGGGGACCGGCTTGTCGAAACGGTTACGGCCGACGGCTTCTTCGGCGAGATGGGCATGCTCGAATCCGCCCCACGCACGGCGACGGCGCGGGCCCGCACCGCCTGCCGCGTCGTCGAGGTCGATGAGTTCGCGTTCACCCGCCAGGTGACCCGGAATCCCTTCTTCGCCATCGAAATGATGCGCACCCTGGCCCACCGGCTGCGGAATGCGGACCGGGCGCTGGAAGCGAGCCAGTAACCGGCGGCGGCTACGCCCGGGCCACCTTGCCCATCTCCTGCATCATCTTCTCCAGGGCCTCGTACGGCTGCGCGCCGACGATGCCGTACTTGTCATCGAAGATGAACGTGGGGACGGCGGTCACGCCGATGGAGTGGGACCAGCGGAGGCCGTCGTCGGTCTGCTGTTTGAATGTCCCGGCCTCAAGCGCCTGGCGCAAGTAGTCGCCCGCCAGCCCGGCCTTCTCCGCGATGGCGACGATTGCATCGATCGTTCCTATATCAGCGAGGTCTTCGAAGTAGGCTTTCAGCATCGCCTTGTGGAAGCCATCGCCCCCCGGCTGCTCCGCTGCCCACTCGCCCGCCTGAAGCGCGAGGTAGGAGTTGCTCGACCAGGTGCGCCCGCGCGTGAAAGCGATGCCCAGGTCCGCGGCCCGCTGTTCCAGGGCCGAAGGCGCGTCTCCCGGCTGCGTCATCTGCCGCCTCGGCTTGCCCTCCGGCGGCGTCGACGGATCGAGGAAGAATGGCGCGAAACGCACCTCGACGTCGTACTTCTGCTTCAACTTCTCGACCTCGACGAGGCCGACATAGCACCACGGTCAGACGAAGTCCGAGACCATGATCAGGGTGGTCTTGTTGGGGTCAGTCGCTTCCGCTGTTTCGTTTTCCATCCGCGAAGTATAGCGCGAGTTCCCGCACCCACCTGCGCTGGATATCGGTATCCGGCACGGGAATTCCGCGGGCGAGCCGGATTCGGGGCCAGATCTCGTCCGGCTCATGGCCGAGGAGGGCCAGGATTGAGGCGACCAGCATCGGCGAGCGCCCCTGCCCGGCGTAGCAGTGGGCAGCCAGGCTCGCGCCCGACTTCACCCGCGCGGCCAGCGCGGCGAGCAACGGAGCCGCCTCCCCGAGGACGGGCGTGAGCAGGTTCGGTACCGGGAAGTGCACGAACTCGAGACCGGCCGCCCGCGCCGCTTCGCCCTCGTCGTGGAGCCAGACCTGGCGGGCCTCTTCGGGCGGCAGGGCCGAGATGAGGATATCGAGCCCGGCCGCGCGCATCGCCGCCATATCGTCGTGGAGCCAATCGCCGCCCCGGGGCCGCGCGGCCACGGCGATACGGGCCGGTGCGAAGCCTTCCACCCAGTAGATCTGCGCCACGCCCTAGGCCCCCGCCGGCCGCGGCTTGCGGAAGAGCCCTTCCTGCGCCACGGAGACGGTTCGCACGCCTTCCCGCGAGTACATCCCGCCCCAGATCAGCCCCCGCGCCGCGTTCGCGACGGGGCTATCGGTCACGTAAAGCAGCCAGTCATCGAAACGGGGCGGATAGTGCCACCAGATGGCGTGGTCGAGGCTTGCGGTCGCCCCACCCGGCTGCCACATCCCGAATACGGAGGCAACGGTCGCGATCATCCCGCTATCGCTGAAGTAGGCGAGGGCGGCCGCGTGAAAGAGCGGATCTTCCGGCAGCGCGCCGACCGGCCTCCCCCAGACCTTGCGGTGGGGCAGGCGCTCGCTCACCGGCCGTTGAGAGCCGCCTTTCTCGCCGGCGACCACCTCGATCGGGTTAATCCACTTACGCTGGACGCGCTCACGCTGCTGGTCAGGCGGCGATTCGAGCGTCTCCCACCAGGTGGGCATGTTCTCGGGGCCGTCGGCGGCGGGCATCGGCTCCTGGTAGGTCACGCCCTCTTCCGGCGCGGTGAAGCTGATCGACGCCTCGAAGATCATGTCGCCGCCATCCTGGTAGGCGCTCACCCGCCGGCCGGTGAAGTTCCGCCCGTCGCGAATGCGCTCGACGGCGTAGTCGATCGGCTTTGCCGGCCGGCCAGCGCGCAGAAAATAGGCATGGAGCGAGTGGATCGTGCCCGTCTCGACCGTCCGCCCGGCGGCTATCACCGCCTGGGCGAGGATGAGCCCGCCGAAGAGCCTTCCTTCTTCTTGCTCGGTATCCGCCTGGAAGCGATCGACGCCCGTGGGCCGCAGCGTAAGCACGCGCAGCAGATGGTCCATCGCAGTGTTGGATCGCGTCATCGTCGTCGCCCGGGCAGGCCGGTCCCTTTCCTGATTGCGGAGCTCCTATGCTATTCGCCGGGCAGGGCAGGAGCGAGATCACCAGCCTCGGGCGGTTCCCGTCGCTCGCGATCGAAGCGTTCGAGGGCGGCTGAGAGGGAGCGCCATGCGGGACCGGATGCCGGCCGCCGCAGCAGCCGCCCGGGCGCTGGCCCGCGGCGCTCCAGGATCGCGTCCCAGTGCTCCGTCGTGACCGTCCAGCGGGGAAACCGCAGCTCCTTCAAGAGCGACGTCACGTCCACGCCGAGTTCGGCCGCGGCCATCGCCCGGAAGGCGGCGCCATCGAGCGCGGCGGCCATCAGTTCACCTTCGCCCGGCGGCGCGAAGGCAGCGGCGAAGCGCGGCCAGTCCTCCCCGATGAGCGGTGCATGCCCCCGCGTCGCGCTCGCTCGCCAGAGGTCGTCCGGGCAGAGCACCGGGTCTTCGCAGGCGAGCGCAGCGACGGAAAGAGGATGATTGGCGGCATAAGCCACGGCGAGCGCCGCGCCTGTGAGCCGGGCGTAGACGGAGAAGTGGTCGATGCCCGTCGCTTTGAAGATCGCCTCGATGTCCGCGAGACGCGTGCTGAACGACCAGTCCACCGTCTCGCGGTCGGAGAGCCCCGCTCCGCGCGGGTCGTAGTGAACGACGAGGCGATTGCGGCCGAGCGTTCGCGAGAAGCCCTCGACCCGCTCACGCTCCGTCTCCTGGGCGCTCGCCAGGTGGGAGAGGAACGGCGGCGCGATCACCAGGAGCGGCGTGCCCGGCCCACCGCCGTGCGTTGCGTAGGCGATGCGCGCGCCATCGCTGGCGGTCGCGTACTGGATAGTGGGCGTCACCGGGGGATTATTGCATCCCACTTCCCAAAACACCCCAACGGCCGCCCGCCTTGCCGTGCGCGAGCGTAGGATGGCGACGACAACCTCACCAGGAGCGCTCGATGTCTGATCTGCCGTTCCGCGCACACGTTATCACTGGCGGCTTTCCGCCCGGCCAGATGGCCGGCCACGACCACGACTTCGCCCGCCTGCGCTTGCTCGAAGTCCTCTCACAGCAGGGCATCCGCTGTAGCGTCGGCAACGACTTCGTCGATGTCGAGCGCTGGCTGCCGCTCTCCCGGCTGCTGATCACCTACGTCGCCGGCCCGGTGCTCACCGACGCCCAGGCCGCCTTCGCCGAGCGCTGGATGGTGGAGGGTGGACGCTGGCTCGCCCTCCATGGCACCAGCGGCGGCAAAGCCGCCCGCGTCGAGGGTTCGCGAGCCCGGACGATGGTGAAGATGGACCACCACCGGGCGATGGGGGGCTTCTTCATCAACCATCCGCCCGTCCGCCGCTTCAACGTCGACCTTGCCGATGACACGCACGCCCTGATGCGCGGCGTCCCCCGCCAGTTCGAAGTGATCGACGAGCCGTACATGATCGAGGTGCTGGACCTGCCCGGGTCGAAGGTCCTGCTCACGGCCGAACTGGGGCCGGACCCCGGTCCTCCCGGCTTCGGCTTCATCTACGAGAAGGACACCGCCCTCCTGCCGGATGGCAAGACGCGCGTCATCGCCTACCAGAAGGATGTCGGCGAAGGTGGCGTCGCGTACGTCGCGCTCGGCCACGCCCATGCGCCAGACTGCAACGTCCAGACGTTCGTCGACAAGAGCGTGGACCCCGAGGGCAAAACGCCCCCGCTGCTGCGCCAGACCTGGGAGACGGCCGGCTTCCAGAAGGTGCTGGAGAACAGCGCGGAGTGGGGTATGGCGCGGGCCTAACCGGCGCCACCTTCCACCGCCGAACTCGATACTTGGGAGGGAAGCTGACGCAACCATGAACATCAGGGCCCATCTGTTGACCACGCGCTTCCGCGCTCTCTCCGCGTTGAGCGTGATCGTAAGCCTCGCGGTCACTATGGCGGCGTCGACGGCATCGTCGGCAGCGTTCGAAACGCAGGAAGGCCAGGCTGCCGAGAATTGCGCGCCTTCCGATCTGCAGCTCTCGGCAATCGAGGGGACGGACGTCGGCACCGTGACCCTCGAAGTGTCAGCCGCCGTGGCTCGCCCGTGCGCCATCGTGGCGATCTCGGCGCAGTTCATCGACGCGGGCGGGCGGCCCCTGCCCGATGCACAGGAATCCGCATTGCTGCTCAACCGGCGAATCGGCGAACCGGCCGAGTACGTTCTCGCCACGCTTGCCTGGACCAACTGGTGCAGCGAGCACGGCGACGCCTTCGGGCCATTGGGCGCCACAGTGACGGTCAACGGCACCACGCTCCTGGTCCCGCGGCTCGCCAGCATCCCGTTCTGCCTTGACCCGCGGGCGAGGCTGGCGTTCGCAATCGAGGTCGCCCCCGACCCGAGCCCGCTCACCGTCCCAGGCTCGCTGCTGGACGCAGCCGTGAACGTTGACAGCAGCCGCACTTGGGCCCAATTGATCGACCATCTGTTGGTCTATGCCGGGGACCAGCCCTGCGGGGTCCTCTCGCTCGTAGACCCAGGCGCGAGGAACGAAGAAGGCGACGCCGTGTTCTTCCTCGGCCGCCCGCGGCAGTCGCCGCTCTGCTCGACTGCAGGGGCACTGGTCTGCCTTGAGAAGGAGGCGCGCGGACAGGAGGCCGGGTGGACGCTGGTCGAACGGTTCAGGCTGCAGCCGGGCCAGGCGCTGATGCTGAAGAACTTCGCACCGGATCCGCCCCAGGACCCGGGCCCGCAGCCGACCTGTCGCGACCCGGAACCCACACCGCGTGCTCCCGCCGCCGGTACAGGTCCAGCGACGACCGATAGCGAGGGGACCCCCGCGCTCATCCTGTTCGCAGTTCTCACCGCAGTGGCGGGCCTCCTGGCCGCCTACGCCACCGGCCGAAAGTGATAGCGGTCGCTCCTCGCGGGTCGGCGGCAGGCCCGATGCGCCGTGTGCCATCGGTCCCGACGGGAGGGATCAGGAGGAATCTGCGCGCGTCGCCGACCTGGAAATCCCCGCGAGCGATCGTCTTCACCTGGACGGTGATGGCAGTCCCGTCCCCCGACATGCCGAAAATGTCGTAGTCGCGCACGTTGCCTGAGAAAGTGGCCGCCAGGTACCCCCGCCGACATAGCTCGCCAGCGACGAGGTACTCGCCTGCCTGCTTCGTCAGCTGCGTTTCCCAACCCGTAGCCACACATGGATCATGCGCCTGCCTTGAGTGCAGGCAATTCCTTCATCTGCTACGGACGGCCCCAGCACCCGCGCCTCGCTACCGCTGTGCCGCCGCCGCGTGCCGCCCCGCTATCCGCCCGTAGACGGCGCCGCGAATGACCGAGCTGGCCCCCGGGTAGTTGTAGTAGAAGATCTCGCCCATCGGCTCGCCAGCGGCGTAGAGGCCTTCCATCACCTTGCCCCGCGTGTCGATCACGCGGGCGGAGGTGTCGCACTTCAGGCCGCCGAAGGTGAACGTGATTCCGCCCGTGACCGGGATGGCCACATACGGCGGCGTATCGAGTGGCAGCGCCCAGTTGCTCTTGGCTGGCGTGATGCCCGCGGTGCTCTTGCCGTCCAACCGGTCGAGGTCGTACTCGCCCGGCTGCACGGCGGCGTTGAAGCCATCGATCGTGCGCGCCAGCGCCGGCAGCGGGACATCGATCCGCCGGGCGAGATCTTCGACCGTCTCAGCGATGATCGGTGGGCCAACGGGCCGCCAGGCGCGCGCGAACTCCTCACGCTGGTAGGCCTGCTGGTCGAAGATGCACCATGCCTCGCCGCCCGCCTGCTCGACGATGAACTTGCTGAACTTCACGTAGGTGTGGTCGCGGAAGTCCTCGCCCTCATCCAGGAAGCGGTTTCCTTCCTTGTCGACGAAGATGCCCATCTGGTAGTTGTAGAGCGCGGTTACGCCGCATTCAATCCGCGGCGAGCGCGCGTCCAGCACGGCGGAGTGGTAGTCGCCCCATTGGCCGGCCGGGGCGGCGCCAGCGGCCATCGCCATGACCAGCCCATCGCCCGTGTTGTAGCGGCTGCCACGCAGAATGAGCGAATCCGCGAACCGCCCAAGGTAGCGGGTCCGCATCTCGACGTTCGCCTGGAAGCCGCCGCAGGCGAGGATGACGCCCCGGCCAGCCTCGATATCGACGACACCTTCGGGCGAGTGGCAGCGGACCCCGCGGACGGTGCGCTGCTCATCGACGATCAGGTCCACGGCCGCCGTTTCGTAGCTCACGGCCACGCCCATCCCCTCCAGCCGGCGATGAAGCAGGTCCACCAGCCCCTGGCCGCCGGACTTCGGGCTGCGGCGGTAGCCGGCCGTGTGCGGATAGCCGGCCTCCCATTCGAGTCCCATCGCCGTCAGCCACTCCGCCGTGTCGCGAGCGTTGTCACAGAGCGTGCGAATCAGTTCGGCGTTGGCCCGGCCGCGGGAGATGCGCATCAGGTCGGCGAACATCTCGTCGGCTGTGTAGTCGCGCGTCCCGAACTCGTCCGCCTCGTGGGGGAAGCGCATCTGGGCGTCGGCGAAGCGGGTGTTGCCGCCCCGCTGGTCGCGCGGAGCCTTCTCGATCAGGACGACATCGGCCCCGGCTTCACGGGCGGAGATGGCGGCGCAAAGGCCAGCGATACCGCCGCCAACAACGGCGACATCGAAGTCGTAGCGAGCCGAGGCTCCCGGGGCGCCGGGTGGAATGGGCATGCGCGGCAGTATAGGAGCACGCGGCGTTCAGGTCGTCCTAACGTGGCCGCGGGCGAAGTCTCAGGTGACCGCATAGGCGCCTTCCATGCGCTCGTTGAGCTCCGCCTTCGAAAGCTCAGGGCTGGGAGCGTTGATCCCCCAACGGTAGCCCGAGGGGTCGATCAGCCAGCCGCCGCGGCGCCCGTCGGGCTCCTCGGTGATTGCGCGGCTCACCGTCGCCCCGGCCGCGATCGCGGCCGCCCAGGTCGCATCGAGGTCAGCCGATTCGATCACGAAGGCGACCGTCGAACCGGGATAACGGTTGGGCGCATAGACGTTGCCTTCCGGCCATTCGTCCGAAATGTAGAAGTGTGAATCGCCGATCGAGAATTCGCCGTGGCCGACCTTCCCGGTAGCGGTGTCGGTCCAGCGCGAATGTTCGATGGCGCCGAAAGCGGCGGTGTAGAAGGCGAAGGCCGCGTTCGCATCCGGGGAGCAGAGGTAGGGGACGACGGGCATGGCGATCCTCGTGGTGCAACTCGGGCGGAGTGTAACAAGGCGCGCCAGGCAACGTAACGGCGCTGCAACGGCAAAGAGGAGACGATAACCGTCGCCCCCAGGAACCGTCGCTCTGGCGGCCACGACGTTCGCGGCGGGACGTAACCGGCGGGCAGCGTGAAGGGTTCGTGAAGTCACCCTTCGAGGCGTCATAACCGCCTGTACCGTCCGCGTTCAAGCCCATAGGCTTCAGTTCGTTGGAGGCGGGGTGGTCATGAGCCACCGGTGGCGTGCGCAGGTGAAAGCCAGGCGCCGTCACGGTCCCCCTGGAGAGTTCCGGATTTCCAGCCGGACTTTCCGGCCGGAAGCCGCCGCAAGGCGGCAAGCCCGCGCCGTTGGCGTCGCCAGACCACTGGCGGCCGGGTGTCGAGCCGGCCGGTACGGTAGGGCCGAGGCAGGCAGAGGCGTGAAAGCGCACCATACCGCTCGGACCGTGTGTTCGTGACAGACGTTCTCCAGCACCAGGAAGGCGTTCCGCAAGGGACGCCTTCCTGCTTTCCCCCCCACCGCATGGACCACAAAGACACGAGAGGACATCGGACCGCACTTGAGGGCCGTTAGTTGCCATCGGGCGTCGCCTGGGCCGATCGCTCGAGCGCGAGCATGCGCACACGGCTAGCCGCCCGTATAACTGCCAGCACTCGTAACGCGCACCCTGGAGGCACCATGGCTTCGATCGATGTCCCCGCGCCGATGGCCGGCTCCATCATGGAGATCCTCGTCAGCCCCGGCGATACCGTTGCCGAAGGGGCAGAGCTCCTCATCATGGAATCGATGAAGATGGAGATCCCCGTCGAGAGCCCCCTGGGCGGCACGATCGTGGAGGTCGTAGTCTCGGTCGCCGATCTCGTCGAAGAAGGCCAGGTCCTCTTCCGCATCGAGCGCTGAATCGCGAAGAACACGGCATAAACTCTGGGCGGCTGTGAAGATAGGCCCGGGGGACGAGCATACTAACGAAAATTTCGTTAGTATGCTTGCATGGAGCACACCCCGGCCAACCCCGCGCAGCGCATCATCCGTCGCTTCGGGGGACAGTCCGCGCTCGCCGCGCTCCTCGGCAAGCGCCAGAGCACCATCCAACACTGGGCGACCATCGGTCGCATCCCGTCCCAATGGCATGGGCCGCTGCTATCCCTGGCCCGATCGAGAGGAATCATCCTGGAACCGAAAGACTTCACCGCTAACCCCGTCCGCGAAATCGAACCCGCCGGTGGACGCCTCGGCATTCTCATCGTTGGCCTCGGCGCCGTCGCCACCACCTTCATCGCCGGCGTCGAAAACGCTCGCCAGGGCAGCGGACGCGCAATCGGCTCCGTCACCCAGATGGGCACCATCCGCCTCGGTAAGCGCACCGAGAACCGCAGCCCACTGATTAAGGACTTCGTGCCCCTTGCCGAGCTCGACCAGCTCGTCTTCGGCGCGTGGGACCCCATCCCGGACAACGCCTACGAATCGGCCTTGAAGTGCGGCGTGCTGGATAAGCACGAGCACATCTTCCCGATCGCCGACTTCCTCAAGTCGATCGAGCCGATGCCCGCGGTGTTCGACCAGTTTTACGTCAAGCGCCTCACCGGCACGAACGTCAAGAGCGGAGCGAACAAGCTCGAACTCGCGGAACTGATCCGCAAGGACATTCGCGACTTCAAGGCGAAGAACAACTGCGACCGGCTCGTGATGATCTGGGCGGCCTCCACCGAGATCTTCATGGAGGAGATGGCGACCCACGCGAACCTCGAAGCGTTCGAAGCAGCGATGGAAGCGAACGACCAGTCGATCGCACCCTCCATGCTCTACGCCTACGCGGCGATCATGGAAGGCATCCCCTTCGCGAACGGCGCTCCGAACCTCACGGCCGACACCTCGGCCCTGCTCAAGCTCGCCATCGACAAGGGCGTTCCCATCTGCGGCAAGGACTTCAAGACCGGCCAGACGCTGCTCAAGACCGTGATCTCGC
>CAZQCR010000104.1:0-10407 GCA_964591745.1 uncultured Anaerolineaceae bacterium
ATGCGACCGCTCGCTTCACCAGGGGCCGGCGAGACCCTTCGGACCTGGTGTACGGCGGGTAGGGCGGGTGCTTCGCCTTAGGTAGCCCGCGCGGTCAGCAGTCGCCTCGCCGCGAGCGTCACGTGGTCGAGCATCCCCATGAGCCCCTGGCCCTTCCCCATCGAGAGCTCCTTCCCGAAGATCTTGAAGATCACCTCAGCATCAAGGGTCGCGACCGCCTCTATCGGCTGCCCGGAAAGTGTGCGGTCCATGATCACTGCCCAGGCCTTGGCGCTCAGGCCCTGGGGGTTCTCGACGGCGAAGTAGTACTTCAGGGTGCCGTCCGGATTCTCACGCGGAAAGACGTACGCCTGGGACTCGCAGCGCGTCACGTGGTTCGCTTCGGGGAAGGGCCGCGAGGCCACATCGCCCGGCACCTCCTCGAACTCGTCAGCGAACTCGATAAGCAGCTCCATCCGCTCCGGCCGATCGACAAAGGCGAAGTCTTCGAGGAGTTCCTTCAGGGGCGCGGGGAGTTCGGTCATGGCCCTATCGTACCGCGAACGCCCTCGACGGAGGCAAGCCGCGGCCAGCTATACTGGTTCCATGACGACGATCACGATCGAACTCGACGACGATGTGGCGGCGCGGCTGGCGGCTGATGCGGCCCTGGCTGGAATGTCGGTGACCGGATTCGTCGGCACCGTGTTGAGAGAAGCCGCGAATTCCGACGGTGTTAACGACGAGGTGCGCGCCATCGTCCGGGATACTATCGAGCGCTCCAAGGATGTCTTCCGTCGCCTGGCCGACGCGTAGACCGGCCAATCTACTCCGCCGGCCCCAGCTGCTCGCGCAGAACCGCCTGCATCTCGCCATCGAGCAGCGCCCGCACAGCAAGGCGCAGACCCGGAAACACCCGGCTGTGGACCACGCCGCGTTCGTCCGGCTCCAGCCTCACGTACACGCCATTCTCGACCGCGAACCAGTCCAGCGCCCCGTCGTACACGCGCCAAACGATGTACTCCTGCACGCCGTTGCGCTGGTAGGCCCGGAACTTCTCGTGCAGATCGATCGAGGCGCTGCTCGCCGCGACCTCGGCGACGAGTTCCGGCGGGCCGGCCAGGTACTTGTCCTCCTGGCGGGTCTGGGCGCTCGCAAGGTAGCGAAGGTGGACATCCGGCTGGGGCTCGTTATCCAGGTCGAGGCGGACGGAGGCGTTGTCGCTGCCGCGTACGCCGGAGGTTGTCGCTTCGTACGCACCGAGCCAGGTGATCAGATGAAAGTGCTCGTCGCCATGAGAAAGGCTCACGGGAGATGCCACGTAGACGACTCCTTCGATGAGTTCGGCCTTCACCGAGGGCAGCGTGACTTCGTACCTGCGCTCGAATTCGAAGCGCGTCATCCGCTCACCGCTCTCCAGCGGTGATACATCGGCCAGCGGAACGGCGGGCGCAACCATGGCACCAGTATACGCGAAGGCCGGGCCCGCATCCGCGTATGGGGAGCGGCCCGGCCGTACGTCGGATCGCGAGGGCGACGCTCCGCCTACTTCTCGATTGGCAGACCGACGCTGTTGCCCCACTCCGTCCACGAACCATCGTAGTTGCGCACCGTCGGATAGCCGAGAAGGTACGTGAGCACGAACCAGGTGTGGCTCGAACGCTCGCCGATGCGGCAGTAGGCGACGATGTTGTCGCTCGCCTTCAGCCCCTGCTCGGCTTCGTAGATCGCCTTCAGGTCGGCCGCGCTCTTGAACGTCCCGTCGTCCGGGTTCGCCGCCCGCGCCCAGGGCACGCTCTTCGCGGCGGGGATGTGGCCACCGCGCAGCACCCCTTCCTGGGGATACTCCGGCATGTGGGTCTTCTCGCCGCTGTACTCCGCGGGGCTGCGAACATCCACCAGCGGCAGGCCAGCCTTCTGGTGCTCCAGCACCTGGTGGCGGAAGGCCCGCAGCTTCGTGTCGTCGCGCTCCGGCGCCGCGTACTTCGTCGCGGCATACGTGGGCACTTCCCGGGTCGTCTCGCGGCCTTCCTTTTCCCACTTCAGCCGTCCGCCGTCCATCACCTTCGCGTTCGTGTGTCCGAAGAGCTGGAAGATCCAGAAGGCGTAGCACGCCCACCAGTTGTTCTTGTCGCCGTAGAAGACGACCGTCGTCTCCCGGCTGATCCCGGCGCGCGACATAAGTGCCTCGAAGCCGTCCTTCTGGAGGTAGTCACGAACGGTCTGGTCGTTGAGGTCCAGCGCCCAGTCGATCTGGATGGCGCCTGGGATGTGCCCGGAGGGGTAAAGCAGCGGGTCTTCGTTCGATTCGACGATGCGAACGCTCGGGTCGTTCCGGTGTTCGGCCACCCAGTCCGTGCTGACAAGGACTTCGGGGCGGACGTAACCGCGTTCGGCGATAGTGGACATGATGGGCACTCCTTGCAATTCGTTGGCACGCGCAAGCGTGCGGTGAGGGCGCGAAGTCTAACACTTCAGACAGGATTGTTTCTGTGATGGCCGTCACACTGGCCGGCGTAGCACACAGTCATGAACACCAACGCCTACCACTTCATCATCAGGTGGCGGCCGACGCCACGGCCCCTCGGGCGGCTACGGAGCCGCCTGGCGTTCGCCGCCGAATCACGCATCGGCAGAGGGGTGGACCGTGGGAACGTATCCCGCCCTGAAGGCGTTCACCGTGGACTGCGGCGTCAGCAGCCGGGCCGCCCGTCCCGCGCCCTGTGGCTCCCGCCGCGCGTATCCCCAGGGCGACCAGCGGTGAACCATTCCGCCCCAGACCAGCCAGGCTTCGCCCGGCCGCTCGGCGAACTCGATGAACGTGCCCGGTGGCAGGGCCACGAAAGGCGAGCGCATCTCTGCCGCTTCTTCCCGGCCGGTGCGCTCCCGGTGGAGTTCGCGGTCTACCACATCGATCGAGTCTGCCGTCACGATCCCGGCGCCGGGATTGCCGGCCACCCAGAGCCGCTTGAAGCGCTCGAAGTCCGGACGGCGGCAATAGGCGCAGGGGCGATGGCCGGCCGCGAACGCCGTCGCCTCATCCAGGAAGAAGAGCTCCGTCCAGCGCCGCGGCGACATCACCGTCCGCCGCATTCCCTTGAACTCCAGGAGGCAGCAGATCCAGCGCCGATTGGCCCACGGACGCACGATCTCCCGGGCAGCGTTGTGGATGACGCCGCGATTGCCCGTGAACGCGCCCCGTGCCGCATGGCGGACGATCGCGCCGTGGGGCGTTACCCGGTTCTGGAGCGTCATCGCCGCCGATTCTACCCCGTCTTACTCCGCGCTGAAGCCGACGGACTTGTGGGCGCCATCGCAGAACGGCTTGTTCTGCGACCCGCCGCAGCGGCACAGGGTCTGACGGTTCCGGGCTTCGTAAGCGAAGCCGTCGGCCGCGCTCACAGGTATCCCACCCCGGACCCAGAGCGGCCCGTCCTTCACGGTCGCTATCGAAGGGTTGTACTCCGGTTCGATCGGATCACCGGCGCCATCCAGAAGCTGCAGCCGGCCCGAGGGACACATCGAGACCATGCGGCGGAGCTGGGCACGCGTCTCCGGGTCCGCGGCATCGCCAATCATCGCCCAGACGTTCGTTCGGGCGGTGCCGCAGAACCCGCCGTCCGCACAAAGGGTGGTGTCGTCGGTCATCACGACGCCGCTGCCCTCGTGGCGCTCGCGCCGGTGCTCACCGCTGGACCGGTCCGCGGTCAGCGTTCCTTCGAAGCCGACGCTCGCGTGGGTGCCATCGCAGTACGGCTTGTTGGCGGACTGGCCACAGCGGCAGAGGGCGAAGCGCTCCCGCTCCGGGTAGTCGGCCCCACCGCCGACAGGGTCCCACTCCATCGGTTCGCCGGCTGCCGTCTCAGCCGGCCAGCGGCGTGTCAGCCGGGGCCCACCTTCAACAACGTATGGCCCACCATCCACGATCGTGATCCGCGCGGCGCCTGGGCCGCTATCGTCCGTGGCCATTGCTCACCCTCCTTCTGGCGTGCCGTCGAGTATATCGGTTGCGTACGCAACGATTCAAGCACCGCCGGCGTTTCCATGCCACTGGGGGCGGCAGGCGGCCTCCACCTCGACGAAAACGAAAGGCCCTTTTCTCTTTTCTTCCGCCATACCACGCGCATGCGTACACTCGACATATACCCACTACCGGAGCTGTAATGCGCCACCGGCTCCCGTTTGTCCTTCTCCTCGCCGCTTTCCCCCTCCTCCTCGCAGCGGCGTGTGGCGGTGATAGCGAAGGCGCCGATCCCTCCTCCTCCGCCGGTAGCCCTGGAGCGAGTACCACCGCCGCGGCCAGCCGCACGGTCGATGGCGCCCAGCCCGTCCTGGCGGCGCCGGTGAATCGCTTCGTCGTCCTCCTGGATGACCTTCCGCCGGGGGACTACCTCACCAACATCCCCTACACCCTCACGTTGACGGCGAAGGATTACGGCGGCACCCGCGCCTTCAACTCCCCGGTCGAAGGCGAAAAGCAGCTCAACGACTGGGGGTACATCGCCGGCTACGAAACCCAGCTCATCCCCGAAGGCCGGGACGCCGCCGTTCTCAACGGTGCCTTCCACATCTGGATGGAAGTGCACCTCTTCCGGGATGTTGCCGGCGCGGAGAAGATGTACGACTACATGACGGCCCGCGTGCGGGGGAACAAGGTCTCGCAGGAGATAAGTGCCTTGCCCATCGGCAACGAGTCTTCGGCGACGAAAACGGTCCTCGGGAAGGTGGCTGGTTCGAAGATCGACCAGGCCACGCATCAGCTCCTCTTCCGCCGGGGCAACCTCTTCGTTGTCGTCCGGACCGATGGCGCGGACCCCTTCATGCGCGTCGACCAGGTCACCGCCATCTCCGCGATCATCGATGCGAAGGCGCTCGGCGTCCGGGAAGCTGTGAACCCGACGCCGATTAGCCTCCCCACGCGCGCCGCAACCGCGACGCCGGTTGGACGATGACGCGCCCGGCCCCCGAATTTCGCCCCCGCCGCAAGGCGCCCGACGGCCGCAAGAAGTGGACGCTCCTGGCGGTTGCCGCGGGTGCCCTGGCCGTCGCCGTGATCGCGACCGTGGTGACATTGATGCTGACGCTGGGTGGTGACGGCAACGACGATGGGGCGGACCTTCCGGCGAAGGAGTCCACCTCGACGAGCGGCATGGAGGGCGGCCCTGAACCGCTCATCGAAGGACCCGCCTCTCGCTACGTGCCCCAGGCCGCTGAGGCGAGCACGGACTACGAGCTCTTCGGCCCCGATACCTATCCCCTCTCAGCTCTCGCATGGGCCTCCAGCGGGCACTTTACGAAGACCGAAGATGGGGAAGGCCAGGCGATCGCCTGGGGGTACGAAAGCGGGTTCCAGGCCGGGTTCCAGCCAACCGGCCAGCTCGCGGATGTCGTACTCGGGAAGTACTTCTTCAAGGTCGAATCCGTCCTCTTCGAGACACAGAACGGTGCGCACCAGGCCTACCTTCATATCCAGGGGCGCCACCTCGCCCAGAATGGTTCGACGCGCAGGCTGACAAAAGGCCTTGGCAACGAATCGAGCGCCTGGGAAGCCCTCGGTGGAACCGTTGGCACATCTGACCTCGTCGGCGTCTATCATCGCTTCATCTTCCGGCGAGGGAACCTGGTGACGGTAGTCCAGACGTACGGCGTGGAACCGCGCATGAACATCGACTTCGCGCGGGAGATCGCCGTCGTTATCGATGCCAAGGCACTCGGCCAGATCCCGGCGCCGACGCCGACTCCGGGCTCTCCCGGGGGATCGCTCCCCGGCCTGCCCAGCGCCACACCGCAGGGGAGGTGACCCTGAACATGAGCGGGCGGATCGCTCCCCGAATCGCGCTCGCGGCCCTTGCCGGGCTCGCGGCGTTGTGCGCCGCGTCGACAGGCCCCGCGTCGCTCCCTGGCGTCGTGGCCCAATCTTCCGCGCAGGCCTACGTGAACGTCCAGTACGCCAGTAAACAGGTGGCGACACAGCGGCCCGATGGCCTTCCACCAGCCCTGGAGGAACTCGGCTTTCGCACCGTTCCGGTCCCCGCTGGTGTCTCCGCGGACGATTTCCTCAAGAACCTCCAGGCCGATCCCGACGTCCTTTCAGCCACCGCCGATGGCTACGTCTACGGCGAGCTGATTCCCGACGACCCACGCTACCTCACCGGGCAGGCGGCCTACCTTTCCGCCGTGAACGCGCCGGGCGGTTGGGAGATCGCGACCGGCGGCCCAAAGGTCACCGTGGCGATCCTCGACACCGGCATCGACTTCGCCCACGAGGACCTCCAGGGCCGCTTCTGGGAAAACAAGGCCGAAATTCCCGGCGACGGCATTGATAACGACGGGAACAGCTGCATCGACGATCGGAACGGCTGCCGGTTCCTCCTCTTCGAACGCGAGCGAGAGGCCGGTTGCGGCTACACCTCCAGCGAACGCACGGGCGCCGTCCAGGATGACCATGGGGCGCCCGGCGCCGCCGCACACTCCCACGGCTCCATCGCCGCCGGGATTGTGGGGGCCGCAGGAAACAACGCCAGGGGCATCGCCGGGATGGCCTGGGACGTTCGCCTGATGGCCGTCAAAGTGCTCGACTGCGGTATTTTCGGTGCCGCCCCCCGGGGTCGAATCTCCGATATCGCACGCGGGATCGATTACGCCCGGCTGAATGGCGCCCGGGTTATCAGCCTCAGCGTTTCAACGGATGCCGGTGACCCACTGGGTGACCAGCCAGTCCTTCGCGCCGCCATGCAGGCCGCCGAAGATGCCGGCGTCATCATCGTCGCCGCAGTTGGCAATCATCCGGAGAACGATACCGTGAACGTAGCGCCGGGCTATCCAGCGGCCTACAGCCAGTACAGCAACCTGGTCGCCGTCGGAGCTTCCGAGGTCGATGGCACTTGGGCGAAGTTCAGTAACTACGGGCCAGCCGTCGATCTGGCCGCGCCGGGACGCAAGATCGCCGGCACCACGCGGACGGCGATCAACCCCGCCAACCCCTACGGCGCCGTCGATGGCACGAGCTTCTCCACGCCGATTGTCGCCGGGCTCTTCGCCCTTCTCTGGTCGCGTAATCCACGCCTGCCAATCGACCAGGTCATCCAGATCGCGCGAACTACGGCGACGACGCCGCCATTCGCTCCGCACGGCCAGAACTGGGCCGGCGCGGGCGTCATCAACGTGGGAGCGGCCCTCGCCCGCGTGCCCATGTCGATCAGCGGCGACGCCTTGAAGGACTGGAAGGATGTTGGCGCGGGTACCGAGGTTCGTGCGTTCGTGAACGGCGCCGATTGCGGCGTCGCTCTCGTTACAACGTTCGGGCCAGTGGCGAACTACACCATCACGGTTCGAAGCGACGCGGAGCAGATCGGGTGCGGCGAGGCAGGGCGGACCGTCCAGCTGACGATTGGCGGACAGCCGGCCTTTCCCACGCTCAGTTGGCCGGCGAGAAATGAAGAACTCCTGGCTATCGACCACGATGTATCCAGCGTTTCCCCCGGTCCGGGGCCGATCGTTGTCCAGGGTATGGGCGCAGGTTGGAGTAACTTCGCGAACCTTGAGCCGGACGGCCCGCTTCCGGCCGCCGTCCCCGGCCTGACCGGCGTCTGGACGGCCCTCCTCGCCTGGGACGCCACCGCCGTAGATGCGCAGGGCAACACGGGCGTCTATCGCCGCTTCCTCCGCGAGGCCCCGCCATTCGCGAGTGACCTCGCGACCACGACGAGGTATTCCGCGATGTGGGTGGATTCGGCCGCTTCCAACATCGCCACCGCCAACCCGAACCCGCCTGCGGGCCGGGCGATCCTCCTGGAAACAGGCTGGAACAACATCGTGTACACCGGGACAACCCGGGAAGTGAGCGATGCCCTGGCCAGCATCGGCGGGCACTACAAACAGGTCTTGCAGTACGACAACCCGGCCGGTCTCTGGCTCTCCTACCTCCCCGGCCAGGCGCGCTATCTCCAGGATTTCGGGGGGATGGGCCGGCTCAAGGTCTACTGGATCCTGATGACGGAGCCCGGCCTGCTGATAATGAACTGAATGACCCGGAGACTGGTGACGGGAACCGCTTCACGGTCATCCCCGCCCGGCCGCACGCTCGTTGGTATGGCGCGTGTGCTCTGCCAGGCTCCCACTCGCAACGGTGACCCATGTTCGTGGACCGTCGAACGATGCCCCGTGTCCGCTCACCGGAGCCGGCGCCCACCGCGAGGCCCGGTCGGAGAGCCCGAGGCCACGGAGGTCCCCCGGGACCTTCCGCGATCCGTTGCGGAGCGTGACCTCCACGGGACGGCCTGGTGGGTCTTCGAGTCCATGATTCGCCGGGATTTCACGACCGCCGAGGCTTCGGTTGCGGCCACCCTGCTGCGCGTTCTCAGCTCGCTTGGTCCGCCGCCGGCCGATCCCCGGGCCATCGACCGCGAAGTCGCGGTGCGTGCGCTGCTCATGCACGGCCTTCTTCCGCGGGATGTGGACGAATGGGAGTTGGCGCGAGATCTCTTCGGCGAGGAGCTCCTGGCGATGGTCCAGGATTCGTTCGCGCGACGCGAGATGGCCTACGGCGGGACACGGTTGAAGGAGGAAGCCGGGGGAAGCGCCTAGGGCGCCGGGGTTGGGGCCGGTGTCTCCGCCTCGCCGACGGTTCCCGTTGGCGAGGGACTGCCCTCCGTTGCCGGTTCTGATGGCGCCGGCTCAGGTGTCGAGGTCGCCTCTCCCGTGGCGGTGGCCGATGGCTCGGCCGTGGGAGTAGGGGTGAGTTCGCTTGCCGGTGTGCCAGTCGGCGTTGGCGGCTCCGTTGATGCGGGTGAAGGGCTGACCTCGGCGGTAGGGGATGGCTCGTCCAGTGGCTCGACGACAGGGCCAATGCCTGCCGCCGCGGCCACGTCGCGGATCTTTTCCGTCGTTGTCGCTACGGCCGGGTTGAGCTCGGGGAGCTTCTCGCCAGCGTCACGAACGGCGCCCAGCGCTTCCGTAACGGTTTCGCGAAGGCGCGCCTTCTGCGCGGCGTCCAGCTGGCCCGATTCGGCGGCCGCCAGGACCTGTTCGATATCGTGCGTCAGGTCTTCCAGGTCCCGTGCCGTAAGATCGCCACGGGAAGAGCGGTCGATGACTTCCTGGACCTGTTGGTCCGCGTTCCGGAGGCTGGATTCGATCTCCGGGGCGTTTGCGTCAGAGGTGAGGACAGCGAGGGCGAGGACGCCGGCGGCGATAGCGCCCACGGCCGCCGCGGAAGAGGCCAGCGCCATGCGTGCACGGCCCGCCGCGGGCATTGGCGCGCGTTCGACCGTTTTGGGCTGGGGCCGTTCAGCGGCCGCCCGGAGAAAGGTCCGCCGGAGGTTGGCTTCGAACTCGTAGCGGGGCGCAATTGCGGCCACCGCGGTCTGCAGCTGTTCGCCGGTGGTCAGGAGCGCTTCAAGCCATGCCGCATCCTCGCCGTAAAGGGCCAGGACGATGGTCGGATTGAGCCCGTCATCCACCAGGGCCTGTGCTTCCGCGAAGATGGCGGCGTTGTAGCCGGGGGCACGATCGATGATACGCATCAGTCGTTCCTCACCATCAGCTGGAGTTTCGCGATCGCCTTATGCTGAAGCACTTTGACGTTGTTCTCGGTCTTCTTCAGAGCCTGCGCTGTCTCCGCTACGGAGAGTCCCGCGATAAACCGGAGCTCGACCACCTGCCGCTGTGCCTCTGGGAGCTTCGCCATTGCCAGGCGAACCACTTCCATGGTCATTGCGGTCTCGACCACCTGGGTGTGGTCGGGACTGTGGTCCGGGATGCTCTCCGTCAGCTCGGTCGTCGTTCCGCGGGATTTCTGGCGCCGCACGTGCGAGATGATCTCGTTCCGTGCGATCCGGAAAACCCACGCACCGAAGGGGAGGCCTCGCCAGGAGAATCCACCGATGTTGCCGATGATCCGGAGGAAGATCTCCTCTGTCACATCTTCGGCGTCTTCCGTGCCTGGCAATCGGCTGGCGACGTAGCGATATACCCGGGGAAAGTAGTGTTCGTACAGTCCCGAAAAGGCGTCCTGCTCTCCGCGTTTCGCGGCTTCGACTACTGCCTGTTCATCGAAGCCAGGCGCCAGTTCGTTGACCGAGGCACTCGCCAAGTCAGCCCCCAGGGCCGAGCCGGATGTCTCTGATTCCGACCGTCCTCCTTCCGAGCATAGGCAGCTTCCTGCCTGTGTACTAGAGATAACGGGCGTCGCATTCAAAGGTTAATCACCCGCCATGTCCTGGCGGTTGAGCATTGGTGTCTTCGTGGCCCGCGCGCGAATCTCCGTTTAGGGTCGTTTCCCGTTGCCCTTGCCGGGAGGGTCGCCGCCACCGTTCCCTGGCGGATTTCCCTGCCCTGGCGGCGTAGCTGGAGGATTGCCGTTGCCGCCGCCCGGCGGGTTCTCCTGGCCTGGGGGCGAAGAGGGAGGATTGCCGTTGCCGGCACCCG
>CAZQCR010000105.1:0-7448 GCA_964591745.1 uncultured Anaerolineaceae bacterium
CTCCCCCTGGCGGGCGAGCGTGTAGCGCAGCTGCGCCGCCAGCTGAATCGCCGACGCCCTCGCCCAGGATGTCTGCAGCTCCGGCGCGAGGATCTCCTCGATCGTTCGCACCGCACCCTGGAGCAGCTCTGCCTGCGTCGGGTGACGCTCGGTTGCCATCAGCTGCCCTCGCCGCGGACTCGCGCGGCCACTTCGGCCTCGAAGGGGAAGTCGTAACTGGCGAACCAAACTGGATCGCGGAGCACCTCCTTCGTCTCCGCCAGGCCACTCTGCATGAACCATTCAAACGTCTGGGCGTGGCCGGTTCGGAAGTCGTACTGGGGCGAAAAGCCGAGAAGGTCCTGCGCCTTTTCGATGCTCAACATGCTGTGATGTGCCCGGCCGAAGAGGTGGCCGAAAGGAGGGCGCGGGAGCGTCTCCAGGATGTCCGTGGGCAGCTGCACGACCTCAGCCGGATTCCCCACGATCTCACTGAGCACGCGCACGTACTCGTTGACGGTGGGCGCCTCCGCCGTGATGTTGAAGATCTCGCCCTGCGCGGCCGGATTGACAGCCATATCCACCATCACCCGGCAGAGGTCGTCGACATGCCCGTAAGAGAACGTGACGAGACCTTCGTGCGGGACGATGATCGGTAGTCCCCGCAAGAGCCGCAGGAACATTGGAGCTTCCATGTCGTAGATGTTGTTGTCGGGGCCGTAGATCGCCGCCGGGCGCACGATCGAGCCGGGAAAGCCGGAATCGCGGTGGCGGGCGAGGATCGTCTGCTCGACCTTTGCCTTGAAGCCCCCGTACGTGCCCGGGCCGTCCGGGTTGAAGCCCATATCCTCCGTCCACGGGAAGACGGCGATGTCCTGGGGGTAGGCCATCACCGAGCTGGTGTACACATAGGCGCCGCAGTGGCCGTCCAGGAGCTCGAACAGGAAATCGATGTCGGAGCCACCGGAGACCATGACGAAGCCCGAGACATCGAAAACGGCGTCCCAGTCCTTACCGCCCAGGGCGGCGCGCATGGACTCGTTGTCCGTACGGTCGGCGGCCAGGTGCTGGACGCCAGGAGGGAGGCTCGTCGCGGTCTTCCCGCGGTTCAGCGCCGTCACCTCGTGGCCGCGCGCCACCAGCTCTCGCACCATGTGCAGGCCGACGAAAACGGAGCCGCCGAGAACGAGGGCCTTCATGCTTCCTCCACGAAACGAAACTGGACGGCCGTCCAGTGAGACGCTGGATTCTTTCGGGCGCTGGCACCCCTGTCAAGCGAACCCAGTCGCACAAGCGCACCCCGGTAGCTCCTTGTGCTACGATCCTGGTAACGAATATGACGCCAGGTAAGGACACAGGATGCGAGTAAGGGCAACGGTTACGCGTAAGGGGCAGGTCACGATCCCGGTCGAGATCCGCCGCCGCCTGGGAGTCAAAGACGGCGGCCCCGTCGAGTACGTCGTCGCTGACGACGGAAAGATCGTCCTGGAACCGCCTCGGCTCCCGACGGTGGAGTCGCTCACCGGAATCGCCGGTACGATGAAAGAGCCGCACACATGGGAGGAGATCGAGGAGATCATCGCGGAGGAGCGCGCAGCGAAGTATGCCAGCCGACCTTGACGGATACCTCGACACCGATACGCTCACGCGCTGGTTGACGAACGACGATCAGGCAAAGCGTGACAGCGTCGAAGCGCTGCTCCGCCGGGCGCAACGGGGAGAAATCCAACTGGGCATTACCGACGCCGCGTTGACCGACCTCGTGTTCGTCCTCCGTTCCACGCGCCTCTATGGCTTCGCCGCGGATCACGTCCGCGCCGTTATCGGCGACCTCGTGCGGCTCCCCAACGTTCATGTCTCACACCGCGACGTGATCCTGGATGCGCTCGATATTGTGGCCGAGCGAAACATCGACTTCGGCGACGCAATGACGGCCGCGGCGGCGCGGCTCTTCAGCGGTGGCGTCGTATACTCGTACGACCGCGACCTCGACCGCATCACGGGTGTGACACGGCTAGAGCCTTAGCTCTCGCCCTTCGCTGGCCGCCGCCAGCCCTACATACCCACCACTTCGGGGCCAACGACGAACACCGGCACGCCCGATTTCTGGATGATCTCCTCGTGAAGGTTCGTGCGAAGGCGCTGGCCCAGCCGCGAGTGGTGGTGCGCCGCCAGGGCGATCAGGTTGGCCGATGTCTCACCCGCCACCCGGAGAATGGCCGCGCCCGTGTCGTCATCTTCGACAGCGTGCACCACAACCGCCACGTTCGGGAACCACCGGCTGCCTGCCGCTTTCAACTGGTCGATGAGCTCCATCCGCGCCCGCTCCAGCGATTGGCCCCGGTCGCCGGCCCCCTCACGGTAGTGCTGGTGAACGCCCGGCAACACCGCTCCAGTACTCGAAGCGACGGGCACGATCGGCTCGAAGCTCCCCATCGCTTCCTCGACAGCGATGTCCGAGGGGCGCAACACCGAGAGCAGATGGATCTCCACGTTCGTGTCATCCATCCAGCGCGCCAGGGCGTTGCCTGGTTGGGCGCTGTTAGCCGGGTCTTCGATTGCGACGAGAATGCGCATCGGTCTGCCTCCATGGGATGTCTGCGCCCAGTATGACACCGATGGCAAGCCCTCCAGCCAAAGCCAGCGCCGCAAGGCCGCTCAGTCCGGCCGAAGCCGCTTTCCCATCACGTAGAACGGGCGTCCGCCGGGGACGAATGCCATCTCGGCGATCACTTCGAAGCCAAGCCGGCGGTAGAGTTCGTGTGCCCGGCTATCGGTCCGGGTGCTCAGCACACAGGTGCTCTCGCCCAGGCCCGCGAGCAGCCGCGCTATCAGCGCGCGTCCGATGCCAAGCGACTGGTAGGCGGGCGCGACGGCCACTTCCACCAGTTCGAACGAGTCCTTCATCCAGCGCTCCGCCAGGTCAACGGAGATCGCCGCGCGGACGCTATCCTGCCACCATTGGCCCGGGCCGCCCTGGTAGCCATAGATCATGCCGATCACTTCGCCGCCGCCGTTGAGCGCTCCGAACGAGCGATACCCCGGCCGCTGGGCGTGGAGGTCACGGATTCGCCCGCGCACCTCCCGGGCCCGCCCCTTGTCGCTATACGGCGGCCGGCTGAACGCCTCGCGGTACACACGAATGGCCCCCTCGAAGAGGGGGCCATTCGGAGGAAGCGGAAGGATGCTCCAGCTCATCCCCGGTACTGGATCTTGCCGCCAACGCGATCTTTGTTCAGACGCTTGTTCAGGTGGAGCCCTTCGAAGATGAACTCGACCGCGGCCGCGACTTCACCTTCCGAGCCCTTCCCACCGGCCTTCTCCACCGCCGTCGAAAGCCCCTCGATCTGCTGGGCGAGGCTTGCGTACTGCTGGCTCGGCGTCATATCCCCGACCTCTACGGCGAGGCCCGCCTTGAACCGGTTCACCGCCCCCTCGAGTTCCCCGAGGTTGAACATCCGGTTGAAGACCGCGACGACGGCCCCCTGGATGAGCTTCTCGACGATCTGGTCTTCGCGGCCGTCCTCCACCGTCTCGAACTCGACCTTGCCGGTCAGGCTCGGGATGACGTACGGCAGGTCGCTCACCCGCGGGACCACGGCGTCCTCACCCGTCACGATCGCCCGTCGCAGGGCGTTCGCCAGCAGGCTCTCGTAGTTAGCGATGCTCGCCCGCACGCTGACACCGGAGCGCTGGTTCACGTCCGGGCTCTTCCGCGCGAGACGGCTGATCTCGGCGATGATCTCCTTCATGTACGGCGGAACCACGACCTTGAAGTCCGAGGGCAGCGGGTGGTGCTCAGCGTCCATGATGTCGAGTTCGTGCTCGATCTTGATTGGGTAGTGGGTGCGAATCTGGGCGCCGTAGCGGTCCTTCAGCGGCGTGATAATCCGGCCGCGGTTGGTGTAGTCCTCCGGGTTCGCGCTCGAAACCACGAAGACATCGAGCGGCAGCCGGATGCGATAACCGCGAATCTGAACATCGCGCTCTTCCATGATGTTGAGCAGGCCGACCTGGATGCGCTCTGCGAGGTCTGGCAGCTCGTTGATGCAGAAGATGCCGCGGTTAGTGCGGGGAATCAGCCCGTAGTGGATGGTCAGCTCGTCCGAGAGATAGCGGCCCTCGGCCACCTTGATCGGGTCGACCTCACCAATGAGGTCGGCGATCGTGATGTCCGGCGTCGCGAGCTTCTCGCCGTAGCGCTCGTCGCGCGTCAGCCAGTTGATTTCGGCCGCGTCGCCCTTCTCAGCAATGATGTCGCGGCCCGCCCGCGTGATCGGATCGTACGGGTCCTCGGGAATCTCGCAGTGCGCGAGGACGGGCGTCTCTTCATCAAGCAGCGACGTCAGTGAGCGGATAATCCTCGACTTCGCCTGGCCCCGTTCGCCCAGGAAGATGATGTCCTGGCCGGCAAGAATGGCGTTGACGACATGGGGGATGACCGTCTCATCGTAGCCATAGACGCCGGGGAAGAGCGCCTCGCCCGCGCGGATCTTGGCAATGAGGTTCCTCCGCATCTCTTCGCGAACGGGGAGGACTTTGTAGCCAGCGGCTTTCAGTTCGCCAAGGGTTCGTGGTCTTTCGAGCGTAGTCATGTAATCGCACTCCTCTGACCGCTCCCTCTGGCGGGCAGCGGACATGCACCGGTCTTTCGAAAGGGCGACAGGCTCGACGAGGGTACGACACCCCCGGCCGGGCAGGCCGCGCCACGAACGGATCATTAGGGCGGCTCACCGGCCTGTCAACCGCAGGCGGCCGCTCCTTCTTCCGCCACCCGGACGTTCCCTACTACTCACCCGCTCCCGCGATGCCGATACCTCTGCTGGAATCCGCCGAGAAGGAGCCGTGCCTTGGCCGAAGAACCGTCTGAAAATGATGCCCAGGAGGGCGGCGCCACCGCCGCGGCCGATGCGAAGCTTGCCCTGGGCCGCAAGGCCGAAGGTGGACTGACCTTCCGTTTCGCCTTCGATCTCCCCAAGGTCCCCAGCGTGATGGCCGTCCAAACCTGGTCCCACCAGCAGATGATCAACGGTGCGCTTGCCGCCGTCGTGCTGCTCATGGCGGCGTTCCTGATCTACGACAAGAAGTTCGCCAAGGACGCTCCGGCCGCCCCTCCGGCAGCCGCCGCGGCCGTCGTCGAGGAATCGAAGACCGGCCTCATCCGCCCCAACGTAGAGACGGAATTCAACCCCTCGATCGATGAACCGGTGATCGGCAAAGGCAGCTACGTCGATAAGCTCGCCTCCGTCATCGGCAACGTCAGCATCGGCAAGAAGGTCTTCATCGCCCCCTTCGCCAGCATCCGTGGCGATGAAGGCCAGCCGATCGTCATCGGCGATGGCTCCAACGTCCAGGATGGCGTCGTCCTCCACGCCCTCGAAACCTTCGACGGCGAAAAGACGATCGACAAGAACCTCGTCACCGTCGATGGCAAGCGCTACGCCGTCTACATCGGCAAAGGCGTTTCGATGGCCCACCAGTCCCAGGTCCACGGCCCCGCCGCCGTCGGCGACCACACCTTCGTCGGCATGCAGGTCCTCGTCTTCAAGGCAGTCATCGGCAAGAACGTCGTCCTCGAACCGGGCGCGAAGATCATCGGCGTCACCATCGCCGATGGCCGCTACGTGCCGGCCGGCTCGGTGATCACGACCCAGAAAGCCGCCGACGCGCTCCCCGAAATCACCGCCGACTATCCGTTCGCGACGCTCAACGACGGCGTCCTGCACGTGAACGAAGCGTTCGCCGACAAGTACCTGGAACTGGCGCTGGCGGGGGAAGCCGCCAGCGGTGACTCCGCCGCTCACGGCGAGACAACCGCTACGGACGCACACGCCACGACGCCCGCAAAGAAGACCGCGACGAAAGAAGCGATCAAGCCGGAAGCGACGACCGCCGCGAAAGCGGAGACGACGCCCAAGGCCGCTGCCGGTCACTGACTGGAGGCGGCGAGCATCGCTTCGATCTCCGCCAGCGTCTCCGGCGAGTTCGCGTTCCAGAAGCTCAGGAGCTTGGGGTCGAAGCGGGAAGCGGTCTCCTCATCCACCTCCGCGGCCTTGAGCGAGGCGAGCGCAGCGCCGAGCTTCCGTTCACCAGCGGCATAGGCCGTTTCCAGCGCCCGGAGGGTCGGCCCGACGCGGTAGACGGCGACCAGAGGCTGCCGGCGCCCATCGACCTCCGGGACCGCCGCATCGAAGCCGGCCACGGCCTCGCGCAGGCCCTCCATCAACGCCGTCCGCAGCAGCGGCGCGTCGCACGACGTCACGAACGCGAGCGGCTCGCGGACCGCGCGCAGCCCGGCGATCATCCCGGCCACCGGCCCTTCCCCCTCCGCAAAGTCTTCGACCACCACGACCGGGGCGGGCAACCATGCCAGCTTCGGGAGCTCCTGGCCGCGCGCGCGCACCACAACCAGTGGCGAGCACTGCATCGTCACCGTATCGGCCACGAACTGCAGCAGCGGCCGCCCGTGCAGGATCGCGCTCGCCTTATCGCTCCCGAAGCGCGTGCTCTTCCCGCCCGCCAGGACGATCCCAGCCATGCCCGCTTTCACGGGAGCGATTGTACCGGTTGCGGCCGGGAGGGCACGCACCCATCGTAGGATCATGTTCCGCCGCAAGCCCCGGATCACCGAGGACATCTACGGCAAACTCATGACCTCGTTCGGCCGGGTGGTCGACCTCGACCCGTTCGTTGGCCGTCCAGCCCAGGCTCTGGCCGAGCGGGTGGTGGCGGAAGAGCGGGCACTCGGAGCGGCTGTGGATGCAGCCACCTTCACCGGCAACGCGGCCTACCACCTCCGTTTGCTCGCCGGCGCCTGGATCATGGCCGCGGAAGGCGCGGTGCCGCGGGCCACAGCCGAAGTGTTCGAAGAGGCGGTCGCCTGGCGGTTTGGTCCACTGACGAAAGACGGCGGTCGGCTGGCGCACCGCCTGAGCACCCTGGCGCGCGGTGAAGCTGAACGCGTCGAATAGCGGCGGCGCGCTAGAATCGCGCTATCCCTCCGGGAGTATCGCCATGAAAACCTTCGCCCTCATCTTCCGCCACAACGCCTGGGCCAACGACCGCATCATCGTCAGCCTCGGCCAGGCCCCGGCTGAACTCCTCGGCCCCCCGGGCGACGGGAGGAACGGAACAACCGCCGCGCCGCCGCTCCAGCGCCTCCAGCACCAGCTCTTCGTCGAACGCGGCTTCCTCGACGCCCTCAACGGCGTCCCCCGCATGCCCCAGCCGCCCGTCACACTCGACGCCATGGGGGCGTATTCCCTGGAGACGGCCGAGGGCTTCGCGGCGCTCTGTGGTGGGCTCGAAGATGAGGCGCTCGACCGGCTCTTCCAGGTCCCCTGGTGGGAACGCGACTTCCCGGTACGCACCGGCCTCCTTCAGCCGCTCAGCCACTCCGGCCAGCACCGGGCCGAACTCGCCTGGATCCTCGCCGGCGCCGGCATCGACACCGGCAACCTCGACTACAT
>CAZQCR010000105.1:7548-10387 GCA_964591745.1 uncultured Anaerolineaceae bacterium
AACTCGCCTGGATCCTCGCCGGCGCCGGCATCGACACCGGCAACCTCGACTACATTGTCTGGGCGGCGAACGGCCAGCCCGCCCCCGGCGACCCCTGGCCCCCGGCCGGGAGCTGAGGACGCCGTCGCGAAAGCTCCCACGCTCTCCGAACCTCTGCGTCTCCGCGTCTAACCTGCCCGGACGAGCACTCCACGGGGGCGTAGACTCTCGCCCACCACCGGGCGGAACGCGAGGGAGACGGCATGGACTACGAAACCCTGGAGTACGAGACGGCGGAGCGCATCGCCACGATCACCCTGAACCGCCCGGAGAAGCTGAACGCCCTCAGCGCCCGCCTCCAGCACGAACTCGTCGCGGCGCTCAAATCCGCTGAGGCCGATGCGGCCGTCCGCGTGATCATCATCCGCGGCGCCGGCCGGGCCTTCTGCGCCGGCTACGACCTGACGCCATCCCCCGGCGGCGCCGTCGATACCGCCAGCCGGATCAGCGCGCCCTACGACGCCGCCAGCCTCGAAGACACGCTCCGCAGGCTGCTTACCATCTGGGACCTGCGCAAGCCCGTCATCGCCCAGGTCCACGGCTCCTGCTTCGCCGGCGGCACGCAGCTCGCCCTGATCTGCGACCTCACCATCGCCGCCGACGACGCGACCTTCGGCATCCCCCAGCTTCCCGTCGGCATCGGCTTCGTCCTGCCCTTCTGGACCTGGCTGATCGGCCCGAAGAAGGCGCGCGAAATCTTCTACCGGATCGGCTCCAGCGTCACCGCCACCCAGGCCCTCGAGTGGGGCATGATCAACGCCGTCGCGCCCCCGGCCGAACTCGAAGCCCGCGTCCGCGCCGAGGCGCTGGCCATCGCCGAAACGCCGCCCGAGATCCTCTACCTCGCCAAGCGCGCCATCAACCAGACCCAGGAGGTCCAGGGCTTCCGCGAGTCGCTCATCGCTGGCTGCGCGATCGACGCCCTCTCGCACCAGTCCGACGCCGTCCAGGCGGTCACGAAGCTCATCCGCGAACAGGGGTTGCGGGCGGCGCTCAACAGCTGGAAGGATGTGGTGTGAACGGGTCCTCCCGGAAGCCGCTCGCTACTCCGTAGCCGCGCCCGCCATCGCTCGGAAGAGCTGCTCCGTCGCGGCATCGGCCGGGAAGAGGCTTTCGATCCGGAGTTCGTCCGTGGTCACATCCTGGGCCGTCCCGAAAGTGGCGATGACAGTGAAGAGCGAGAGCCGCACGCCGTCCTTCTCGATGTCGATCGGCATGACGGGGAGGAGGGCGGCCTCGCGCGCCAGGTGGAGCGTCCGGGAATCCTGGAGCGGCGCCAGCTCGTCGAGCACGCGCTTCATCTCATCGCCGCCGAGTACCTCGGCTTCACGCCCGGCCCGCAGCCAGAGCAGTGGGGCGATCGCCTCCCAGTTGGTGATGAACGGACGCAGGCCTTCGGGATGGAAGAGCAGCCGCATGAGGTTGCGCTGCTCGCCGCCCACGCGCGTCCATATCTCGCCGCCCATGAGCGAGGCCATCAGCTCGAAGGGAGCGTTGGCCGTGCGGATGTTCCAGGCGCGGTCGACGACGAGGGCCGGGAACGGTTCGTGGTTCTTGAGCATCATCCTGAGCGCGCCCATGACGTAGCCCATCTGGGGGTCTTCGAGCGGGTGTGCCTTGAAGATCGGTGCGAACCCGGCGGCCGACAGCCACTCGTTGCGCTCCCGCAGGGGCACTTCGAGCGACTCGCTGAGCTGGAGGATCATGTTCCGGCTCGGGCTGGCTCGGCCCGATTCCAGGAAGCTGAGGTGGCGCTGGGAGACTCCGGCGGCGAGTGCCAGGTCGAGCTGCGAAAGGCGGCGCTTCGTCCGCCTGTCGCGCAGGAGCCGCGGGAACGCCGCCTCCGGAACACGCTGTTGCAGGCTTGCCGTCATCGCCACATCGGCACCTCCTCCCGCGATTATGGCGGAGGTCCGTCTACGGACGATGACCTGGGAGGTAATTGCGGAGCCCCACGCGTGCCCCCACGATTCGCTGCAACGAACGAGGAGGTACCCATTGTCTATCAAGTTAGTGGCTCTGGTGGCTGTGACAGCAGCGTTTACCGTTCTGACGGTGATCGCCCTGCTGGACGTCGGCTACTTCGGCATCATCGAGCCGCACTTCAAGGACTGGGGCCCGGCACAGGTGTTCACGGACCTCGTGATCGTCTGCGTGCTCGCCGTCTTCTGGATGGTGCCCGATGCCCGGGGGCGTGGGCTGAACCCCTGGCCGTTCGTGGTCCTCACCCTGGTTGGCGGGTCCTTCGGGCCGCTGGCCTACCTCATCGTCCGGGAGTGGCGAGCCGAGCGGGCGCGCCCGGCCGCGGCATAAAGTCGCGGGCGGCCCGCAGCTTCGCTTCCGTCGACATGCAGGCAAACGGCGGCCGACCGGGCCCCGCGTGGCCTGCGCCAAACCTTGCAAAGGAAGGAACCCTCATGGCTAGCACAACCCAAACCCCACTCGAAATCGTCAAGAGCTTCATCGCCGCCCTGGCGAAGAAGGACTTTGAGACAGCCCTCCCGTACGTCGCCGAGAACTGCGAGTACGACAACGTCCCCCTCTCCAAGGTCTATGGACCAGCCGGCGTGCGCGCCGTCCTCGAACCGTTCTTCGCCCCGACCCTCGAGAATGAGTGGGTGATTCTGCGTGAAGCGGCCGTCGGCCCGGTCGTGTTCCTGGAGCGGCTGGACCGGCATCGCCTGGCGACCGGATGGGTCGAATTGCCGGTCACGGGCGTGTGGGAGGTCCACGACGGGCTCATCACGGTCTGGCACGACTACTTCGACGCCCCGACGATCCTCCAGAAGTGGCCGGCGCC
>CAZQCR010000106.1:0-10366 GCA_964591745.1 uncultured Anaerolineaceae bacterium
CCGGGACGGTGCCGAGCGGCGTGAGCCCGAACGTCATCATCATCAGGCTCATCACGCGGCCGCGCACGGCATCGGGGATGAGCAACTGGATCGCCGTGCTGTTCACCGTCGTGAAGACGCTCGCGAAGACATCGGAGATGAGGACCAGCGGCAGCGCCAGCAGGAACCACGGGCTGATGGCGAAGAGGAAGAGCGTTCCGGCGAAGGCGAGCAGCGTCGAGATCATGAGGCGCAGCTTGCGGTCCGTATCGCCGCGCCAGGCGACGATTACGGAGCCGAGGATCCCGCCGAACCCGGCGAACGCCTGGAGCACGCCGAGCCCGAAGTTGCCGACCTCCCACACGTCTTCCGTGAAGACGACGAGGAGCGTCTGAAACGGCATCGCCAGGAGGATCGGGATGAGGGAGAGGGCCATCAGCGCCCGCACCGAGTGGTCGTCCCGCACGTAGCGGAAGCCGTCCGCGAGGTCCGTCATCACCCGCTTGCGGACGACGTTCACGTCCGGCCGGGAGATGTGGATGCGCGTCATCGCGAACATCGCGACCAGGTAGAGGACCATCGCGAAACCGTACGTGACCTTGATCCCGGCGATCGAGACGAGCATCCCGGCGAGCACGGGAGCGGCGACCCGGGCCGCGTTCATGCCGCCCATGTTCAGGGCCATCGCGTTCTGTAGCCCTTCGCGGCCCACGATGTTGGCGACGATCGCCTGGCGCGCCGGGAAGTTGAACGGCATCAGGACGCCCATCACGAAGACCGTGGCCATCAGGTGCCAGAACTCGATCGTATTCGTGAGGATCAGGACGAAGACGACCATCTCGCTGGCGAACAGAGCCGCCTGAGCCACGAGGATCAGCCGCCGCCGCTCCACGCGGTCCGCAATCACCCCGCCGAAGGGCGAGATCACGAGCATCGGCAAGGCCACGGCGAGGTTCACGAGACCGAGGGCGAAGGCGTTATCGGTGAGCTTGAAGGCAAGGATCGAACGCACGATGAACTGGCCGTTCATGGCGAAGAAGAACGCCATGTTACTGGCGAACATCCAACGGAATTGCTGGTAGCGAAGCGAGGCGGTGGCCGCACGCCAGCCGGTCAGGCCCGGGTCGCGCACCTCACGCTCGGTAAAACTGGACACCCGGCCAGCGTAACACCTACTCCGCCATGGCGAGGGCGAGATTGATCAGCGTCCGCACGCTGTAGCCGCTCGCGCCCTTGCTCACCCAGCCCTTGTCCGCCGCCATCATGTCCACGTTCGCGATATCGAGGTGCACCCAGGGCGTCGTTCCGACGAACCGCTCGAGGAACTTCGCCCCGACGATCGTCCCCGCGCCCTTCGATCCCGTGTTCTTGATGTCGGCGACATCGCTCTTCACGTACTCGTCGTACTCCTTGAACATCGGCAAGCGCCAGGTCTTTTCGCCGGAGGCCGCGGCCGCCGCCTCGACGCGCGTCGCCAGACCGTCGTTGTTCGTCATGAGGCCGTAGCACACGTCGCCGAACGAAGTCGTGGCCGCCCCGGTCAGCGTCGCGACATCGACGATATTCCGCGCGCCAAGCTCCACCGCCCAGGCGAGGGCGTCGGCGAGCACGAGCCGGCCCTCCGCGTCAGTGTTCAGGATCTCGATCGTCGTCCCGTTCATGGCCGTGACGACGTCGCCCGGCTTGGAGGCATTGCCACCGGGCATGTTCTCCGTGCAGGGCGTGATGGCCACCACGTCCACCTTCGGCCCGAGCGCGGCCAGCGCCTGCATGGCGGCGATGACCGTGGCCGCGCCCGTCATGTCGGCCTTCATCGCCTCCATGTTGGCGGCTGGCTTGATGCTGATCCCGCCCGTATCGAAGGTGATGCCCTTGCCAACGAGGGCGAGGTCGTAGCCTTCGCCGCCCCGGCCCTTGTACGAGAGGCGGATGAGCTTGGCGGGCTGGGCGCTACCGCGGGCGACGCTCAACAGCGAGCCCATGCCTTTGCCCTCCATGTCCGCCTGTTCCAGGACTTCGATTTCGAGGCTGCCAGCGGTCGCCACCTCGCGAGCGCGATCGGCCAGCATCGTTGGCGTGAGGTGGTTTGACGGCTCGTTCGAAAGGTCCCGCGTCAGGTTCGTGGCCAGGGCGAGATGGACACCGCGGGCGGCCGCCAGGGTCATGGCCTGAACCCGGCCAGCGTCCTGCTCGACGATCTCCACGAGCGTGATCTCGTGGCGGTCGTCGTCCTTCAGGCCGGTCTTATGCTTCTGGAAGCGGTAGGACCCAAGGAGGGCGCCCTCCGCCATCGCCTGCGCCGAACCGGCCGCATCCAGCCCGCCGATACCGGCGCCGTGAGCGATCGTGGCCACCGTCCGGATGGTGGGCTTCCGCAGAAAACGAGAGATGTTCGCCGAAAGGTTGCGCACCGCGTCGAGATCGAAGTCGGCGGACTTGCCCAGCCCGGCGACCAGCACCCGCGCCGCCGGGAGCCGTCCGAAGGTATGGAGGAGCGTCAGTTCACCAGATTTGCCACGGATGT
This sequence comes from uncultured Anaerolineaceae bacterium, assembly GCA_964591745.1. Lineage (GTDB taxonomy): Bacteria > Chloroflexota > Dehalococcoidia > Tepidiformales > Tepidiformaceae > JANMTH01. The sequence goes on from CAZQCR010000106.1 coordinate 2,504, forward strand.
CACCCTGCTCGATCAGGCGGGAGATGGCTCCATCGAGCGCCCGATCGACCGCACCGGTGGCGCCCCCCGGCGCCGTGACGCCCTCGAACAGGTTGACAACGACCACGTCGGCCGTCGATTCGACGATATCTCCGGAACGGACCTGAACGTCCACGCATGCACCCCAACTACGTCTGCGATTGTTGGAGCAGTGTACCCGGGCGGCGCCGGGAAGGAGAGCACCTGGCGAACGGCGGAGTTCGGGCGTTAAGCCGGGCCGCCGGCGTCCCTGCCCGTCCGTTCCCGCGCCGCTCCACCCGGCGGCACGAGCCGGTAGCCAACTCCCCGGTGCGTAAGAATGATGCGGGGATGAGAAGGGTCGTCCTCCAGCTTCGTGCGCAGGTAGCTGATGTAGAGGCGCACGTACTGCAAGTCCTCCGCGAAGCCAGGCCCCCACACCCTCGTCAGCAGCTCGCGGTTCGTGACCACCCGGCCCGCGTTCTCCGCCAACACGGCGAACAGGCGGAACTCCGTTGGGCTGAGTGGTACCGGTTCACCTCCTCGCTTCACCGTGTTCGCCAGCTCATCGATGACCATGTCGCCGATCGCCTGTTGGCGGTCCTCCGGCCGGCCGCGCCGGAGCACCGCGCGGATCCGCTCAACCAGCTCTTCCAGCGGAACCGGGCGCGTGAAAGCGAGGTCAGCTCCATTTTCGATGCACTGGCGTACGACATCCGGGTGGAGCGGCTGTGGGGCGACAACGATAGGGAACTCACCGAGCGCGCGAAGGACCTCGCACGCCTGGGCGGCCGAACCATCGTCGGCGAATGCGAGGACCACGTCCGGCGCCTGCGCCAGTACCTGCTTCACCGCCTCTGCGAGCGTTGTGGCGAAACGAACGGTAAAGGACCTGTGGGCGAACAGATCACGATAAGGGTCGCTATCACCCGTCGGCACAATGACCAGGATGTCGAACTCACGGTCAGTCAAACGTGCTCCTCTCCGTGGGGCGCATCAGTCCGTTCAGCTCACCCCTCGGGGCGTATGGCGCTCCACGACGGCGGCCCAAGCCGCCGCGAGCGGTACGTCCTCAGACAGTCACCGCACGACCCGGGGTGGCGCCCCTGGCGGGGCTCGGCGCCGCCTGGGCTGGTTCCGGCGCCGGTGCGACTGCCACTCCATCGGGCAGCCTCAGGCGATAACCAGTCCCCCAGAGGTTCAAGAGCCGGGCCGGGTGGCCGGGATCCGTCTCTATCAGCCGTCGAATCCGGTGAACGTGCATCCGCAGCGTCCGCGAACGGTCGCGGTCTCCTGGAGAGCCAACATGAACCATCAGCTCGGACGCGCGCACCGTGTTCCCCGATGCTCGCAGGAGCGCGAGCAGCAGGCTGAATTCCGGCTGATTCAAGACGTGGACGTTCTCTCCGCGCACAACCACCCTGCGTACAAGGTCTAACACCACATCCGGCCAGCGCACGATCGGCAACGTCGAGGGCGCACCGGTCGCCGGTATGCGGCGGAGCACGCTCGCCACGCGCGCCGCCCGGGCCGATTTCTCCACACGTTCATTGATCACATCGTCGGCGCCCCGCCGGAGCAAGGCGATCACCTGTTCGCTGGGAGCGTGCTCCGCGATCACTATCAAGGGAAGGTCGAAGATGTCGTGGAGCTGCCAGGCCAGGGCGGTGTCGCTCAGCCGTGCCAACGCGATGTCGAGCACTACGGCCGCCGGCGGGCTTTCCAGGAAAGCCTCAGGTCGATCCTGGCGGAGCGGCACGACAGCGAAGCCGCGCGCGTGGCAGTCATCAAGATCCCAATCAGCCGGGTCGAGGACGGCGATCGACCTCATGGTGGCTCCTCCCGTCGCCCGATGCGGGCTCCGTCGGCCATGCGTCCGGCCAGGTACACACGGTCCGGCCGGCCGGCTGATTGGCACGCGCAATTCGAACATAGGGTTCTGGCGTTGACACTGTCAACGCAATTTCCGAGTCCGTGATCGCTAAAGCGAAGACTCGGCCCAAAACGATACGATCCCTGGGATGAATCTTTACAGAACGCAAAGAATCAGCAGACCGAGTGGTAGAGAGGGAGCGGGCCAAGGGCCGCCCAGATCTCGATCGAAAGCTCCTCCAGGTGTGGCGCCCACTCCTCCCAGGTGCCGCGCGCATACGCCGCTTCCGGGCTAGAAAGCGCGGACTGGACGGCCTCGCTGCTTTCGAAGGAGTAGAACCCGAGGTGCACGCCCCCGGCCGCACGGCCGCCGCGCGCCCGGGTGATCCCCGGGATGCTCCGAATATCCTGGAGGTGTGTCGTTCGAAACCAGGCGGCGAAGCGGTCCCGCTCGGGTGCGGCCGCCCTGGCGCGGAGAAGCATGAAGGGCCCATCACTGTTCACAGGCTCGATTCTCCCAGAAGCGTGGCGACAAGGCGAAGGGCAGGCAGAAGTGGCCAGTTCGTATCCACCACCACCGATGCTCCCCTGAACGGCCGGGCCCGCGCCCGCATCCGTTCATAGACCGCTACCCCCGCCTCCGAGGCGCCCGTTCGCCCGGCCGCCAGCCGCGCACGGATGACGCCATCCGGAGCGGTGAGACGGACCGCAACCACCCGTACGCCGAGGCCCGCTGCGAGAGCGAGGAAGCGGCGACGGTCGCCCGCGTCCAAGTTCGTCGCATCAACCAGGGCATGCCGGCGGGCGGCGAGCGCCTCCGCCGCCTGGCGCTCGACCTCGGCGAAGACCCGCGCGCTCTCCCGCGGGGTGTATCGTGGGACCGGAACGAGTCGGCGGCGGACGGCGTCGCTTTCGATGTGGGCGAACGGCGCCAGCTTCGCCAGGGCGAGGGCAAACGTCGTCTTCCCCGTACCCGGCAAACCGGAGAGGATGACAAGGCACGCCCCCGGGCTCCGAAAATTGCCGCTAGCCATAGGTGTGTGGTAGATTCAAGATGTTGACAAAGATAGGCAAAGGAAGAGACAGGAAGTAGGTTGCTGACAGCAGAGCGCAAAGACGAACTGATCAAGAGCTTCGCCGTCCGCGAGGGCGATACGGGCTCATCCGAAGTGCAGGTTGCAATCCTGACTGAGCGGATCAAGTACCTGACCACACACCTGAGGGCCAATAAGCACGACTATCACACGCGCCGTGGCCTTCTCAAGCTGGTCGGCCAGCGCCGGCGGCACCTGCGGTATCTCAACAACCGCGACGTGAACCGGTACCGCGAGATCATCGCACGGCTTGGCCTCCGCAAGTAAGCGGGGGCCTTTTTCGTTCGTCAAACGGCGTCTCTCCAGCCTTCCAAACCCCAGGCAGCAGCCTTTGCCAGGCGCGCGCCCAAGCGTGCGCCCCGGCCACAACCGGCAGTGGGAGCAGAAAGCTCCACCGGTACCATGCGCCCACAACGGGCCAGAACGTTCGAGATCGAGAAGGACATGCACACGTACGAACTAGAAGTTGGTGGCAAGACGCTCACCATCCAGCACGGCATCCTGGCCCAAATGGCCAACGGAGCCGTCACCGTCCGCCAGGGCGACACCGTCGTCCTCGTCACCGCGACCATGGCGGATGCGCGTGAGGGGATCGATTTCTTCCCCCTCACCATCGACTACGAAGAGCGCCTCTACGCCGTCGGCAAGATCCCCGGCGGCTTCCCCCGGCGCGAAGGCCGCGCCAGCAACGATGGCATCCTCGCCATGCGTCTCACGGACAGGCCGCTGCGCCCGCTCTTCCCCAAAGGTTTCCGCCAGGAAGTCCAGATCGTCGCGACGACGCTCTCCGCGGACCGTGAGAACCAGCCGGACACGCTTATCGCCATCGGCGCGAGCGCGGCCCTGATGATTAGCGACATCCCCTTCAACGGGCCTGTCAGCAGCGTTCGCGTCACCCGCCTGGACGGCGAGTTCATCGTCAACCCAACCTTCGCCCAGGCGGAAGCGGGCGACCTCGATATCATCGTCGCCGGCACCCGGGACGCCGTCGTCATGGTCGAAGCCGGCGCCAAAGAAGCCAGCGAAGACGCGATCCTCCAGGCGATCGATGTCGCCATGGAAGCGAACCGCGCGATCATCGGGCTCCAGGACCAGATCGCGGCCGATGCCTCGCCGACGAAGAAGCCGTTCGTTGCCCACCTCGAGAACACGGACGCCAACGGCGTCGTCGCCGAGTACCTGAAGGACCGGATCGACGAAGTCGTCGCCACCGCCGCCAGCGAGCGCAGCGACGCCAACAAGGCGCTCCGGGTTGAGCTCGTCGAGCACTTCGGTGAGCAGTTCACCGGCCCTATGCTGGCCGACGCCCTCTACAACGTGATCAAGAAGTCGATGCGCAAGCGCATCCTGGAGCAGGGCCTGCGCGCCGATGGCCGGACGACAACGCAGATCCGGGACCTCGACATCCACGTCGGCGTCCTCCCCCGGACGCACGGCACGGGCCTCTTCCAGCGCGGCCAGACGCAGGTCCTGAGCGTTGCCACGCTCGGCGGCCTCTCCATGGCGCAGAAGCTGGACACGCTCTCGCCGCACGAGAGCAAGCGGTACATGCACCACTACAACTTCCCGCCCTATTCGGTCGGCGAAGCACGCCCCATGCGCGGCCCCGGCCGTCGCGAAATCGGGCACGGCGCCCTCGCAGAGCGCGCCCTCGAGCCGATGCTGCCGGACCCGGAAGCGTTCCCGTACGCGATCCGCGTCGTCAGCGAAGTGATGTCCTCGAACGGCTCCACCTCCATGGCGAGCGTCTGCGGCAGCACCCTGGCCCTCATGGATGCCGGAGTGCCTCTGAAGGCGCCCGTCGCCGGCATCGCGATGGGCCTGATCATGGGCGAGGATGGGGCCTACAAGGTCCTCACCGATATCGCCGGCCAGGAAGACTTCATGGGCGACATGGACTTCAAGGTCGCCGGCACAAGCGAGGGCATCACCGCCCTGCAGATGGACATCAAGATCGGCGGCGTTTCGCACGAGCTCCTCAAGCAGGCGCTCAACCAGGCGAAGGACGCGCGCGAATTCATCCTCGGGCGCATGTCCGAAGTCCTCGCCGCTCCCCGCGAAGAGGTCTCCCCGTTCGCCCCGAAGATGTACAAGATCAGCATCCCGCAGGACATGATCGGCACGATCATCGGCCCCGGCGGCAAGATGGTCCGCAAGATCCAGGAAGAGTCCGGCGGCGCCACTATCGACATCCAGGAAGACGGCACGGTCTTCGTCGGCGGGATCAACGAAGAGGTCGCCCGCAAGGCGATCCAGATGATCGAAGGCCTGACCAAAGAAGTGAAGATCGGCGAGATCTACACCGGTAACGTCACCCGCCTCCTCAACTTCGGCGCCTTCGTCGAATACCTTCCCGGCAAGGAAGGCCTGGTCCACATCTCCCAGCTCGGCGAAGACCACGTCGAGACGGTGGAAGACGAAGTCAGCATCGGCGACGAAGTGACCGTCATGGTCACCGAAGTGGACAACCTTGGCCGCGTGAACCTCTCCCGCCGCGCCGTTCTCCTCGGTGAAGATCCCCCGGCCAACGCTGGCCAGGGTGGCGGACGCCCGATGGGTGGACGCCCCATGGGCGGCGGCCGCCCCGGTGGCGGACGACCGATGGGCGGCGGCGGACGGCCCGGTGGCGGCTTCGGCGGCGACCGTGGTGGTCCTCCTCGTGGCGGTGGCGGCGGCTTCGGCGGCGACCGTGGCGGTCCTCCTCGCGGTGGTGGCGGCGGCTTCGGCGGCGGCGACCGTGGTCCACGCGGGGGCGGTGGCGGCTTTGGTGGCGGCGGTGGCGGCGGCCAGCGCGAGGGTGGCAGCTTCGGCGGTCCTTCCCGCGGCGGCAGCGCTCCCAGTGGCGGCGCCAGCCGCGGCTGGACACGGCGCGAAGACGGCCCACCAACCCCTCCTCCTCCGCCCCGGCCAGGTCTCGGCGGCCCCGGCAACTACGACCTCGACGATTAGTCGCCGCGGTCCGACAGCATTCTCACGAAAGGCGCCCCCCGGGGCGCCTTTCGTCACCTTCTGGCGCTGGCCGCTTCCCGGCCGCCACCCTACACTCAGGCGAAGAATGGATAACGATTACAGCGTCGATCTGAGCGAGATTTCGAACACCATCGCCGCGAGCGAAGTCGTCGTTCTCCGCTTCGTCGCCGTCGGCCAGCGCCTCCTCCTCGATTTCCGGGTGAGCGAGATCGATGGCCCACTGATCAAGCTCGTCGCGCCCGTCACCTCCGTCGAAGAGCGCTATCGCGAGCTGAAGAAGCTCCGGCCCCGGTTCGATGCCCCGTCGAAGATCGTCGCTGTCTGGTGGCCCCGCTTCGTCGCGTCACTCCAGACAACCGGCGTGTGGAATGAGGTGATGCTCAGAGTCTCCGATTCCGGCCATGTCGATGCCGTCCGCAACGCCGAAGACGCGATGGAAGAGCTCATGGCCGCCGAACGGGCAACACAGCGGGCCGCCGTCCGCGGTGAAGGTTTCCGGACGTTGTGGAGTGCCACCCCGGCGCCCCGCTAGCGGCCCCGCCTCGCGCGCGCGCTTTCGCCGCCTTGTGCGCGAAGCCGTTGCGCTCCTCCCCCCGGAGCTGCTCCTGCGCGTTCACAACGTGGATATCGTCGTCGAGCCCCGGCCCACGGCCGCTGACCGCAAACTCGCCCGCCTCCGCCCCGGCGAGACCCTCCTCGGCCTCTACCACGGCATTCCCCTCACCGAACGCGGCGAAAACTACAACCTCGTCCCGCCCGACAAGATCAGCATCTATCGCGAATCGATCGAAGAGATGTGCAACGACGACGACGACGTTCGCGAACAGGTGCGCACCACCGTCCTCCACGAACTTGGCCACTACTTCGGAATCGACGACGAACGGCTCGAAGAGCTCGGCATGGGGTAAATTCTCCACCACGCTATCGTTACCGCATCGCAAAAGCGGGACCCGTGAGCTCGCCCTGCCGTTGACCGTGGCACGCCTCCGCGTAAGGTGGAAGATGGATGTCAGGCCGTGTCGATGAGCTACCCCTTCGCCGTTCCGCGCGCGCCGTCCCAACGGCCAGGGCGAACGTCCACCTCCTGACCCCCGGTCAACGCTTCCGCTTCATCATGGCCTTGACGATCTTCGGGATCGCCACCCTCTACTGCGCCTTCGCCATGCTCACTCGCGTTACCCCCGCCCTCGTCAAAGGCAAGGACTTCACCGACATCCCGATCGTCGGCAAGGCCGCCGCCAGCCTCCCCGCTGTCGTCCGCCCCAACGCTCCCGGCGCGGGCAGCGCCTACAACGAGCGCATCAACATCCTCATCATCGGCGTCGATAAGCGCCCGGGCTGGCGCGATGAAGACGCCTACCTGACCGACGTGATCATGGTCGCCTCGCTCGATCCCCTCTCCAAGACCGTCAGCATCCTCGGCTTCCCCCGCGATATCTGGACCGATATCAACCTCCCCGACGGTTCCCACTACAAGAGCCGGATCAACAACTCCTACGGCGTCGGCTTCCGCGAAGGCAACTCCATCGCCTCCGGCGCCGAACAGCTCCAGCGCGATATGGAGATCAACTTCGGGATCAAGACCAAGCACTGGGTCTGGATGGATTTCAAGGGCGTCGAAGGCCTTGTCAACGCCGTCGGCGGCGTTGACATCGAAGTCACTGAGGAGACCTCGTTCTACGACTGGTGGTACACCGACGACGACTTCACCAACCCCCACTACGAAACCTTCGCCCCCGGGATCCACCACGTAAACGGCTACCGCGCCGTCGCTTTCGGCCGCTATCGCGAAGATAGCGACTTCGTTCGCGTCAAACGCCAGCAAACGGTGATGCAGGCCGCCATGGCGAAGGTCTTCGAAGAGGGCCTCCTCAACGGTAGCGTCGACGACCTCTACTCCACCTGCGCGAAGTTCGTCCGCCACAACAGC
>CAZQCR010000107.1:0-10319 GCA_964591745.1 uncultured Anaerolineaceae bacterium
AGGCCAACGCGATATCCCCTTGAAATCTCGACGCGCGCCCCTTGCCCAAGGGCCGCGCTACCACGGGCTTCGTACCCTCCTCTTCACCGACCTCGAAGGGCACACCGCGATGATGTCCCAGCTTGGCGATGAACGCGGGCGCAAGGTACTTCGCGAATTCGAGCGGATTACACGTGACGCGCTGAATAACCACGATGGGCACGAAGTGAAGACGATGGGTGACGGCTTCATGGCGAGCTTCACCTCTGCGCAAAAGGCGCTGGAATGCGCCATAACCCTGCAGCGCACCGCGACGGCGCTCGGTGCGCGCGGCGGGGACCTCGGCGGGCTACGGTTGCGAATCGGCGCCAACGCCGGCGAGCCAATCGAGGAGGACGATGACCTTTTCGGTCACTCTGTGATTGCCGCGGCGCGAATTGCGGCCCAGGCCGAGGGCGCCGAGGTGCTCGTCTCCGATGTCGTCCGCCAGCTGGTTGCTGGGAAAGGCTTCGCCTTCGCTGACCGCGGTGAACTCACGCTGCGGGGCCTGGAAGAACCGGTACGCGTTTGGGAACTGAGCTGGCGCTGATTCGCGCCCCCCGCCGCCACGGCTCTCGGCGTGGCCGAGGATCGGCGCCGCCCGCAGACCGTCGGCCGCCCTGGCCGCCCGCAAAGCTTCAGGGATATGGTAGCGCATAGGGGATTCGAACCCCTGATCTCCGCCTTGAGAGGGCGATGTCCTAGGCCGCTAGACGAATGCGCCGCGATCTTGAGCATAGCCAGCCTGCCCTGCCCGGGCAAGGGCGCCAACCTGAAGGAGGCCGGATGACCCTGGGACAGCGTACCATCTGCCTCGTCGCGCTCTCGCTCACCGTCGCCCTCGGCGCCGCGAGCTGTGGTGGCAAAAGCGGGCGAAGCCCTGCCGGGCCGAACGCGGAGCCGACCAACGCCGTGACCGCGCTCCCCACGCCGGGGCCGCTTTCGCCGGCCGTCGCTGAGCTGCTAACCGCCGTCGTCGCACTCCGTGGACTACCCGGGCCCACCGCCATCACGGCCACCGTCGTCAGCCGGCGCGACCTCCCCACGGTGCTCGATGCCACCCTCACCGCCGAGGACCGCCTGTGGTTCGTGCGGACCACGCGGCTCTACCGCCTGCTCGGCTATATCGGCCCCACCGAAGAGTACCTCGACATCTACCTCGGCTTCGCCGGGAAGGCTGTGGCGGCGTTCTACGACCCGGCGACGGCACGGTTCTGGCTGGTATCCGAAACGCCCGGCGCGTTGGACTCACCAGACGCCGCACAGCGGGCGATCATCGCCCATGAGCTTGTCCACGCACTCCAGGACGCGAGCTTCGGGCTGCAACAGACGACGAGGAGCGTCCAGAATAACCTCGATCGCGGCCTCGCCTACACGGCCGTCGTCGAAGGTGACGCCGTCTCCACGGAGCGCCTGTTCGCGATCCGCCCGGGGGCCGGGGGCGCCGTGCTCTTCGCCGCCTCCGCCATGGCCTTCCAGGGCGTGCCGCCCGCCCTCGAACGCGAGTTTCGCTTCCCCTACACCGCGGGGGCCGAGTGGATAGCAGCCATCCGGCGCGCCGGCGGAAACGCCGCCGTCGATGCCCTCCTGGCTACGCCCCCGTCCGCAACGGCGCTCGTTCTCCACCCCGCACTGGCTCTTTCCTGGGCGCCGGAAACGGTCAGCTTGCCAGCGATCGAGGACGCGCTAGGCCAGGGTTGGCGTCGGGATTCAACGGGGACACTCGGCGAGTTCCATCTCGGCAACTTCCTCCAGCAACAGCTCAAGGGGCTCGATGCAGTCCAGGCCGCGGAAGGCTGGACGGGCGACCAGTACGACCTCTACACCGACGGCAATGCGACGGTCGCCGTCTTCCGGGCTCGGTTCCGCGACGAAGAGGAAGCAGTGCAATTCGCGCGGGCGTACAGCGATTGGCTGGGAGCCTCCGGTGCGAGAGCGGTCGCCTCGAAGAGCGCATTCGCCCTCTACGAATTCACGGACGGGACGACACACGGCTTCACCCAGGCCTCTGGCACAACCTTCACCTGGGTCATCGCCTCGCAACGGGCCGGCGCCGAAACGGCTACGGAAGCGCTCACCAACGGCTGAACCCACCGCCGCGACCCGTCGCCGCGATCGGAGAGCACGCCGAAGCCCGTGGTGAGCGAATGCCGTTCCGCGAGCCTGCGCTCAGGCCGAGGCTGCGGCCGCCGCAAGCTTGAGCTCTTTGAAGGCTGATTCCACACAGCGCGCCGCCTCTTCGATGTCCGGCACGAGTTCGGGGTCGCCGGTCAGGCCCCAGTAGAGCGCGCCGTTGTAGCTGGTGAGGGCCACGCCCAGGCCGAGGCCCATAGAGAGCGGGAGCAGCGGCCAGAGCGTCTCCAGGCGGCGGCCTCGGACGTAGAGCGGCACCTGGGGCCCGGGCACGTTGGTACAAACGACGTTGAAGAGCGGCTGCGTGGCCGGCGTCCACATCGCCGCGAGCGCCTGGAAATTCGCGGGGATCGATTCCGTGAGGCGGCTAAGGATCGCGAAGCCGCCGGCCTGGTTCGCTTCCTTCAGTCTCCCCATTCGCGCGGTCAGCGCCCGATGGCGCTCGGCGGCGTCCAACATACCTATCGGGAGCGGGGCGATCATCATCGAGACCTGGTTGCCGAGCGCGTCCTTGTCGCTTTGCGAGCGGACGTTGACCGGGATCATCGCCCGCAGCTCGACACCGTCGGTCTCCTGCTCGCGAAGGCGGAGGTAGGCGCCAAGGCCACCCGAGAGGATCGAAAGAACGACATCGTTGAGCGTACCGCCAAGGACCGAGCGAATGGCCCGCAGCTCGGCGAACGACATCGGCACCACGGCGTAGCAGCGCCCTTCGCCTACAGGACGGTTGAAGGGCGTGGATGGGGCGGGCTGCAGGAAGTGGGGGGCGGCGGCCATCATCGCCCGGCTCACGGTTTGCATCTCCTCCATCTGGCGTTGCGGTTCAAACCAGCGGCGCAAGGCATCCGTACCGGAAGTGATGGCGACGTTCATCGCGTCCGCCCAGGCGTCCCGCATGCGTTCGAACGGGTCCTGGGGAGGGAGCGGCCTGTACGGCTCCGGCTCGCCTGCTTCCATATCGCGCGCAAGGTCCGTGACGGCCTGGAGCAACTCCACCCCTGAAACACCATCCACCATGCAGTGGTGGACAAGCGACATCATCGCCGTATGACCTTCGGGAAACCCCTGGATGAGAACCATCTTCCAGAGCGGCCGGTCACGCGGGAGCATCGGCGCGAAGACATCCGCGATGGCCGACCGAAGGTCGGCCTCTTCCGCACCCTCGGGAAGGATGACCTCCTCGATATGCCGTTCCACCTCAAAGTTCGGGTCATCTTCCCAGGCCGGGTGGGCCATGTTGAGCGAATCGAACACGGCGCGCTGGCGATACCGCGGTATGCGATGGATCCGGGAGCGCATGTGGAGGATCAGCTCCTCGCGCGAAAGGGGGCCGTCGAGGAGGGACGTCGAGCCGATATGGAGCGCCGCGCCGGGCTTCTCGAAATAGAGGAAACTGGCGTCCATCGAGGTCATCCGGCGAACGAGCGTGGGCGTAGCCATCGCGTCGATATCCTCCCTTCCAGACATCGCGCAGCGTACGCTTTTGCGCCGCCCGCGGATACTGAGTCGAGGCCTTTCGACCGATAATCACGGGTGAGACCGATTTGGCTGGTTGCCGCTTTGCGATTCGGCAAGTAGCTTTACCGATCGGAAGGTGTGCCGTTCGGCGCAGACCGACGACGGCACGCGGGGGGGACCTATGGCCAGCTTCGCGCGCACGGGCGCTGGCTCCGGCGGGGATCCATTCGGCGAAGACCCATCGGTCCAGGCGGTCGAAACACCGCTCTGGCGGGAAGCCCTGTTCGGGCTGGATTGGGTGTCGCTGCATACCTCGCCCGTCTATTTCGGCTGTGGCCTGGCACGTGGCCACGGCGAGCCCGTCGTCATCGTCCCGGGTTTCCTGGGGAGCGATAGCTACCTCTGGGACCTCTTCCTCTGGCTGGCGCGAATGGGCTACCGGCCCTTCTTCTCCAAGATCGGCCGCAATGCGGATTGCCCGGACCACCTTTCCAAAGTGCTCCTCGAAAGCGTGAAGCACGCCTACGACGAGACCGGCCAGCGCGTCCGCCTGATTGGCCACAGCCTTGGCGGCATGCTCGCCCGCAGTGTCGCCCTGGAAAACCCGAAGTACGTCTCGGCGGTTATCTCCATGGGTTCGCCCTTCCGCGACACCGTGCGCGCCCACCCGATGATCCTGACGGCGGCGGACGCCCTGCGGCGCAGCGGACGCGGCGGCGGCATCGGCGCAAACATCCGGCCCTCCTGCTTCAGCGGCCACTGCACCTGTGCGTTCGTCAAGAACATGCTCGCGCCAGAAGAGTACGAAGTGGCTCACTACGCCATCTTTTCGAAAGTGGATGGCGTCGTGGAATGGGAGAGCTGCATTGAGGATGATCCGAGCCTGAACGACGAAGTGAACTGCACACACATCGGCATGGCGTTCCACCCTGGTGTCTATCGGGCCCTGGCCAAGCGGCTCGCGCAGGTAGCCTAGGCGGACCGGGCCATCGCTCGGACAGTCCCCGAAGCGGACGTTGGAGACGGAAAAAGGCCGGTCTTGCGACCGGCCTTTCTTCGTGTGAGGGGCTCTGCGCCGGGTTAGACGGCGGCCTTTTCCTTCTTCGCCTTGGGCGCGGGCTGGGCGAACGTCTCGAAGCTCTTCTTCATCATCTCGCCGAACGGGTTGGCGCTGGCGAAGCTGCGGGCCGCTTCCATGGCGAGCTTCGTGGTCTCGCGATTGACCTGAACAACCTTCTCAACCGTCTCGCGGGCGTCAGTGCCGGCGGCCAGGGCTTCCTGGTAGGCGGTCTGCGTGAAGGCGAGGGCGCGACCCTGGGCGGCTGTCGCCGTCTCCAGCAGGCTGGTGTAGAACCCGCCCATGTCGGTCGGTTCCGCCGCTACCTTCTTGCCGAGTTCGAGGGCTTCGCGCTGGCCCTTGGCCACATCCTTCACGAGCTGGGCAGAGACCTTCATGCCGCGCTCGTTCGCCTTGGCAACCGCGTCCACAAGGACGTCGTAGGTTTCGATCAGCGCGTCGAAATACTTCTGGATTGGTTCGTTAGCCATGGGGTAGAGTCTCCTTCGTTGGTTGGCGGAGCTCACCTGGAGCACCGTCGATAGATGCAAGATACACATAGCTGCGGGACGTGTCAACAAACTGCATCTTGCAGCGCTTCGCTGGTAGGTGCATACTGCACATACAACCCGAAAGGCACCCAACTCATGGCTACCAAAAAACCAGCACCCGGAGCACCGGACGAGGTCGCTCCCGAGCCCGAGACGTCCGCCATGAAGCCACGCCTTCACGGCGAGCTCCTATCTACAAGCCTCCTCGCCTTCCTGAAGAATTGGAACGCCTACGGCTACCAGCTCAGCCAGCAGATGGCCGATGCCGGCATGCCAGAGTGCGACAGCGGCACCGTGTACCGCACACTTCGCCAGCTGGAACGTTCCGGCTTCGTCTCTTCGTTCTGGGACACCTCCGAAAGTGGGCCGGCACGGCGTATGTACAGCCTGACCCGGGCCGGAGACCTGTTCCTCACGGGCTGGATCGAAACGCTCCAGAACTACCAATCCGTGCTTCAACGCGCGATGTCCAACTTCGATACGGCGGCCCGCTCCACCTGGGGCGCGCCCGCCGCGGATGATTCACCCGCCAGCTAGGAGGAAGCAACCATGCCCGAAACCCAAACTCCCGATCCCTTCGCCATGTGGCGAGATTGGCTCTCCAATTCGGAGCGCCAGTGGAACTCCTTTCTGAACGACGCCATGGCGACGGACGAATTCGGCCGCAATATGGGCCGCATGATGGACGTCTACCTGGCGATGCAGAAGAACCTGAACGAGGTGATGGGCCGCTACTTCTCGGCGCTCAACGTGCCCACCCGTACCGACGTGCTCACGCTCGGCAACCGGCTGGGCGAGATTGAGTCCCGGCTGGATGGGATAGAGGGCGCGGTCAAGTCCCTGGCCCCGCGTGAACACGCATCCGCCTCCGCAAGCGCGCCAGCCAGCGCTCCGCGGCCGCCACGGACCAAAAAACCCGCCGGCAGCTGACCGGCGCCCCGGCGACATCAACTCTTCATCTGCCCGCCCTCTGTTCGGGGCGGCACCGCGCCCCCACAATGCAACGGCGGGCCAGCGCGCGACATGGAGCCGCCCGGCCCTCGAAGGTGGATGTGATGACCAGTCCCGCGCAACCTGACGTTGGCGTTGAGCAGCGTGTTCGAGCCGAAGTCGAACGGACGATCCAGCGCGCCGTCAAGGGCATGGAGTACATCTCCACCGGCGACCCTGGAGTCGGTTTGACGCCACGTGACGCGATCTATAGCCGCGGCACACTGAAGCTCTACCACTACCGCGCGATCGCGGACGAGGTCTACCGGGTGCCCGTCCTCCTCATCATGTCGCTTGTGAGCAAGCCGTACATCCTCGACCTGGCGCCAGGCCAGAGCCTCGTCGAGTACCTCTTGAAGCAGGGCTTCGATGTCTACATGATCGACTGGGGAGTGCCCCGCCCGGCCGACCATGTGCTCCGCTTCGAAGACTACGTGTTGGATTTCATCCCCGATTGCGTCGAACGTGTCCTCGCTGACTCGGGCGAAGACGAGTTTTCGATCGTCGGCTACTGCATGGGTGGCCAGCTTTCGGTGATGTACGCGGCTCTCCACCCGGAAGCGCCGCTGAAGAACCTCGCCTGCTTCACCACACCCGTGAATACCGACGGGATGAAGCTGATGAAGCAGTGGTGCGACCGCCGCTACTTCGATGTCGACCGCATCGTCGATACCCTCGGGAACGTCCCACCGGAGATGCTCTACGCCTCGTTCGACATGCTCCGGCCGGTTTCGAAGGTGGTCGGCCAGATCCGGCTCTGGGACAACATGTGGAACGACGAGTTCGTACGCTCCTTCCGGATGTTCGACCGCTGGGCGGCGGACCAGATTCCGTTTCCCGGGGAGTGCTTCCGCCAGAACACGAAGGAGCTGATGTGGGAGAACAAGCTGATGCATGGGACCTTCGAACTGAACGGCCGAAAGGTTGACCTGGGCGCGATCACCGTGCCATTCCTGCACGTCGTTGCCGAACACGACCACATCGTGCCGTACGAAGCCGCCAAAGACCTGGTCCCACTCGTCGGTTCCGCCGATAAGCGGGAGATCATGCTCAAGGGCGGCCACGTCAGCCTTGTTGCTGGCGGGAACGCGATCTATCGTCTGTGGCCACAGCTCGACGCTTGGCTATCGGAGCGCTCCGTATGACTACTACCCTCGAAGGAACCCGCACCTATCCCCGTAAGGTGAAGCTAGGTTCGCAGGAACTCGTCCTCCGCTTCGCTGAGCCGAGAGACCGCGACGCCGTCGTCGCGATGGCTCGTTCGCTTCCGGAACACGACCTCCTCTTCCTGGCGCGGGACATTACCCAGCCAGCGAACGTGGAAGAGTGGATAGCGAACGAGAACATCAACACTTTGCTGGCCTTCCAGGGCGCGAAGGTCCTTGGCTACGCCGCCATCCACCGCAACCAGATGCAGTGGTCCGCCCACGTCGCGGAGCTGCGGGTCATGGTCTCGGACACCATGCGCGGCAAGGGCCTGGGCCGGGTTCTCACCCAGGAAGCGTTCGCCTTCGCCCTCGGCCAGGGCATCGAGAAGATGATCGCGCAGATGACGCTGGACCAGAAGGGCGCGATCGCCGTCTTCGAAGAGATCGGCTTCCGGCCCGAGGCCTTGCTACGCGACCACGTAAAGGACCGTGGCGGCCAAAAGCACGATCTGTTGATGCTCAGCCACGAAGTAGCCCGATTCGAAGCGCAACAGGTGGCCTTCGGGGTCTCGGAGGCGTTCGGCGCGTAGAGGCGTCGTTCCCTCGGTTAGTTGCCCCGCCCGTTGTTCTCCCAGTCCGCCCACGAGTTCTTGCGCTCGTCCGGAGAAGCGAGGGCGTGCCCTTCGCGGCGCCCCTTGTACGACGTTGGCGCCCCGCGCTGTTCCAGCTGGCGGAGGAGGAAGACAGCGCCAGCCGTAAGCATGGCCATCGCTCCAAAGAGCACCCCGAGGCCCATCATTCCCGCCCGGGCAGCGCCATCCCATGTCTCCTGCGCGGACCGCGATTTCTTGAGCGCGGTTTCGTAATCACCGGCTGCGTACGCCTTTTCGGCGGCGGCAAGGTCCGCCTTGGGGTTGGCGACCATCAGGCCAAGCTTCTCCATGAACGAAGGCTTAAAGGCCGCCTGCGTCTCTTTCGCGAGGGCGAGGATCCGTTCGGCGGCGTCTTTGTTGAAAGCGGCGGTAGTCGAGCCGGCCGCGAGCCCGTGAGCGCCATCCATATCCCCGGCGATGTACTTTTCCCGGGCGAGGGCCAGCTGATCAAGTGCGTAAGCGTCCTCCGGGCCGCTTGCAAGTCGCTCGCCCGCCGCCACGATGGCGTGAATGGCGTTCCGCTGGCTATCGACCACGGACTGCGTACCCGCGAGGGGTTGCGTTCCCCACGAGGCCGCCACGGCCGCGCTCGCGGGCAAGCCAGCGGCTGCGCCCTCCGCGACAACGGCGGCATAGCTATCGAGAACGGCGTGGCCACGGAGGACCTGGCTGGCGATGCCCTTGAAGACCCACTCATCCAGGTTCACCTGGATATCGATGGGGACGCCAGGGAGGGCCGCCTCCGCGGCGCGCGTCGTCAGCGCCTTGACCAGGTTGTGGGCCGCGCGGCGCTCTTCGAGCAGGGCTGTGGCCGTTTCCGGAACGTAGACCCAGGTGAGGAAGAGCGCATCGAGGTTGGCGCCACTGACGGCCTCACCATTATCAAGGAACGCGCGGCCGTCGAGCGGTAGCCTGCCCGGCCGGTCATCGACCATCCCCAGCGCCTTCGTCATGTTCTCGGGGCCGCCAACGGCCGCCTGGAAGGCGTGCCAGAAGGCCCCCGACTTCCCGTACCAGTAGCCCCCGGGAGCGGGTGCGCTGCCCCACTCGGCGAGTTGGAAGTTGAGGCGATACCGCGCATAGTCTCGATCGAGCTTGGTGAAGCCGAGATCCGGAGCCAGCGTCGCCGCCGCCCATTCGGCTAGCCCTTCGGCCGCCCAACGCTCACGGATAAACTGGCTGCCGGCCCACTGATGGGCCAGTTCGTGCACCGTTACTTCGTCATCGAAGCCGGAGTTGGGGCTTATCAGAACGTCCGCGCCGGACCAATAGGAAATCCCGGCGGCGCCCAGCAGTTCGATGTGATGCGACTCGCGGATCGTCACCGTGTCGAACGGGTACTTGAACCCGAACAGCGCCTCCAGCTTCGGTAGGGCGAGCTGCCCGACCTCGAACTGGCGGTTCGCCCACGCCTGGTCCCGGCGGAAGTACTTGAAGACGAGGTGAACGATGCGGCCATCCGGCATCGTCAGGTCCGCTTCGCGCTTGGCAAGCAGTGAAGGATCCGTGACCGACTGGACGAATGCCGAAAACGCGGCGTCCGCAATGCGCTGACGGCACTTGTCGGCCATGTCGGCACAGGCCTTCTGCGTGGCCGGATCATCTTTGAAGAAGGCCGCGATGGTCACCTCACCGCAGACCCAGCGCTCCAGGCCCGCGTCTCGGACCGCGGATGGCTGAGCCGTACCCTTCAGACATCCCGGATCGAAGAAGGTGTCGCCTGCCGTCGGAACATCGACGATCACGAACGAACCGGGGCCCTGGCCGACGAACACGGTCTCGATAGCGCCGGGCTCCATCCGCACAAGTTCGCTGGTGTGCGCAGGGACCGTATACGTCATGACAATATCGACGCGATTGCCGCTCCGAGCGGGCTTCTCCAGCGTGGCCGTCACGCGGGAAGCCAGTCCGTCGTCCCCCTCGTTGCCAGCGACGATAGTCAACGGGAGGCTCTTGTCGCCGTCCTTCATCTTCACGACGACGTCCACAGCGCTCGGCATCGCGAAGAGGGTCACCGTCGGCACTTCCTTCGCTCCATTCGTGCCAACAAGCTCAACCAGCGCCTCTACGCGCACGGCAAACGTGCCGCTCGGAACGTCGAGCCGGTAGTACGAATCAGTGACCATGTTCTGCCCGTTGATGCAGCCCGCACAAGGGCCAGCGGCATCGACATCGCCAGCCTGGCCGGGGAGAAGCAGGACGAACGCCGCCAGCAGCGCGGCAAACGGGGCAAAGCGCACCTTCATGGTAGGTACTTCGGCAGCGGGCCTCCCGCGCCACAGGGTTGTTCGCGGAGCTAGGGTACGGCTTG
>CAZQCR010000108.1:0-10258 GCA_964591745.1 uncultured Anaerolineaceae bacterium
CCTGCGCTACATCGCCTCGCGGGAGACACCCGCAACACGCCAGTACGGTCTCGTCTCCGGCATCACCCCGGAGTATCGCCTCGACCCGGAGCGCTCTGGGCTCACACCCACGGGCGTCGGCGTGATCAGCGCCCCGGAAGAGGCCGGCCATGTGCATGGCGCGCTCGTTGGCCGCTATGGCGACCACGTCCACCTTCTCGACTTTCCGACGGTGACGGTGGCCGTCGCGCCCGACGCGAACAAGGGCCACGCCCTCTCGCTCCTTTGCGATGACCTGGGCATCGGCCGCCACGACGTGGTCGCCATCGGCGACAGCGTGAACGACGCCTCGATGCTCGCCTGGGCCGGCCGCGGCATCGCCATGGCCCACAGCGATCGCTACGCCCTCGACGCCGCCGGCGAGGTGTTCCCGGCGGATGAACAGGAGCCTGTCGCGAAGCTGCTCGAAGAACTGGCCGGTCAGCCAGCCTTCCGCGCCGCGATCCCGTAGAATCGGGCCACCAACCGCAGGGCGTGTACCGTGACCTCTCCCGTCGCATTCGATCCCGCAGTCATGACCACCCAGGCCTTTCACTCCGAGCCGTGGGAGGTCTTCCGCTACCTTCGCGACAACCACCCCGTCTACCACAACCCGCTCAACGATAGCTGGCTCATCACCCGCTACGACGATGTTGTCGCGGGCTTCCGGGACCACGACCGGCTGAGCAGCACGATCATGGAGTCCTCCCACAACGTCGTCTTCGGCCCCTCGTTGACGGCAATGGACGGTGAAGAGCACACGCAAAAGCGGAACATCGTCGCGCCCGAATTCGTTGGCCGGAAGATCGAAGCGTTCATCCCCATTATCGAGGAGAACGCCCGCGTCCTCGTCGAAAAGTTCGCCCCACAGACCGCCGCCGACCTGATCGAGACCTTCCGGAAGGAGGGTGAGGTCGACCTCGTCCACCAGTTCACCACGCGCCTGCCGGTCAACGTCATCCTCGATGCGCTCGGGTTGCCCAAAGCCGACCACGACTTCTTCCACGACTGCTACTCCTCGTTCATGGCCGGGCTCGGGCCCGAGCCGGTGCGCCGCGCCCACGCCGTCGAGATGAACCGCCGCTTCCACGCCTACATCGACCCCTATGTGAAGCGGCGCAAGATGGAACCGGGCGAGGACCTCATCTCCAAGCTCTGCGAGGCCGAAGTCGATGGTCAGAAGCTCAGCGACCTCGACATCAAGGCGTTCGTCAGCCTCCTTCTCACGGCCGGCGGCGAAACCACCGACAAGGCGATCGCCAACCTCTGGTGGCTCCTGCTGAACCACCCGGAGCAGTGGGAGGCCGTCCGCGAAGACCCCGAGCTGTTCGACAACGCCTTCGCCGAAATGATGCGCCACTCCGGTCCCGTCCCCGGCGAGCCGCGTCTCGCGATGGCGGACATCGAGTGGCACGGCCAGGTGATCCCGGCCGGGGCTGCCGTCTCGGTCTCCATGCACTCCGCCAACCGCGATGAGCGAGTCTTCCGCGACCCCGACACCTTCAACATCTTCCGCGACGACCTCTACTTCGGCCGGGACTTGCGCAACGGCTACAAGGAGGGCGGCCGGACATCGCACATCGCCTTCGGCCTGGGCAAGCACTTCTGCGTCGGCTACCAGCTCGCCCGCTACGAGGCGGTCATCGGTTCGAAGCTCCTGCTCGAAGCGATGGGCAATCCCCGCATCGCCGAAGGGCGGAATCCGACGATCGGCGAGGGCATGGCGATGCGCTCGGTCAAACGCCTGCCGCTCGTCTTCGACCGCTCGTAAGGTCCATCTCGGGGAGACACCATCTGGAGGAACATATGGGACGACTGACCGATCGCGTTGCCATCGTTACGGGCGCCGGGTCCGGGCTTGGCAAGGCCATGTCCCTCCGCTTCGCCAGCGAAGGCGCCGATGTCGCCTGCGCCGACATCAACCTCGGGGCCGCCGAAGAGACAGCCGCCGCCATCCGCGAGCACGGCCGCATGTCCGTCTCGATCCAGGTCGATGTGCGTAGCCCGGAGCAGGTTGCCTCCATGGTCGCGCGAACCGTCTTGGAATTAGGCTCGCCCTGGGTTGCCGTCGCCAACGCCGGGATCAACCGCGGCGGGACGCTCCTCACACTCTCCGCCGAGGACTGGCAGGCAGTCATCGATATCAACCTCACCGGCGTCTTCCTCACCTGCCAGGCCGCCGCCCGGGCCATGGTTGAAGCGGGCAAGGGAGGCCGCCTGATCAGCATCGCCTCCGTCGCCGCCGAAAAGGGCTTCCCGGGGCTCATCCCGTACGGCGCGGCCAAGGCGGGCGTGCGCCACATGACCCGCTCGATGGCCCAGGAACTCGCCGGTTATCGCATTACGGCGAACAGCATCGGCCCCGGCCTGATCGCCACACCGTTCGGTGGCGGAACCTGGACCGAGGAACGGAAGGCTGCCGCTGGCGCCGGCATCCCCCTCGGGAGGGTCGGTGAACCGTCGGATGTCGCTGCCGTCGCCGCCTTCCTCGCCAGCGACGAAGCCGAGTTCGTGACAGGCAGCTACTACCTTGTGGATGGCGGAATGACTGATGCCGGCTTCGGTGGCGCCGGCCGCCCGAGCTAAGGGCCCGCTAACCGCCCGGGCGCTGGGCGGCGGCCGGGATCGTCACCACGAAGCGCGCGCCGCCCTCGTAGGCCGGGTCCAGGTTGATCGTCCCGCCATGCGACTCGACGACCGCCCGGCTGATCGCCAGTCCGAGCCCGGCCCCGCCGGCGTCCCTGGCACGCCCCGCGTCGAGCCGCGTGAATCGCTCGAAGACGCGTTCACGGTCGGCCGCTGGAACGCCCGTGCCGTCATCGCTCACCGCCAGCTCGACCCGGCCGTCCGCTTCCCGCAGGTCCACCGCAATCGAAGTCTGCGCATGGCGGGCCGCGTTCTCCAGCAGGTTCCGGACGACACGGGCCAGCCCATCCGGGTCGCCCCGCACGGCCGCGGCGGAAACGCGCGAAGCATCGATCGTCACGCCCCGGCGATCCCGCAGGCGCCGCACCTCGCGAAGAACCACGTCATCCAGGTCGAAGAGCGCCGGGGCCGTACGCATGGCAGTGGGGCCGCTCCCGGCGAGCGCCAACAGATCGTCCACCAGGCGTTGCATCCGCTCGATCTCCGCCAGGATGTCGGCCTCACTTTCGCGGGAGGGAAGCGTAGCGGTCTCTACCTGGGCGCGAATACTCGCGAGCGGGCTTCGCAGCTCGTGGGCCGCGTCGGCGACGAAGCGCTCCTCGCGCCGTGCCGCTTCCTCCAGCCGGGCGAGCATCTCGTTCATCGTCCGGGCGAGACGGCCGACTTCGTCCTGTCCCGCGGGCTCGGGAACGCGGCGGGCGAGGTCCCGCTCGCCGATCCGGGCGACTTCGGCCCGGATGCCCTCAATCGGTGAGAGCGCTCTGCCTATTAGCCACCAGGCTCCGAGCGCGACGACCAGGATCAGGGCCGGGACACCGATCCGGAGGATCGCCCAGAGGCTGGCTATGCTTTCGTCTACCGGGTCCAGGCTCGCCGCGACGATGAGTGTGTACGGTCCGTTCTCCCCTTCGATCCCGCGCGTAAGGAGGATGAAGGCCTCGCCCCGCTCAGTCGGGATGGCCCGCGAACGTCTAATCTGCGTCTCACCGGGGGCCGGCCGGGCCTCGCTCGCTGGTGGCGCACCGGCTGCGTTCGCGCTCGCGACCACCACCTTCCCCGCGTCGTCGACGACCTGGACGAGCGCCTCTTCGACGTCACGTACGGCGAGCGTGTCCGGCAGTGGGCCGCCTTTCAGCGAGGCGGCGATGTCGTCCGCACGGGCCTGGAGCGTCTCTTCGAGGTTGTTGGTCAGTGCGCGGCGTTGGAGTTCGATCAGTACGAAGCTGGCTCCGATGAGGGCGATCGCGACGAGAAGGGTCGTCAGCGCGGTCAGCCGCAGCCGCAGCGATCGTCGGAACCCGGCCTTCCAGCGGCGGAGCGCCCTCAACTCGCGACCAGCCGATACCCGGCCCCGCGAACGGTTTCGATGGAGTGCCGGTCGTACGGATCGTCCACTTTCCGCCGGATGCGCCCGATGTAGACCTCAACGATGTTGGGGTCGCCCTCGAAGGCGAAGTCCCAGACGTTCTCGAGGATATCCAGCTTCGAAACGACATCACCTTCGCGCCGGAGGAGGAAGGCGAGGACGGCGAATTCCCTGCTCGTGAGCTCGACTTCCCGCTCACCCCGGAAACAACGATGGGCGGCCGGGTCGAGGCGGAGGTCGCCCGCCTGGAGGACTGCCGGACGTTCGCCCGGGCCCCGCCGCAACAGCGCCCGTATGCGCGCAATAAGGACGGAGAACGAGAACGGCTTGCTCAGGTAGTCGTCCGCGCCCGAATCCAGCGACTGGATCTCGTCGCGGACGGTGTCCCGAGCGGTGAGAACGAGGACCGGTGTCCAGTTGCCACCCTCCCGCAAGCGGGCACAGAGCGAAAGCCCGTCGCCATCGGGGAGCATCAGGTCCAGGAGGATAGCGTCGTAGGCGTTCTCCTTGGCCAGCCACTCACCTTCGGCTGCGGTCAGCGCGATATCCGCGGCGAACCCTTCCGTCTCAAGTCCCCGCTTGATGGCGGCAGCCAGCCGTTTCTCGTCTTCGACCACCAGTACTCGCACCATCGTCGCTGCCCACCTCGTTCAAATCATCGTAACGTGGGCCGCCTGAACAAAAGCTGACGATCCGCTCCAGTCCTTCAGCAAGCGTTCAGGGGAGGGCGCGTAGCGTTCGCGGCGTGAACACCTCTTTGAAAAGCTCTACCCGTCCTCCACGGCCCGGCCTCATCGCACGGACCGTGGCTTCCGCAGCCGCCCTGGTGGCAACAGCGGCCTTCCTCACCGGGTGCGGGGGCTCTGAAACGAAGGCCGCCTTCATCGACCCGGGAGACGGCGGGAACTACCGCCCGGTGATCGAGCCGGCGCGCTTCACGGCGCGAATCACCAACCCGCTCCTGCCCTTCACGCCCGGCTCCCGCTGGGTCTACGAGTCGACGGATGGCTCGGAACGGATCGTCGTCGAAGTGCTGGCCGAGACCCGCACCGTCATGGGAATCCCCGCCACCGTCGTCCACGATGTGGTGTACGACAACGGCGAGATCATCGAAGACACCCTTGACTGGTACGCCCAGGATTCCGAGGGCAACGTCTGGTACCTCGGCGAGGATTCCAAAGAGATGAAGGACGGCAAGGTCGTCTCGACCCACGGTTCATGGGAGGCCGGTGTCGATGGCGCACTCCCCGGCATCGTCATGCTCGCCGCTCCATCCCCGGCGAAGGCCTACCGCCAGGAGTTCTACAAGGGCGAAGCCGAGGACCTGGCCCGGGTCGAACGGCTCTCCGAAAAGACCACGGTTCCGTTCGGCACCTTCGATGGCCTCGTCGTCATCGCGGAGTGGACGCCGCTTGATGCCAGCGTCGTCGAAGAGAAGTACTACGCGCGTGGCGTGGGGCTCGTCGCCGAAGTGAAGATCCGCGGTGGAGAGGGCCGCCTCGAACTGAAGAGCTTCGAACCCGGCCGCTAACGGACGTGCGGGGCCAGGCTGAGCAACCGGCGTCGCCCGGCCGGCTCAGCCTGCCTCGGGGAAAGTCACGCAGGTCGTCGTGCTCTCGATGCCGTCGACCGCCCGGATGTGCCGGCTGATCACGGAGGGTACATCAGAAAGGTTCGGCACATCGACGACCGCGACGATGTCGTATGGCCCCATCACCTGGTAGACCTCGCTGATTCCATCGACCTTGCTCAGGCGGTCAAACACGTCGGTGGTCTTGGCCGGATCGACAACGATGAGGACGAATGCCTTGATTCCCATCTTCTCTTGCTCCTCTGGTGGTCCCGGGGACCCGATGTCAAAGGACTTTACCATCAGCCTGTTTCGAGCGCGTTTCACGGTCAGCCGCGAAGGTTGAGGACGCCGAGTTCCTGTGCCCGCCGAGCGGCATCGATAAGGATCGCCTCGCCGTCAACGCAGGCGACGACCGGCTGGTCCAGTACCCGCCGCAAGATTGAGGCGCGTTCGTGCGCCCGCTCCACGTCGGAATTGTCGATGACCTGGGAGAGTTCGATCGCGACGTAAGACTCTGGCTGTTCTGGCTGGGACTTATCGTTGGCGGCGGCGAGCACGTCAACGGCCATCACCTTAATCGACTCCTCGTCGGTCAGCTCGCCGTTGTCCAGCGCATCCACGAGCCGTTGCACGTTGCCGGCGATAAGAAGCTTCGGCCGGCGGAACCGGCGGACGAGATGGGACGCGAGGTTCTCGCGGTAGCTGATCTCGTATCGCCAGCCTTCGAGCCGGCCGAGTCGCCCATCCATCCGCATCACTGCCGTCACAGGTTCGCAACTTCGAGGGCAAAGGTGATCGATGCGCACGTTGGTCTGGTCCATGCGCTCGCCGAGCTGGTCGATGCGGACGGTGAGCTGGTCCATGCGCTCGCCGAGCTGCTCGATGCGGACGGTGAGCTGGTCCATGCGCTCGCCGAGCTGGTCAACGCGGACAGTGAGCTGGTCCATACGCTCGCCGAGCCGCTCGACGATCGCCGGAAGCCGCTGAAAGTCGTCCGAGAGGATGGCAGCGCGGGCACGCTCTCGCAGATCGGCGCTGTTATGGAGCGCTTCGATGAACTGCTCGACTTCGGCTTTCAGTAAAGGCCATTGCGGACGAATCGTACCAGAACGGGCCTGCTACTCGTCCCGCAGCTTCAGGACCGCCATGAACGCTTCCTGCGGGATCTCCACGTTGCCGATCCGCTTCATCTTCTTCTTGCCTTCGGCCTGCTTCTCCAGCAGCTTCCGCTTGCGCGAGATGTCGCCGCCGTAGCACTTCGCCAGCACGTTCTTGCGCATCGCCCGGATCGTCTCACGCGCGATGACGCGGCCCCCCACCGCCGCCTGCAGCGGCACGTCAAACATCTGGCGGGGAATCAGCTCCCGCAGCTTCGAGACCAGCACCCGGCCCTGCCGGTCGGCGTTCGAGCTGTGCGTGATCAGCGAAAGCGCATCCACCGGAGAGCCGTTCACCAGGACATCGACCTTCACGAGTCGCGCCGAACGGTATCCCGTCAGCTTGTAGTCCAGGCTCGCATAGCCGCTCGTCGAGCCCTTCAGGTAGTCATAAAAGTCCACGAGGATCTCGGCCATCGGGATTTCGTACTCGAGCAGGACCCGCGCCTCGCCCTGGGCCACTTCGCTCTCCGGCTCCAGGAACTCCATGCGTGTGAACTGCCCGCGGCGCGTGGTCACCAGCTCCATCACCTGTCCGATGTAGCGGCTCGGCGTGATCACGTCGATCTTCGCCCACGGCTCGAGAATGTCGGTGATCTTCGAAGGGTCCGGCAGGTCCGCCGGGTTATCGACCAGGATCTCCTTACCCGTCGTCAGCACCACCTGGTACTCGACGCTCGGGGCGGTCGTCAGCAGGCTCAGGTTGTATTCGCGCTCCAGCCGCTCCGTGATGATCTCCAGGTGGAGCAGTCCGAGGAAGCCGCAGCGGAAGCCGAAGCCCAAGGCGAGCGATGTCTCCGGCTCATAAACCAGCGAGGCGTCGTTCAGGCTCAGCTTGGAAAGCGCCTCCCGCAGCTCCTGGTACTGGTCCGAATCCGTCGGGTAGATGCCCGCGAAGACCATCGGCTTCACCTGGCGGTAGCCGGGCAGCGGCTCCGTCGCGGGGGCGGCGGCGAGCGTAATCGTGTCGCCCACGCGGCAATCCGCCACATCTTTGAGCCCCGTGGCTACGTACCCCACTTCGCCGCAGGCGAGCATCGCCAGCGGACGC
The DNA here is from genome assembly GCA_964591745.1 of uncultured Anaerolineaceae bacterium. Classification (GTDB taxonomy): domain Bacteria; phylum Chloroflexota; class Dehalococcoidia; order Tepidiformales; family Tepidiformaceae; genus JANMTH01. The sequence goes on from CAZQCR010000108.1 coordinate 7,812, forward strand.
ATCGCCGGCATGAACGCGCCGTATTCGAGCGGTTCGAAGACCACTTCGGTCTGCATCAGCTGGATGTTCTGCTTCCCTTTAAGCTCGCCGTTGAACACCCGCACATGCGCGACCACGCCCTTAAACGCGTCGTACTTGGAATCGAAGATAAGCGCCTGCAGGGGCGCGTCGGGGTGGCCCTTCGGCGGCGGGATGCGCTCAGCGATCGCCTGGAGGATGGCATCGATGCCGATCCCCTCCTTCGCGCTCGCCAGGATCATCTCGTCGTGTTCGAAGCCGATGACGCGCGTCAGTTCGCTCATCACCCGCTCCGGTTCGGCGTGCGGCAGGTCGATCTTGTTGAGCACCGGGATCAGCTTCAGGTCGAGGTTCATCGCGAGATAGACGTTCGCCAGCGTCTGCGCCTCGATCCCCTGGGAGGCATCGACCACCAGGATCGCGCCCTCGCAGGCTGCAAGGCTGCGCGAGACCTCGTACGTAAAGTCGACGTGCCCGGGCGTGTCGATCAGGTTGAACTCGTACTCCAGGCCCGCCGCGTCGGTGTAGCTCAGACGCGCCGCCGCCGCCTTGATCGTGATCCCCTTCTCCCGCTCCAGATCCATCGAATCCAGGAGCTGTTCGGACATGTCGCGGGAACTCACGGCCCCGGTCCGCTCCAGGAGCCGGTCGGCCAGCGTGGACTTTCCATGGTCGATGTGCGCGATGATGCAGAAGTTGCGAATGCGGGATTGGTCCACCGACTTAGCGTAGAGGCGGGCGGGGTTAGGGGTTAGGCGGGCGGAGCGCGGCTAGACGGGAACGATCTCAACGCCGCGCGCGAACGAGGCCAGCGCCTCCAGGTCACCGGGGTCGGACGTCAAGACGGTTCCGCCCGGTTCGGCGCAGGCCACGACGATTGCGTCCACGGCGGAGCCGCGTCGCGCGGCCGTCCTGAGTGCCGCGGCCCGCCGTGCCAACCTGAGCGGAAAGTCAGCCTCGATGACACAACTCTTGAGGAACTGGTTCGTCACGGCGTCGTATGCATCGTCGCCGTGGAGACACTCGACGAGGACTGAAGTGGGTACCACGGGCGGCCAAAGGCGGGCTTCCCCAAGGCGTTCAATAAGCCGGAGTACCGCGCTGCGCCGCTGAGAGAGTGCGCTCACCCCGCCCGAATCCAATATGAGGCGAGGCATCAGCGCGCGGTCTCGGCCATGTGGTCACGGATGCCCGTGACGATCGCTTCGGCCCAAGCGTCATCTTCCAATGTCGGCTCACCCACCTCGTCTCGCAGTTCAGCCATGTAACGCTCGGTCTCGTCAAGCGCTGCAGACCGCTGCAGTTCTTCTCGGACGACGCGCACGACGAGCGAGGAGAGGTCTATGCGCTGCGCCGTCACCAGGTCGTACACGTCAGTCGGCAGCGAAACCGTAACGTCAGGCATATGGCGAGTATACAGCGGCCACGTCCTCGATGAGGTACCGTTCCGCGAGCGCAGTCACGCCGCCGGAATCAAGTACCAGCGAGGGCATGGGATTCCGAGGACTCGTCGATGTGTTGCCGGATCTCCTGCGCGAGGGCCGTGGCCGCCGCCCTCTCGTCCGCCGTTGGTTCGCCAACCTCTTCGCGCAACTCCATCAGGTACCGGTCGGTCTCGGCCCATAGCTCCTGCCGCCGGATCTCCGTGCGGAGCTCGCGAACGAAGAGTTCCGATGGGTCGATCCGGCGGGCCTTCATCTGTTCCAGCAGATCGGCCGGCACGGTTACTGTCACGCTTGGCATGCCCCAAGTATACACATCCCGCCCGACCCCTAAACGGCGCCCGTGGTACGCTCGGCCCACATTCCCACACCCCAAGGAGCCCCTTCATGTCCCGCAAAAAGGTCACGATTATCGGCGCTGGCGCCACCGGCGGCGCGATGGCGCAGCGCCTCATTGAACGCGACATCTGCGACGTCGTCCTCCAGGACGACCCCCAGTTCGCCGGGACCATGCACTTCGGCAAAGCGCTCGACGAGAGCGAAGCCGCCGCCTTCCTCGGCTTCAGCAGCACCATCCGGGCGACCGATGGTTGGGAAGAGACCGCGAACAGCGACCTCGTCATTTGCACCGCCGGCGCCCCCCGCAAGCCGGGCATGAGCCGCGAAGAGCTCCTCAACGGCAACGCCGCCATCGTCCGCGCCAAGGTGAGCGAAGCGGCGAAGCATTCGCCCAACGCCGTCATCATCATCTTCGCGAACCCGATGGACGCGATGTGCCATGTCGCCCTCAAAGCCAGCGGGTTCCCGAAGGAACGCGTCATCGGCCAGGGTGGCATGCTCGATAGCTCGCGCTACCGCTACTTCGTCGCGGCCGCCCTCGGCGTCTCGCCGGTCGATGTGCACGGCTACGTGATCGGCGGTCATACGGATACGACGATGGTCCCCGTCGTCTCCCAGACTCGCATCGGCGGCGTCCCGCTGACCGAC
>CAZQCR010000109.1:0-10191 GCA_964591745.1 uncultured Anaerolineaceae bacterium
GGAAGCTGAGCGAGACGGTGCCGGCGGACCGTACAGCCGCGGCGGTCCCGGCGCCGCCGCGTCGCCTTGGGGCAGCGGGCGTGTAGGATGCGGCGATACGTTCCCGAGGTGACCTATGCCCCGCGTTCCTTTGAAGACGAAGGCCGACGTTCCCGGCAACATGTTCGCGTTCTGGGATCGCCTCGAACAGGCCGGCGCGGTGCGCCAGATCCACGCCACCCAGGCGAACAACCCGGCGGTCCTCCTCGGCAGCCGCACCTTCAGCAACGTGCTCTGGACGAAGGGCGGGCTCGATCCGGCGCGCCGCGAGATGGTCATCCTGAAGACAGCGCTGACGGCGGGGAGCGACTACGAATGGCACCAGCACGTGCCGATCGGCCTCGCCGCCGGGCTCAGCCGCGAACAGGTGCTGGCCCTGGGCGAAGGCGCTGCCAGCCAACTCTTTGCCCCGGAGGAACAGGCGATGCTGGCCTATGTGGAGGCCGTGGCCGGGAGCGGCGGTGTGCCCCAGTCGCTGTTCGACTCGCTCCGGCGGCATCTCGACGACGCCACGATCGTCGGCCTGACGATGCTCTCTGCCTTCTACCTGGGGATATCGCGCTACATGGTCGCCATGGCACTGGAACCGGAGACCACGTTCGTCGGCTGGCGGCTCGAGGGTCTCCCGGCTTGACCGGCCCGCCCCACCCGCTGCAGCCTGGGTGCTTGCCGTCCCTGCCACCGCTCCGGTAGATTTCGACCGATTCGAGACGCCTGAGTCCCCGGAGGACCCTCCATGCCAAGGAACACCCAGGTCATGATCGCTGCCGTGCCGGATGGCCCGCTGCGGCCCGAGCACTTCGAGGTTCGCCGGGGCGAGGCGCCGGAGTGTGGCGAGGGCCAGGTGCTCTGCCGAACGCTCGCCCTCACCATCGGCGCAGGCCAGCGGGCCGGGCTGCAGGGTAGCGCCAGTTATGCCGGCGCCCCACAGTCCGGGATCGTCATGGGCGGCACGGGCGTCGCCCGCGTTGAGGAGTCGAGAGCGGCCGGCTTCCAGGCAGGAGACCTCGTCGCCGGCCCGACGGGATGGCAGGAACTGTCAGTCCATAAGCCTTCCGCACTCCGCGCCATCCCACCCGGCGCCGACCCGGCCCTCCACCTCGGCGTCCTCGGTGGCAACGGGCTAACGGCCTACTTCGGATTGCTCGATGTTGGGAAGCCCCGGCCGGGCCAGACCGTTGTCGTCTCGGCCGCGGCCGGCTCCGTCGGCCACATCGTCGGCCAGATAGCGAAGCGCGAACGGTGCCGCGTCGTCGGCGTCGCCGGTTCGGCGGAGAAGTGCCGCATCCTCGTTGAGGAGCTTGGCTTCGACGTTGCCGTGAACTACAAGGACCCGGACTTTCGCGCGGCCTTCAAGGATGCTACGCCAGACCGGATCGACGTCTACTTCGATAACACGGGCGGCGACATCCTGGGCAGCGCGCTCTTCCGGATGAATACGCATGGCCGCATCGTCTGTTGTGGCGCCGTCAGCCAGTACGACACGGCCAACCCGGGGCCTGGCCCGCGCGGCATCCCGGGCCTGCTTGTGAACAACCGGGTGCGTATGGAAGGCTTCCTCGTGTTCGACTACGCGGATCGCTACGACGAAGCGCGTAAAGAGATGTCCGGCTGGATCGAACGCGGCGAACTGACGCCGCGCGTGACGGAGTTCCAGGGGCTGGAGTCCGCGCCGGGAGCGTTCATCCACCTTCTCGGCGGCGAGACCATCGGCACGACGATCATCCGCGTCACACCGTGAACTGGCAGACTCTCGACGGTCGCACTAACAGCTAAGAGCCAGCCGCTATTGGCGTCTCCCACAGGTTCAGGCGGGTGGCCGCGCTTAGCAGCGACTTCAGCGAGGCGACGACGATACTCTCGTCGATGCCCACACCCCAGGTGACGCCCTCTGGCCCGCGCGCCTCGACGTAGGCGACGGCCGAGGCGTTCGCCCCGGCGCTGACCGCATGCTCCGAGTAGTCGAGGACTTCGATCAGCACGCCGAGGTCGCTGTTCAGGGCATGGACGAAGGCCGCGATGGGCCCGTTGCCCGTGCCGGTGACGGTTCGCTCAGCGTCGTCGATTCGCAGTGTCGCGCTGACCTTCGTCTGCCCGCCACCCGTCGTCATCTCGTGGGAGAGGAGCTCCACACGCGGCAGTTCGGGCAGGTACTCCTTGCCGAAAGCGGCCCAGATCGCCGCCGGGGTGACTTCGGTGCCGGTGTCTTCCGTCACCTTCTGAATCGTCTTCGAGAACTCGATCTGGAGTCGCCGGGGAAGGTCCAGGCCGTGTTCGGCCTTCATAAGGTAGGCGACGCCGCCCTTGCCTGACTGGCTGTTCACGCGGATCACGGCTTCATACGTCCGGCCGACGTGCTTCGGGTCGATCGGCAGGTAGGGCACTTCCCAGACGCTGTACTCCTCGCCCAGGGCGTCGAAGCCCTTCTTGATCGCGTCCTGGTGCGAACCGGAGAACGACGTATACACGAGGTCGCCGGCGTACGGGTGGCGGGGGTGGACGGGCAGGCGGTTGCAGTACTCCGCAATCCGGCGGAGGCCGTCGATATCGCTGATATCGAGCTCCGGATCGACGCCCTGGCTGAAGAGGTTGAGGGCGACGTTAACCAGGTCCAGGTTGCCGGTGCGCTCGCCGTTGCCGAAGAGGGTTCCTTCGACACGGTCGGCGCCCGCCATGATCCCGAACTCCGCCGCGGCGACGCCGGTTCCGCGGTCGTTGTGGGGGTGGAGCGAGAGGAGCACGCGCTCACGATGTTTGAGGTTGTGGAGGAACCACTCGATAGCGTCGCCGTAGATATTCGGCGTGTACATCTCTACGGTGGCCGGGAGGTTGAGGATGATCTTCTTCTCTTCCGTCGGCTCGATGATCTCCATCACCGCCTCGCAGACTTCGAGGGCGTACTCCAGCTCTGTGCCCGTGAAGCTCTCGGGCGAGTACTCGTAGCGAACGTTCGTCTCGGCGAGCATCGTCGTTTCGAGCTTGCGGCAGTAGCGCGCGGCGTCCGTCGCGATCTTTTTGATCCCGTCCTTTTCCAGGCCAAACACGACACGCCGCTGGAGGACGGAGGTGGAGTTGTAGAAGTGAACGATCGCGTTCTTCGCCCCGAGCAGCGACTCGTACGTGCGCTCAATCAGCTCCGGCCGGCACTGGACGAGGACCTGGATGGTGACGTCGTCCGGGATCAGGTCGTCGTCGATGAGCTGGCGCACGAAGTCGAAATCGGGTTGCGAAGCGGCCGGGAAGCCAACCTCGATCTCCTTGAAGCCCATCAGGACGAGCGCTTCGAACATGCGCAGCTTGCGGGCCGGGTCCATCGGGTCGATGAGCGCCTGGTTGCCGTCGCGCAGGTCGACGGAGCACCAGAGGGGCGCCTTCTCGATCTGACGGTTCGGCCATTCGCGCGTCGCGAGCCGAAGCGGCAACGGGCGGAAGGGGATGTACTTGTGGAAGGGCATTCTTCGCGGTACGACGGGGGCGGGGGGCATTGGGTTCCTCCAGGAGGTGGTGGCCGGTTGGATCTCTCTTCCAAGAAAAAACCTCCTGGCGGGATGCTCAGGAGGTTTCGGCGGGCACGCGAAGCGTTCCGCCGTCAGGTAAGAAGAAGGTCCAGCGTCGCGGCAATGAACATTACGATAGAGTCTACGCGGCGGGCGGAGGGAGTCAAGCGCACAGCGGGGCGGCGTTGCCGCCTGGCTCCGATCCGTACAACCTCACAATCGTTGGATGCACAGCGTCCGGCCTGTTGAGGCGGATTCGTGCGTTCTGCTGGCGACAGCATATCGATCCGCTACCAGGCCCTCTTTCTTCGCCGCTAACTTGTCGCACAAAACCCCGGCGCTACCTCTTATAATCGCGCTCAATCGATCACATTTGGAGGATCTCTGATGGCTCTTGGTGGTTACGCTGGCCGTGTCGGCCATATCGATCTCACATCTGGCGCGGTCACCTACGCGCCAATTCCGGAAGATTGGGCGCGAAAGTACATCGGCGCGCGCGGCCTTGGCGTGCGGTACGCTCTCGAGGCCGGCCCCACGGTGGATGCGCTCGGCCCCCAGAACGTCCTCTGCTTCATGAACGGGCCGCTCACGGGGACGGAAGCGAGCATGAGCGGCCGACTTGCCGTGGTCACCAAGAGCCCGCTGACGGGCACGGTGACGGACAGCCACATCGGCGGCTGGAGCGCCGCGCGCCTGCGCTGGGCCGGCTTCGATGGCCTGGTCTTCAGCGGCATCGCGTCGAAGCCCGTGTACGCCTACGTCTCCGGCGATACGGTCGAACTGCGTGATGCCTCGGACCTCTGGGGCAAGGGCATCCACGAGACGATCGCCACGCTTAAGGCCCGTTACGGGGCCGATGATCTGAGCGTCACGGCTATCGGCCAGGCGGGTGAGAACAAGGTCCGCTTCGCCGCCTGGCTGAACGAAAACGACCGCGCCGCGGGGCGTGGTGGCACCGGCGCCGTCGGTGGCGCGAAGAACCTGAAGGCGGTCGTCGTCAAGGCGGCGCGCGCCCTTCCCCGGGCCGCGGACCGCGATGCATGGAAGACCGCCCATGCGACCGGGCTGGCCATGATCATGGACGAGGCGAACATCACCTCGCCGAAGAAGGGCGGCCTCTCCGTTTACGGCACGAACGTGCTGATGAACGTGACGAACACGATCGGTGCGCTGGGCGCGCGGAACAGCCAGGAGACGCACTACGACCACGCCGAAAAGCTTGGCGGCGAGTACGTCAATGAACACTACCTGATCGATAACCCGACCTGTCACGCCTGCCCCGTGGCTTGCAAGAAAGAGGTCGAGATCACGAGCGGCCCGTACAAAGTGAAGATGGAATCGGTCGAGTACGAGCCCGCGTGGTCCCTCGGCGCGAACTGTGGGAACGACGATATCGAGAGCGTCACGTTCATGATCGACCGCGCGAACGACTGGGGTTACGACGCGATCGAGATCGGGCAGGTGCTCTCCATGGTGATGGAGGCGACGCAGCGCGAGTACCTTCCTACGGGCGAAGGCGCCGTCTGGGGCGATCGCGACCGGATGCTCGAACTCGCCCGCCAGATCACCTTCCGGGAGGGGATCGGTGACCGCCTCGCTGAAGGGATCGATAGCTTCTCGAACGGCCTCGGCCACCCTGAGTTGGCGATGACCGTTAAGGGCCAGGCAACCCCCGCCTACGACCCTCGCGGGATGAAGGGCATGGGCCTCGGTTACGCGACTTCGAACCGTGGCGCCTGCCACTTGCGCGGCTACAGCCCGGCCAGCGAACTCGGCCTCATCGGCCTGAAGACGGACCCGCTGGATTGGAAGGGCAAGGGCGAACTGCTCAAGATCCTCCAGGACCTGCACGCCTTCTCCGATAGCCTCGACCTCTGCAAGTTCAGCGCGTTCGCCGAGGGCGCGGAGGAGTACGCGAACCAGTACCGGATCATGGTCGGCCTCGAGACATTCGGCCCGGACGACGTGATGAAGGCAGGTGAGCGCATCTACAACCTGGAGCGTTACTACAACAACCTGGCCGGCTTCCGTGAAGGGTCGGATTCGCTGCCGGCACGGTTCACGAACGAGCCGTCCAACTCGAAGGGTTCCGAAGGCCACGTCTGCGAACTCGACCAGATGCTGGAGGAGTACTACCAGGTCCGTGGCTGGGAGCAGGGTGTGGTACCCGCCGCCAAGCTCCGCGAGCTGGAGATCGTCGCCTGAGGTTGCGAGGGTGAGCCCGGGCCCCCCCGTTTCGCGGGTGGCCGGGGCTCATCTCTCGGGGCCGCGGCGTCAGGCTTCGGTTGACGTCTCAGCCTGGCCGGGTGCGAGCACGGTCATCATTGTCTGCATGATGCGGTAGAGCTGCTCGCCTTCGAGGCCGAGTTCGGCCGCTGTCTGGAGGAACGGGCAGGCGGCCGCGTCCATGCTCTCGGTGATGGTGTGTGGTAACTCGCCCATGCCTTCCAGGCTCCGGGCGATCGCCGCGGCCGTGGCCGGTGTGCTTGTCATCGCTGCTCTCCCCGGCCGCTTCAGCGGTCGAATTCGATCCAGAGTTCCTCGGGCGCGCGGAATCCGCCGGCGCCGAGGGTTGGCGCCGTGATCCCGGCGTGCGTCGCGAACTTCGGGCGTGGATTGCGCATCGCTTCGAGCAGCTTCTTGCTCCCAATCACGGCCTCCTGGCGGGCCATCGCGTAGCCCATGCAGAAGTGTTGGCCCATACCGAAGCCGAGGTGGCCAGCCTTGCCATCGCCGTAGCGGCCCGAGCGAAGCTCCCGCCCCATATGAAGGTCATCGCGGAAGATGTCGAAGGTGTCCGGGTCCTTGAAGACCCGCTCATCGCGGTTGCCGGCCCCGAGCGAAAGCATGATCGAACTGCCCGTCGGGATGATCTCGCCGCCGACCTCGACTTCGTTGACGACTCTCCGGCCCTGGGTGTGGACGACGGGGTCGAAGCGCATCATCTCGCTGAAGACGTTGCTCCAGAGTTCCGGGTCGGCCTTCACGGCCTCGAACTGGTCGGGACGGGTGTACAGCATGTGGTACCACATGTTGGCGATCGCCTTGTCCGTGGTATCGCCGCCGGCCGCGAGGAGCAGGGCGATGAAGCCCTTGATCTCGAGCGTGTCCATCGCTCGGCCGCCCAGTTCCGCCTTGACGATGCGCGAGACGAGGTCTTCGCCCGGGGCGTCGCGCCGCTGTTCGATGAGCGGGTCGATGTATGCCCACATCTCGTCGCGCGCCTTCATGCCCTTGGCGAAGTGTTCGCCACCGAAGCCGAGGCCCTCGATAAGCGCCTGGTACCAGCCAACGAACCTGTCCTCATCGTTCCGGGGAAGGCCGAGCATGTTCGAGATGACGCGCACCGGGAACTGGTTCGAAAACTGGCGAACCAGCTCCACTTCGCCCTTCTTCGCCGCGTCGTCGATGGTGTTCTCGATAGCGGCCGTCCGGATCTTCGTGATCAGCTCACCGGCGATCAGGTCGATGAAGGGGAGGAAGCTATCGAGCCGCTTGCCGACGAACTGGTCGGCCACGACGTTGCGGAGGAAGTGGTGCTTCGGGCTGTTGCCGTACTCCAGGATGTTCGGGCCGAAGACGTGGCGCTTGCCGAATTCGTACTTCCCTTCCGGGTTGTAGGCGGCGCGGTCGAAGTTCTCGTTGTCCTGGAAGACGCGCACGATATCCTCGTAACGGCTGATAACCCAGCGGTTGTGGAAGAGGTCCTGGTAGATCGGCGTGCGATCACGGAGGCGCTTGTAGAGCGGAAACGGGTCGCGCTGGAACTCCGCTGTATCGAATTCGCGTGGGTCGACGGGCCTGAGTTCAGTTGCGGTCGCGGACATACCATGCCTCCGTGTGTGCTTCGCTTGGATTCTCGGGGACGGGGGCATCCGGGCGCAAGGAAAGTTGGACGATGGGCCAGTATTCGCGTTTCGCCCTACCCGGGCGAATGCCTGCGGACTGCACGCACCTGGGAGTCGCCGCCGCCGGCAGTCGGCAAGGCGCTGACCGCCGGGAAGGCCAATCGCGTCCCCACCGGCGGCTCGATGAGGACGATGGCTAGGGATGTTGGGTCGTTCAGGGGCATCGTCTCAGAGGTCGCATCGACCGATACGAGCAGAATCTCGCCAGTGACCGCCGAGGCCGCGATGATCATCGATCCGTCGGGTGTCCAGGACGGGTGCGGCCAGCCCGGGTCACTCGGTGTGCCAAGGAATGCGCCCCCGACCTGGCGCTGCGCCGTAAGGTTGTCGCCGAGGATGACGATGGCATAATCATCGCCACGGCGCGTGACGCCAGCGAGCGAGGTGCCGTCGAGCGACCAGACCCAGGAGCTGCGCGTCAGCGACCCATCGTGAAGCAGGTTCACTCGCTGGATGATCGCGCCGGTCGTCGGCGAAATCAGCGTGATGACCCCCGGCTCGCGTGAGACGGCGAGGGACGAGCCATCGGGCCGCCAGCTGGCGTAATCCTGGGCGGCGTCCGTGGCGATCGGCGTGGTCCCACCGCCGTCTGCCGAGGCGGTCGCGATAGGGCCGGGGCCGGCTGTGGGGTCGGCGCTGTTGCTGAAAGCGATCGTCTCTCCGTCCGGTGACCACGTCGGGCGCTTGCTCCGGCCGTCGGTCGTGATCCGGGCGAAGTTGGTGCCGTCTGCGTTCAGCACGTAGATATCCTGGTTCGCTGGCGAAGGCCCGAAGCTCACTGCGAGCCGTTGGCCGTCCGGGGACCAGGCGATGCCTGTGAACACGCCCCGGGCTGCCTCGATATCCACAGGGTCGCCGTCTGGTGGATGGACCACGAGGACGCCCGCGCCGGTGTTTTCGACCCGCGCGTAGGCGAGCTTGATCCCGAGGTCGGCCAGCGTAGGCGAGCCGAGGCCCACCTGCGGCTCGGGCGGGGGCGTTGGTGTCGGCGTGGCGGTGCGCGTGGCCTGGCTCAGCCCCGAGAAGTCCTTCTCGCCGACGTTGCAAACAAGGGCGACGCTCATCCCGATCACGGCCGTAGCGGCGATGCCGAGGGTTATAAGAATCGGACGGTCAAACAGCTTGCCCCGCAACGTACACCACGGCCGGAGAGCGCCAGCCTCCAGAGTCTACCTTCTGGCTGCGAACGGGTTGGAAAGACACCTTATTCGGAGACGAGAGACGAGAGACGAGAGGCGGCTTAAGTCCCACCGGTGACGAAGAACGCGGGCACGGGGCGTGTCACACCCTTCAGGTCGTACTCGCCCGCCGGCAGGCAGGCGAAGCGGGCGCCGACTTCGGAATGGATGCGCTGACTGACGACGATCTCGCCGCCCTTCGCCGCCGAACAGAGCCGCGACGCGAGATTCATCACGTGGCCGATGGCCGTGTATTCGTAGCGCCCTTCGAAGCCGATACTGCCGCAGGTCGCGAAGCCTTTGGCGATGCCGATTCCGAGTTCGACGCGGAACCCGCGGCGCGCCCAGCCATCCGAGAGCGCCATCGTCTTGTCACGCATGGCCAGGGCCAGGCGGACGGCCCGCGCCGCCGGGTCTTCGCAGGGGAGCGGGTCGTTGAAGATCACGATCATGCCATCGCCGGTGAACTGGGTGAGCGTTCCCTCTTCCGCGAAGACGAGCGGGACGACGCCGCCGTGCATCTCCCGCAACACATCCATCACGTCTTCGGGCTCCGATGTCTCGGCGAAGGATGTGAAGCCCCGAAGGTCCGAAAAGAGGACCGTGATCTCCTGGCGGTGGCTCTCCAACAGGTGATCCCCGCCGGAGGCGATCACTTCGGCAAGTTGGGGCGGCAGGAACCGGCGCATGCGACCGAGACGCTCAAGCTCCCCGCTCTTTTCGATGACACGCCGTTCCAGCTCCTCGGTCAGACCGCGCAGCTCCTCGGCCTGCCGCGTGACCGTCGCCAGGAGCGCCTGTTCCTGGTCGTGCAGCCGCTTCTTCTCGATGCAGGCGCTCACCCGGGCCTTTAAGAGCGTCGGGTCGAACGGCTTGGGCAGATAGTCTTCGGCCCCAAGCTCGATGCAGCGAACGACGTTCTCCGGCTCATCGCTCGCGGAGATCATGAGGACAGGGATGGAGCGAAGGGCCGCATCACCACGGCGCTGCGTGAGCACGCCGTAACCGTTCATGACCGGCATCATCAGGTCTAACAACACGAGGTCAACATCGCCCCGCGCCATGCGCTCAAGGGCCTCCTGGCCGTTGCCGGCCTCAGTCGTTTGATAGCCGAGGCGAACGAGGCGGCGGTTGAGCACGTCGCGATTCGCTGGGTCGTCGTCCACCACCAGGATGAGGGGGGCGTCCGCCGTCGCGGGGGGCGAACTTGCCAGGGCGGCCGAGAGCTCGTCGCCTCCATCAGGCCGGATCTCGCCGACCAGGCCGAGCAGCCTGGAGACGGCCAGGGCGATCCGATCGAGGTCGCCAGCGGTCGCCGGGGTGGCCAGCGCGGGGAGCGGGTCGGCCGTGCTGGCCAATTCCGCGGCCAGGCCGGAAAGCGATTGGAGGTTCGCTCCCGTCTCGCCGCCATTCTCAGCAACCACGGCCGTAATAGCGGGCAGCAGTCGATTCGCCGCTTCCTTCACGGCCACGAGGGCCGCCTTGAGCGGCTCGGAGGGTTCGCCGTCTTCGAGGATGAGGTCGGCGTACCCCACGATGTGGTTGACGGGCGTACGCAGTTCGTGGCGA
>CAZQCR010000110.1:0-10187 GCA_964591745.1 uncultured Anaerolineaceae bacterium
GTCGGCTGCTCACGCGTCACGCCCGCCTCTTCGATCTTGGCGACGGTGACGAGGCCAACGGCGCCCGCCGCGAGGCAGGCTTCGTGGGCGGCGCGGAGCAGCGGCCAGAGCGCGTCCGGGTTGCCTTCGACGGTTGTCCCCAGCGCTCCGACTTCGTACTTGAGACCGGAGGCTTCGATCACGGCGATCGCCGCCTCGACGTGGGCGTAGTAGTTTGTGGCGTTCCCGGGCGGGCTCGGCAGGACCTGGATCTCGATGATCACGCGTGTGCTCCTGGCCGTCGCCGGGCCCGGGAAACACGAAAGCCGGGAATCGCCCCTCCCGGCTTTGATCCAATGGATCGGCCCGGGAGAAGCACGTGGTGCGCCCTCGGGCTAACATCCACGCCGCTTCCCTACGCTCGTATTACCGAGATCAGGTTCCTGGAGTTGTCCCTTGCGGGACTCTCAGCCTTTCGGCCCCCCCAGCGGCATGCCTGTGGTGTGTTACTGGCAACGCTACACCCGCGCGCTGTGGCGGCGCAATCGAAGTGCGCGAGTGTGCCGGCTTTCCGTCGCCAAGGACGGACCGGAGATCCCCGGGGCTGCCAGGCTATCCGGCTGAGGTCGGGAGCCTTCGTTCCGCGCTGGCACCGGTCCGTAACCATTCCTCCACTGACGTCCACCCACATCCACGCGGATGCGACCGATAATCGACGCAATCCACCGTGCTATACCCGGCGCGGCAAGGCGGTAGGTTATGCCGTTGCCCTTTCGTTCCAGCAGTAGCCTCCCTTCTCAAAAGCGAAGGGTGGAGACCGCCGAGGCTGCACGCTTCAATCACCGGGTGACGATGGGCGTTACGGGAGCGCTGCTCCTCGTTGAGGTTGGCGTCGCGGCGTTTGTTTCGCCGGCGGCCGGGGTGCTGCTTCTTGCGGGCACGGGCGCGCTCGGCTTCCTCGAACACCGCAGCCAGCGCTTCGCCACCGTTGTTCGAGAACGCACCATGGAAGCCCAGGCCGAGAAGCAGGCCGAGGCCCTTCGTACCGATGTCGAGACGGGCCTCCCGAATCGCCAGCTGCTGATTGAGCAGCTCTCCCGCGAAATCGCCCGCGTTGATCGCTACAACCATCAGCTCACGCTCTGCATCACGGAGCTCGACCAGGCGGAGCACCTCGCCAGCCTCTGGGGGGTTTCCGCCCGCGATGCGGCAATCCTTCATGCCGGCGAGACGCTGAAGCGGCTCGCCCGGACATCGGACTTCGTTGCCCGGCTCGATGACCATCACTTCGCCACGGTCCTCGTCCAATGCACCGGCGAGCAGGGCAAGGCGTTCGCCGCTCGCGTGGGTGTCGCCATCGGCAACAGGCCGATACAGGCAGGGCGCAACGGCCGGCTGCCGGTCTACGTCCAGGTCACCAGCCGCACGCTCCAGTTCGACCCGGACCGGTTCCGCGGGCCGCTCGACTTCCTCAGCGCGGCTGGCGGCGATGTCGTCCCCTCCGACTCCGTCCATGTCGCCGCTCGCCGGCGCGGAGAAGTAAGCCGGGCCGACGCCCACGAGCTTCGCCGGAGGCTGGTGAAGGACTACTACCCGCAGGGCGAAGCACAGGACTTCGCGACAGCCTTCCGCAACTACCTGAAGCCGAACCGCAAGGCCGGCTAACCCGGCCGGACGTTCAGATCGAGAACTGCAGGCCCATCATCCCGCGGAGGACGTTGATCTCGCCGAGGTGCATGAAGCCGTGCGTCATCAGCACCTGGCGGACGACCCGCCATTTCGGCATCTCTCCCAGGGGCTTGATCAGCTGGACTTCGGCGAGTTCCGCCTCGGAGACGTTCTTCAGGTACTTCACGACGTCTGCGTGGACGGCGCGGCCGTACTGGCGCAGGAGCGCCGGGTCGCTCACCTTCAGGTCGCGTGCGATCTGCAGGTCCATGCCGGTGCCCTGTTCTACCTTGGGCAGGCCGAACTTTTCCAGGTAGTTCTCACGAAGCCAGATCGGTTGCTGCTTCTGGAAGACGAAGTTGGTGATGTTGTCGCTGGTGCGCATGACATGCCAGGCGTTGAAGCCGATGCTCACCGTCTTGCCATCCGCCAGCCGGTTCACCTGGTCAGCGCTCAGCCCGTCCAGCGCGTCGTCGGTCCATTCGACCAGCTGGTCGATGCCATCGATAAGAACGTCACGGATGTCCACGGCTGCTCCTGGTCCGCGATTTGCGGTGCGGCGAACGGTACCGCTTAGGCCTGCTCTTCGCCAACCACCGGCATCAGGCCTCGCTTCCGCAGGTCGGCGGCCCGGACGAGGGCGTAGAGGGCGTCGATCGTGGGCGCGGGCACACCGAGCGCCGCCGCCCGGCGCGATGGCTCGCCCAAAATCGCTTCGACCTCGAGCGGGCGCCCGCTCACGTAATCGAGGACCATGCTCGTACGGTAGTCTCCCATCGTGTCGGTGAGCGCGAACATCCGCGCGACCAGCTCTGCTTCGTCGACCCTCGCGGAGCTGCCGAGCGCCGCCAGGTCGGCGTTGCCCGTCGCGACGACTTCACGCATTGCCCGTTCAGCGAGGGTACGCAGTGCCGGGTCGCGCACGATGGCTCCCGTCCCAATCCCTCCGCCCGCAACGCTCAGGCCGTTGAAGGGGATGTTCCAGGCGAGCTTCTCCCAGCGGGCGTAACGCAGGTTCGGCGCGACTCCCACGTCGATGCGGCCGCGTTCGAGCAGGGCCGCCAGTTCCGCTGCCTCGCCCTCGTCGTCCAGCAGGTGGCCGATAGAGACACGCCCGTACTTGAGGTGGTGCACTACCCCGGGCTCGCCGCGATTGATGCAGACGAAGGCCATCGCGCCGAACACCCGCCTCGGCCCGTACCACGTCGCCAGCTGGTCTTCGACGCCGAGGCCGTTCATGAGCGCGATGACCCGGGTCCCCGGCCCAACCACGGGGTCGAGCAACGGCCGGGCCTCCGCCAGCGCGGTGCTCTTCAGCGCGCAGATCACCCAATCGACGGGGCCGATCGCTTCAACGGTCGCGAACGCGGCAACCGGGCCGATGCGGAAGTCGCCGTCCACGCTCCGAATGTCCAGCCCGCGCTCCCGGACGGCGGCCAGGTCGCGCCGCATGAGGAAGCGAACGTCGGCGCCGCCCTGGGCGAGGCGCGCACCGTAGTAGCAGCCGACAGCGCCGGCCCCGATGACGGCAACGGAAACCATGGCCGAAGGATAGCGGAGTGGGCGGCGAGTGAACCATGAAGACGGAACCACGAAGACGCAAAGGACACAAAGGCGTAGGGACGCGAAGGAGCGGGCCTTCTGTGGGTTGCTTCTTCGGTCTTTGGGCGAGGGCCGCCGATGAGCGCGTCTCTCCCCGCTTTGGACCACCTTCGTGCTCTTCGTGCCTTTGTGGTTCGGGGCTATACTCGAACATACATTCGCATGGCTACGAACCCGCCCGCGCCGCCCATCCTCCATATCGACCTCGATGCCTTCTACGTGTCGATGGAGCTGCTGCGCCACCCGGAGTTGCGCGGACAGCCGGTTATCGTCGGCTGGGACGGGAACCGCGGCGTGGTCAGCACCTGCAGTTACGAAGCGCGGAAGTTCGGCGTACGTTCGGCCATGCCTTCGGCGCGGGCGCGGCAGCTCTGTCCTCAGGCCGTCTTCCTCCCGCCCGACTTCTCCTACTACGGGCCCGCCTCAACCGCCTTCCACGCCATCCTCCGGGACTTCACGCCGCTCGTTGAACCGGCGGGTGCGGATGAAGCCTACCTCGACGTGACCGGCTGCGAGCGGCTCTTTGGCGATGGCGCCGCCATCGCCGCTCGCATCCGTGAGCGCGTCCGGGCTGAGATCGGGATCACCGCCTCGGTGGGCGTCTCCGCGAACAAGCTGGTCTCGAAGGTCGCCAGCGATGCCGCAAAGCCCGATGGCATGCTCGTCGTCGCCGCCGGCGGCGAAGCCGCGTTCCTCGCCCCCCGTAAACTGCGCGACCTCCCCATGATCGGACCGAAGACGGCCGAACGGCTGGAGTCACTGGGGCTGCACACGATCGGCGATGTGGCCGCGGTGCCCCGCAAACTCCTGGAGGCGCGTTTCGGGACCCACGGCCTAGAGCTGCACGATCGCGCGAACGGCCGCTTCGATGGCCCGGTGCTCGCGGGACGCGGCGAGGCGAAGTCGGTGAGCCGCGAGACCACCTTCGACACGGACGAGCCGAGCGAGGCGCGGCTTCGTGCGCTCCTTCGCGGCCAGGCGGAACGGGTAGCCGCGGACCTTGTGAAGCAGGGCAAGGGCGCACGCACGGTCACGCTCAAGCTCCGCTTTCCCCCGTTCGAGACGCTCTCGCGTTCGATCACCCGCACCGACCCGACGGACCTCGCCGACGTCCTGTTCGATGCGGCCGCCGGGATCTTCGAACGCGCCTGGGCGGAGAACGACCGGCGGCCGGTGCGCCTGATAGGGATGGGCGTCGCCAACCTTCAGCCCGTAGTCCGCCAGCTGCGCCTCGGCGAGACGCTGGAGATGGACCGCCTGGCCGAGACGGTCACGGACATTCGCGAGCGCTTCGGTGATGCCGCCGTCCTCCGTGCCGCGGAGATAGACCGCCCGCCGCCCCATTGACCCGTGTACGCGCCCTGGTGCGATTGACGACCGCGCCCCGGCTCGCGATCATGTTGATAGCTTTGGGAGGTTCTTCTTGCCTGACTCCACCGCGCCGCCCGAGAAGCTGAACTGGCTGACGCTCAGCGCGGCCGGCGAGCTGCTCGGTGTCAGCGAATCGACCGTGCGCCGCTGGGCCGATGCCGGCGAGCTGCGTTCCTACCGTACGAACGGCGGCCACCGGCGCGTGCTCGAAGAGGATGTTCGCCAGATCCTGGCAGGTTCCGCCCCGCCGGTGGCGCGGGATAGCGACCGGATCAGCGACCTCGCCCTCGCCCGCGTGAAGCGCCGGATCGGGCGGGGGCGGCAGCAGCACTCGATGGGCGTCTTCGACGGGATCGCGCCCGAGGTGCGGGACCGCCTGCGGCTGATGGGCCGGCAGCTCGTCGACCTCTTCGCCCGCTACATCGCCTCCGACACGAAAGGCGAGCGGTTCACCGAGGATGCCCGCGTGATCGGCCACGAGTACGGCCGCACGCTGGTCGCGTCGAACGTCGGGCTGACAGCGGCCGTCGGGACGTTCAACTCCATGCGCCGCTCACTGGAAGAGACGGCGGCCCAGATAGCGACCGAGGCCGGCCTGACCACGGAGGACGCCGTCGAGGCCCTGGAGCAGGTGCTGCAGCTCGCGGACACGGTGCTGGAGGGCATGGCGGAGGTGTACGAGGGGAAGCGGTGAGGAATGCGATGCCCCGAGAGGTGGCCAAGGTGGTGTGTTACATCGTTAACGACGGTCGGCTCGTCGTTTTCACGCATCGCGACGTTCCCCTTGCCGAAGCAGGGATCCAGGTGCCCGCCGGGACCGTGAGGCCCGGTGAGTCCACACGAGCTGCCGCCCTCCGTGAGGCTGCGGAAGAGACGGGGATCGTCACGTTCTCAAGCGTTCGTTACCTCGGACGCCGCGTCTACGATCAGCGCCCTTATCGCGACGAGCGGCACCTGCGGAGTTTCTTCCAGCTCACGCCCTCAGGCGTACTTCCGGAACGCTGGGTAAGCCAGGAAGACCACGATGGGATGGCCGCGCCCACCCTCTTCGAATGCACGTGGATCGAACTCGCTCGAGGGCACGTCCTCGTCGCCGGCCAGGGCGCGATGCTCTTCGCGGTACGGTAGAGCCAGCAAGATGCCGTCAGCGGGGCTTTGGATCAGGCACGTTAAGGCCGCGACAGATCTTTCGTGCCAGGATGTCCGGGATCTCTCGGTGACGAGGTATTGGCTGGTAGCCGTTGGTGGCGGAGTTGATCCAGATGCTGTGTCCGCTGCCCTCGCGTGCCAGCCGGCAGCCATGATCCTGGGGATGGCGAACCAGGTCTCCGCGTTTCACCTGGCGACCACGACGACTCCCGGCCGTGCGTCCGGCGGCGCCTTCCGGGCAGCCTCCTCGCGCAGGTAGTCGAAGATGAGGGCAATCGACTCGCCGAGACTCGCGATTGCCTCATGCTCCGTTCGTCCCTGGCCATTCCCCTCGGGGATCTCCGGGGAGAAGGCGACGAACCAATCACCGTCGCGAACCACGTAGGCGGAGAACTCGTTGCGCACCTCGATATCCTAGCAAAACAACCTGGACCTCGGCGGCGCACCCAGGCAAGAGCGATTTGTGGTCCCATGCCCCGGCCGCCGCTAGAGTTCGCCACAACCCCCGAACCGGAGCCGCGCCATGCTGACCGCCGCCGACGAGTACCTCATCCACCAGACGCCCCACACCTTCGATACCGTCGCCACGAGCGACCGGAATTTCTACGACCGCTACTTCTTCAACGGCTACCGGCGGGATGGCGGTGTCTACTTCGCCGTCGCGATGGGCACGTACGCCAACATGGGGATCATGGACGCCGCCTTCAGCGTCGTCGTCAACGGCAAACAGCGCTTCATCCGCGCCTCCCGCCTGCTCGACCGGGACCGGATGAACACGAAGGTCGGGCCGATCACCGTCCAGGTTGTAGAGCCCCTCAAGAAGGTCCGGATCAAGGTGGCGAAGAACAAGTGGGGCGTAACCGCCGATCTGCTCCTTGAGGTGCGCTCGTTGCCCTCGGAGGAGCCCCACTTCTTCCGGCGTGACCAGAACAACGCGGTCGTCATGGACTACACGCGCTTCACCCAGCACTGCACCTGGAGTGGCAAGCTCACCGTCGATGGCCAGACGTTCGACCTTTCGCAGGACACCTGGTGGGGATCGCGTGACCACTCCTGGGGCATCCGCGGCGTCGGCGGGCGGGATGCGCGGGGCGCGCCGTCGACCGAGCAGCCGCAGTTTTTCTGGAACTGGGCGCCGCTCAATTTCGAGAAGATGTGCACGCTCTACACCGTCTCCGAATTCGCCGATGGCACGCGCTGGCACAAGTCCGGCGTCATCCTCACCCCCTACCCGGATGCGACCGAGGTGGAGGCGGAGGTGGACCACGCCCTCACCTTCCAGAAGGGGACGCGGCACCTCAGCGCCGCGACGATCACGCTCACCCCGGCGAAGGGGAAGGAGCTGGAGATCTCCTTCAAACCGCTCTACAACTTCCTCATGCGCGGCATCGGCTACGGCGAACCGGCGTGGGGCCACGGCATGTGGGTAGGCCCGGACGAGGTGACCGGCGGCGAATACGACCTGGCGAAGGAAGACCCGATGGCCCATCTCCACGTCCAGACGGTCTCCGAAGTCACGGCGGGCCGCCAGAAGGGGATCGGCGTCTTCGAGATCATCGTGATGGGTCCGCACGCGAAGTATGGGTTCAAGTAGCCATTAGTGGAGCCGCGCCGCTCCGTCGGCGCTGACGGCCGAAGGATGGTCCGCCTGCGTTGACGGCTGGACCGCTCGGCTCCTGCGGCGATCCACTGACCGGATGACAACCGACTACCGGCTACTGGCTACCGGCACCTACTATCCCCACAATGCCGATGGAACGCGTCATCCCGAAGGGTTGTCTGCCGACACCGTCGCTCAAGTTGGAGCGCCAGGCGTGGCGGGCGGGCGCGCACTGGGTAGCCGGGGTTGACGAGGCGGGTGCGGGGCCACTGGCGGGTCCGGTGACCGCCGGCGCAGTCGCTCTGCCGAACGGCAGACGGTTTCGCTGGTACAAGTGGGTGAACGACTCCAAGGTCCTCCCGGAAAAGGCGCGGGACGAACTCGCCCTGGAGATCAAGGCGGCCGTGCCCTGGGCGGTCGGTTGGGCCTCCCACGAAGAGATCGACGCGATCAACATCTACCAGGCGCGAAAACAGGCGATGCTCCGGGCGATCGCCGGGCTCAGCGTCAAGCCGGATCACGTCATCTCTGACGCCCTCCCCCTTCCGATCGAAAACATGCGCGCCGTCATCGATGGGGACGCCCTGAGCATCGCCGTCGGCGCGGCGTCGATCATCGCCAAGACGGCGCGTGACGCCTTCATGGTCGAGATGTGCGCGCAGTACCCCGGCTACCACTTCTGCCAGAACAAGGGCTATCCGACGCCGGAGCACAAGCGGCTGCTGGTGGCGCGCGGACCCTGTCCGATCCATCGCCGGAGCTATGCGCCAGTCGCCCAGTTCGCGCTGCCGTTGTGACGGCGCGCCAGGACCTCGGCGCCTTCGGCGAACGGCTGGCGGCCGAACGGCTCCAGGCCTCGGGCTTCGCTGTTCTGGCGCGGAACGTCCGCGTGAAGTCGGGCGAGATCGACATCGTCGCTCGCGACGGCGCCGACGTGGTCTTCGTCGAAGTGCGCACACGCCGGGCGATGCCCGGGACGGCGGCCGAGACGCTCACGGCGCCCAAGCTGGAGCGGATGTGGCGTTGCGCCATGGAGTACTGCGAGTCCTCTGGCGACGACCCGGAACAGGTCCGGCTCGACCTGGTGAGCATCGATCTGCGGGACGACGGCCGGATCGGCGCGATCGAGCACTTCCGCGGCCTCGAACTCCCGGGCTGAACGCTGCCACGATCGGCGGCCGATGCTAAGATCGGCCCATGCCCATCTACGAATTCCGCTGCGGCGCCTGTTCCCGCATCACCAATCACTTCTCGCGGAAGGTCGACACCGTCTCGACCGTGAAGTGCGAGCACTGCGGCAGCGAAAAGACGAGCCGGATGATGTCCAAGTTCGGCCGCTCGTACACGCGCTCGGACATCATCGAGAAGTACGGGGGAGCTGGTGAGGGCGGCCCGGATAGCTACCGGGACCCGCGCCAGATCGGGACATGGGTCGAAAAGCGCTTCGAGGAGTACGGGATGGACCTTCCCGATGGCGCCCGCCAGATGATCGACGCGGCCCGGGAGGGTGAGTTCCCGGACCCGGTGAAGGACCTCTAGCCAGTGAAAGGTTCGCAGTGACCGATACCGGCCCGCTCGAAACGATCATCCCTCGCATCATCGACCACTTCGGCGAGAAGAACCGGGCCCGTGAGCAGGCCCTCGCGGCGAGCCGCACGGTCATCCGGCTCAGCGCGAACAGCATCCGCGCCGTCCACCGGGGCGAATTCGACCGTGCCGGGTCGCTCCTGGAAGAGGCGCGAGAGGTGCGGGATGCGGCTGTCGCCGCCCTCCAGGGTCACGGCGATATCTACCACGCTGGTTTTCTGCACGATGCCCAGAAGGAGTACGCCGAAGCCCGCACGACCCTCGCCCTGCTCTCGGGCCAGGCCATTCCCGGGCCGGAGGAGCTCGGTGTCGAAGCGCCGGCCTACCTCAACGGCATCGCCGAGGCTGTCGGCGAGCTGCGGCGCTGGATCCTGGACCGGCTGCGCGCCGGTGAGTTCGACGGTTGCGAAGCCGCCCTCGACGCGATGGACGATATCTACTCCGTCCTCGTGACGATCGACTTCCCCGACGCCATGACCGGTGGCCTGCGACGGACCACCGATCAGACGCGGGGAATCCTGGAGAAGACGCGGGGCGACCTGACGATGGCGATCATCCAGCGAGAAGCGATCGCCCGCCTCGCCAAATGAGCCCACCTACCGCGGAACGGTGAACGCGGACACCAGGCTGAGGAAGAACATGAGCCCTCCGCCCGCGAAGAGGCCGAGAGCGACGGCGTAACCGTCCCGGCCCAACCGGCTCGAGAGCGAAAGCAGCGCCACGAGCGCTACCACGCCCGCAACCAGCGTCATGACGCCGCTGTCCCGCTGGGCGAGGTTCGCGCCGCCGTAGATCAGGGTGGAGGGTCCGAGGGCGGCAAAGACGGTGGCCAGCCATGCGGCCCGGCCTTTCACGCGCTCCCACGGAAGAAGGGTGATTAGCGCCAGGCCCGTGACAACAGCCACCATCAGCCAGACGCGGGGGAAGTGCCGGTCCGGGAAGAGCGTGTCCTGGTCATAGGCGTAGTAGATAGCGAAGGCGGCGCCGGCAAGCTGGGCGACGGCCAGGACCGTGCGGGAGACGAACGCTGGCACGCGAGCGGCCACGCGGGCGAATGGATTGGCTGTGGCGAGCGCCGGGGCAAGCATTACCGCACCTCCAGGATGGCGTAGGCGAAGGTGACATCGAAGGGACGGCACCAGATGATGACGCTCTTGTAGAGCGATAGGTCGGTGCCGGCAGGGATCGCGTAGTTTTGGGTGCCGTTGTTCGCCTTCAGCTTCTCCAGCAC
>CAZQCR010000111.1:0-10173 GCA_964591745.1 uncultured Anaerolineaceae bacterium
TGATCCTGGCGCTCTCGGCACCGAGCGGCGCCGCGACAATCGCCCCGGCCCTCGGCACGGTGACGGTGACGATCCTCGACGACGACGTTCCGGCCTTCGCCTTCAGCGCACCCACCTACCAGGTCGCCGAATCCGCCGGGACCGTGACGGTCACGGTCACCCGCACGGGCGCGCTCGGACAGCCGGTCAGCGTCGCGTACAGCACGCTCGCCGGCAGCGCCACCGCCACGGACTACACCTCCACCGCCGCCACGATGCTGAACTTCGGGAACAACGAACTCTCGAAGACCTTCACCGTCACGATCCTCAACGACAACCCGGGCGTGGAACCCACGGAGAGCTTCCAGGTCCTACTCAGCGCTCCTTCGAACAGCGGCAGCATCGGCGCGCCCTCGACCGTCCAGATCATGGACGACGATGGCACCGGCACGATCCAGTTCAGCACAGGCACCTACTCCGCGGCGGAATCGGCCGGGAGCGTGACCATCACCATCACCCGGACCAACAGTTCGTCCGGCGGCGTGGTCGTCTCCTACGACACCGCCGACCTCACGGCCGTTGCCCCTGGCGACTACACAGCCGCCGTGGGCAGCGTCTTCTTCGCGGACGCCCAGGAGTCGGCAACGTTCACCGTGACGATCGTCAACGACGCAGTCCCGGAAGCGAACGAAACGTTTGCCGTCCGGATCACCGGCGTTGCCGGCGGCGCGGCCGTCTCCGATATCCCGATCATCGTGAACGTCACAATCACGAACGACGACGGCGGGCCGACGATCACCTCCCTCTCGCCGAATTCGGGGCCACCGGCCGGCGGCACCTCGGTGATCATCGCCGGGCAGGGCTTCCTCGGCGTCACCGGCGCCGCCAGCGTCAAATTCGGCGGCGTCAACGCCACCAGTTACGTCGTGGATAGCGATGCCCAGATCACCGCTGTTGCTCCGCCCCAGGCGGCGGGCACGGTACGCGTGAGCGTGACCGGCTCGGCCGGCACCAGCCTGGATACCGAGGCGGACGACTACACTTACACCTCCGGCCCAACCATCACCTCGATCACCCCGGTCTCGACGGCCACGGGCTCGCCCGCGATCATCACGATCAACGGCACAGGCTTCATCGGCGCGACGAAAGTCACCGTAGCCGGCCTCGAAGTGAACTTCGGCGTCGATAGCGCGATCAAGATCACCGCCCAGGCCCCGGGCAACGTACCCCCCGGCGTGGTCGATGTGCGCGTCGAGGGTCCGGGCGGCATCAGCCCCATTGGCCCCGCCGCCAAGTTCACCTACACGGGCACGGCCCTCCCACCGACCGTGACAAGCATCTCCCCGACAAGCGTCAGCCTGAACCAGACCGTCCTGGTAACCGTCAACGGAACGCAGTTCTCCGCCGCCTCCACCGTGAAGTTCGGCGATGTGGCGGGCACGAACGTGACCGTCGTCAACCCGACGAAGATTACCGTGACAGCCCCCGCCTCAGTGACCGCCAAGGTCGTCGATGTCGTCGTCACCACCAGCGGCGGCTCCAGCCCCGCGGGCGGGACGCAGAACGACTTCGTCTACGGCACGGCCTCGGATGGGCCGGTGATCACGCTGACCCTGTTCGCCAAGTGGACCCTGATCACCTGGCAGGGCAAGAACGGGATAGCGGCCAGCGCGGCCATATCCGGCCTGGAGACGCCGACGGACAACCCATCGACGAACAACATCTCCAACCGCCTGACGGCCATCTATCGCTGGTCCCCGAACGGCGTGGGCTGCCCGGGTAGCCTGGCCGAATGCTGGCTCGCCTGGTTCCCGAACGGCGTCAACGTCCCCGGCGCGAACAACTTCACCACCCTGCAGACCGGTTCCGTCTACTGGTTCGCGATCAACGGCGCCGGGACGCAAACCTGGACCGTGCTCCAGGGCCCGTAGGCCTTCCCACTCAGAGGGCGATCAGTTCGGTCTCAACGTCGATCACCTCGGCGTCGAGACGCCACCCTTCGACCGCCGCGAGCAGCGCCTGGAGCTGAGCATCGGCGTGGGCCCCGTCATTCGAGAGGCAGGCCGCGGCGATCGTGGCGACCGTCGGCGCGTCCAGGTCGTCCACCTCCGCGACAGAAGCGTTGAAGCGGACGCGCAGGCGTTCCACCACGGACTTCACGATCGTCCGCTTCTCTTTGAGCGTGCGCGAGGGCAGAGCCAGGCGAATGCGGATGACGCCGACGGTCATAGCACGTCCTCGATGACCGTCTCTTCGGCCGCGGGGAGGGGAGGGAGCCCCGCCGGTCCGCTGATCGCGAAGTGTTCGAAGAACCGCATCGTCGTCCGGTAGAGCCGTGCCCGTCCGCCGGTCTCCGCCTGTCCGGCCGATTCGATGAGGCCCTTCCCTTCGAGCGTCGCCACCAGGCGGTCGCTGTTAACACCACGGACGGCCTCGATTTCGCCGCGCGAGCAGGGCTGGCGATAGGCGATGATCGCCAGCACTTCGAGGGCCGCGCGGGTAAGCCGCTGGCCCGGCGCCATGCCCAGGAGCTGGGTGACGTAGGGCGCGAACGCCGGGGCGCTCACGAGCTGGTAGCGGTGGCCATCTTCGACAAGGCGAAGGCCCCGGGCCTCGTAGTCGGCGGCAAGGCGGAGAAGGCCCTTCTTCACGGCGCCATCGGAGACACCGGCGGCCGACGCCAGGGCGCCCGCCGTGAGCGGCTCCTCGGCGATGAAGAGCAGCGCCTCCAGCACCCACGGGAGTTCGCCCATCGAGGGCGGCCTCGGGCCCTCCGGTTCAGTCACGGCCGTCCCGATGTGGGGCCGTGCCATCGAGCGTGCCCGGCGGGAAGAGCAGGCCACGGGCCGGCGGCGGCGAGGCCCGTCCGATCGCCTCGTCGTAGTCCACACGAAGCGTCGGCCGGCGGACGCCGGCGCCGGGCGCGGCAGCCTCGAGGAAGGCGGTCGCCGTGTGGACGACCGCGCTCGCTATGTACGACGGGTGGCTGCCCGGGGCCGGGGTGATCGCGATGTCCGGGTCGATCGTCGTCTTCCAGAGGCGGATCCGGGTGCTGGCGGTCGCGACGTCCGGGAGCCGCTCGAGCTCTTCGCGCAGGCGCCACTCGAGCGTCGCCGCGGAAACCTCCACGACCGTGCCATCGTCCTGGCGAAGGCGGAGGATGCCCTTGCCCGGTCCGGGAGGGGGACGCAGGGCGATCGCCAGGGTGAGTGCCCCAAACAGCGCCACAAGCGCCATCACCATGCTGAAGGCCCACTTCGCGGCGACACTCGAAGTGATCGCGGAGGTCAGGCGGAACTCGCCGAGATCAAGGTCGAGCTGCCGTCCCTGGTCCCAGGCAAGGGCCGTCAGGCCGACGGCAAGGCCGACGATCAGCAGGCTGTAGGCGGCGAGCAGCGTCCGCTCAAGCGTCATCATGATCCCTCCGGGGCAGGCACTGCCCGGACCCGGCCGCCGGCGATCTTCATCAGGAGCG
The DNA here is from genome assembly GCA_964591745.1 of uncultured Anaerolineaceae bacterium. Taxonomy (GTDB): domain Bacteria; phylum Chloroflexota; class Dehalococcoidia; order Tepidiformales; family Tepidiformaceae; genus JANMTH01. Next base: position 3,455 of record CAZQCR010000111.1, read on the forward strand.
CCGAGGTAATGCGATTGTGAAGTGAACGGCCCGCCATCACGACGGGGATGTAGTTGTCGGTGTGTCCGGACCACGTTTCGCTGCCGTCCTCGTCCTCACGGCTCTCCCAGAGGACAGGCCGTACCGTGCCGAGGTGATTGCGGAAGAACGCCTCCTGGAGCTCCTCGCCAAGGGCGATCAGCTGCGTCATCCGCTCCTTGAGCAGCCCGGGCGTCAGCCGGCTCTCCATCCGCGCGGCGGTGGTGCCCGCACGTGGGGAGTAGGGGAAGGCGTGAATCCGCGCGAATCCTACCGTCCGGCAGAGGGTGAGGGTCTCACCGAACTCATCGTCCGTTTCGCCGGGAAAGCCAGCGATGACGTCCGTCGTGATCGCGGCTCCCGGGACGGCGCCCCGGATCCGGGCCGCGGCATCCAGGAACTCCGCGGCCGTATAGCGGCGCCGCATCGCACCGAGGACGCGCTCGCTGCCGGACTGCAGGGCGAGGTGGAAGTGGGGCATCAGACGGGGATCACCCCAGAGCGCCAGGAGCTCCGGGCTGATGTCCTGCGGCTGGAGCGAACTGAAGCGGACGCGGCTCTGCGCCGTCGCCTCCAACACGCCGTGAATTAGCTGGTCGACGCGTAGCGGGGGATCGCAGTCGCGGCCCCAGGCACCGAGCTGTGTTCCCGTTATCACGACTTCTTGGGCGCCGTCGGCGGTCGCGCGTTCGACCTCGGCGACGACGGCTCGGATCGAGCGGGACTCCTCCCGCCCACGCGTGCGCGGGACGATGCAGAAGGCGCAGACATCGTTGCAGCCTTCCTGCACCTTCACGAAGGCGCGTGTGTGCAGGCGATCCCGGCCCGCGGACAGGCTCTCCGGCCGCCCGGGAAAGCGGCCCGCCAGGTAGCCGACGACCGCGCTCTTGTCCGCGTCACGCGTGCCGGCGACGAAATCGGCTCCCAGGCCCCGTACCTCGGCCTCGCTCGCCGTCGCCGGGTAACAGCCGGTGACGGCGACGGGGGCGGTGGGCGCCATCCGCCGCACGGAACGAATCAGCCGGCGCGCTTTACGGTCCGCGACGTGCGTGATCGAGCAGGTGTTGACCACGTAAGCATCGGCCGCGCACAGCTCATCGACGACGTCGAAGCCAGCCGCCCGGAGGCCACGCGCCACCTCTTCGCTATCGGCGAGGTTCAACTTGCAACCCAGGGTGATAACGGCGGCCAACGGTCTCGGGGGCATGGAAGCATGGTAGCGGAGGAAAGGTATAGGGAAGTAAGGAGCTACGCCGGCGCCCGCTATACTGGAGCGGTGAGCCACGAAACCGCCGGGATCGAAGGCAGCGGCGTGATCCTGATCGACCGCCTCGGACGCGTCCTCCTCCAACAGCGAGACGACGAAACCCCACCGGCGGGCTACGGCCGCTGGGCGATCCCGGCTGGCCACCGCGAAGGCGGAGAGAGCCACCGTGAGACGGCGTTGCGCGAATTCCGCCAAGAGACCGGCGTGGTGCTCACCCGCCTGCGCTACTTCCACTCGTTCACGGAGGCCGACCACGACGCCCTCGCCGGCCGCACCCTCCACCTCTACTTCGCCGACGATCAGGTCGACGAAGCGGCGATCGACGTGAACGAAGGCCTCGCCTTCCGCTTCTGGAGCCCGGAGGAGGCGCGTAACCTGGCCATGAACCTGGGCACGCTCCACATGCTCGAAGCCTTCCTCGCCCACGATAAGTACCGGGGCAGCCTCGGCCTGCATGCTCCGTTTAGGCGCGGCGCCGCCCTCGCCGTCCTCGACCGCTGGGGGCGGATCCTCCTCCAGCTGCGGGACGCCGACCTCCCCCCCGAACGCTTCCCGGACCAGTGGTCGCTGCCCGGCGGGATGATCGAGGCGGACGAAGCGCCGGACGCCGCCGCCCTCCGTGAATTCGAAGAGGAGACGGGCCACCTCCTGGAGGAGTGCAAACTCTACCGCGTCTTCCGCCGGGAAGGCGGCCTTCCCAGCCTCGTGGTGGACATCCAGCACGTCTACTACGCAGACCCGGATATCGACGAAGACCGGTTCGAGGTGCACGAGGGCCAGGCCTTCCGTTACTTCGGCCCTGGAGAAACCGATGCCCTGGCGATGCCCCCCCACGCCCGCGAGATCGTCCGCCTCTTCTTCGAAAGCCCGGCCTACAAGGGGCTGTTTCACTAGCTGTTAGCTGTTAGCTGTTAGTCGCTGCCGTCGACCGGTGGCGGATGATGGGACCTCGGGACTCGCTACCGACTACCGACTACTCCGCTAGCATCTCACCCGGGGGAATCCGCGTGTCTGACAACTGGATGACGGTGATCGGCCTCGGGGCGGCACTCGCCCTCGTACTTCTCAACGGCCTCTTCGTCGCGACGGAGTTCGCCTTCGTCGCGGTCCGCCGTTCACGCATCGAACAGCTGGCCAACCAGGGGCAGCGCCGGGCGAAGGCGCTCCTCGCTTCGCTGCGCGACCTCGACCACTTCATCGCCGCTACCCAGCTCGGGATCACGATGTGCAGCCTGGCCCTCGGCTGGCTGGGGGAACCGGCCGTCGGCCGTGTGGTGGAACCGCTGATCGAGGGCTTGATCGGGCCGTTGGTAGCCGACGCCGTCGCCAAGACGATCGCCGTCGTCGTCTCCTTCGCCCTGATCACGGCGGTCCTCATTATCATTGGAGAGCTGGCGCCGAAGACGATAGCCCTCCAAAGGACCGAAGGCACGGCCCTCTGGCTGGCCCGGCCGATCCTCGTCTTCGCGCGGGTCTTTCAACCGTTTATCTGGGCGCTGAACGCCTCGGGGAGGGCCACCGTCCGGCTCCTTGGCGTCGCTCCCACCTCCGAAAACGAAGGGCAGCTTTCGGCCGAAGAGATCGAGATCGTGATGCAGGCCAGCGCCCGCGCCGGCCTCCTCTCGACATCAGAGCTCCTTCTCGCCCGCCGCGCCCTCGAATTCGGCGAGATCCAGGCCGACCAGATCATGGTCCCCCGGACGGAGATGGTGGCGATCGACGCCACCGCCAGCCTCGATGAGGTCGTCGCCCTGATCGAGCGCACCCAGCATTCGCGCTACCCGGTCTACGAAGTCGACCTCGACCACATTCTCGGCATCCTCGGCGCGCGCGACCTGATCGGCTTCATCCGCCGCGGGGCGAGTGACTGGCGTTCCCTCGTCCGCCCGGCCGTCGCCATCCCGGAATCTGTCAGCGTCGAAGTGGCCGTCGCGGCGATGCGTGCCAAGCAGGTGCAGATCGTCGTCCTCGTCGATGAGCACGGCGGGACGAGCGGGATCATCACGGCCGATGAAGTGCTCTACCGCCTCCTCGGCCGCTGGCTCGGCGGCCGCGGCTCCGGCCGCGAGACGGTCCGCACCCTGCCCACCGGCAACCTCCTCCTCAGCGGTCTCGCCCTGATCGCCGATGTCGAAGAAGCGACGGGGGCGGAGTTAGCGGACGAGGACTTCGACACCGTCGGCGGCTTCATCATGGCTCGCCTCGGCCGCATCCCCCATGTCGGCGATCGGATCGATGTTCCCGGCTTCCAGTTCCGGGTGATGGCGATGGACGGCCGCCGCGTGGACCGCGTCCTCGTCCTCCGCGCCCAGGCGGGGGCGAAGGCGGGCGAAGACACGGCCGAGTGAAGGGTAGCGGCGCAAGCGGCTCAGCCGTCCGCGGCTCGCGGCGCAAAGGCGGCGATCGTCCGCCGGGCTGTGGCTTCGAACCGGTCAGGGTCGTTGTAAGAGCGGGCGACGAGCATCGCCCCTTCCAGCGCTCCAATGAGCAGCCGCGCGATCTCCAGCGGAGAGCCTTCCGTGGCGAGCGTCCCGGCCTCCTGCCCCTCCGCCACCGCCTCCGCGAGCCAGGCTTCGTTCAGGTCGAAGAACCGCCGGACTTCGTCCTGAATTCCCCCTGGCAGCGTCGCGTATTCGGCCGCCAGCATTCCACACAGGCAGATCCGCTCGTCCCGAACGACGCTGACAAACAGCCGCGCGTACTGTTCGAGCGACTCAGGGGCACTGCGCCGCGAGGCACGGATCCCTTCGAGCTCGTGCCCAAAGCGCTCCGTGTAACGAGCCATCAGACGGCGCCCAAGCTCCGCCTTCGATGGGAAATGGTAGTGCAGGCTGGCGGTCGTCAGGCCCACGATCCGGGCGAGGTCGCCGTAGCTGAACCCGTTGAAGCCGCGTGTCTGGGCGAGCGCTTCGGCCGCGTCGAGGATGCGGTCCGCCGTGGCGATGGCCCCGGTCCCATTCAGTGCTTGTCTGGCGGGTCGGGTCATGCCGCGTCATGGTACCACGACGCGCCGCTTGACAGTCTATCTACTAGTTAATAGATTTCTCCTGGCTCCGCTTCCTATCCAGGCGGGGACTCCACCACGAGGCCGGATTCATGCAAACGACCGAGCACCTGACCTTTTCGAACCCGAGCGAAACGCGCACGTTTCCCCACGGCAAAGCCGAGATTCTCACGGTGGGCGAGGCCGCCATCGGCCGCCTTACGTTCGAGCCAGGCTGGCGCTGGTCCGAGCACGTAAAACCCCTGGCCGGCACGGCGAGCTGCGAGGCGCCCCACTTCCAGTATCACCTGAGCGGACGCCTGGCGATCCGGATGGACGACGGGACCGAGTTCATCGCCGGCCCCGGCGACGTCACCTCCCTTCCGAGCGGGCACGACGCCTGGGTCGTGGGCGACGAACCGGTCGTCACGGTCGATTGGTACGGCGCCAGCAACTACGCCAGGTAGGCCTCTCGCCTACGACAGCGGACAGCGCCCGCACATCCCCCGGCTGCAGTAGTCCGCGTGGAGGAGCAGCCCTCCCTGGAGGCTGGCGGACGAAGTGAAGACACGAAGGCCGCCGCCGCCGATCCAGCCTTCAAGAGGCCGCAGGCGGCCGTACGTGCCAGGCGAAGGGAGCGCCCGGAAGTGCTCCAGCACAACCGCCTCGGAAACGACCCCGGCGACCAGGGCGACGGGAAGGACGGCGTTGACGATCAGTTCGATCGCCAGGGCCCGCCCGATGCCCGGGACGGTGAGCGCCGCGGGCGACGGTAGTCCCGCCCAGGATGCTGGCCAACCGCTCGTTTCCCCCGGCCAGAGGCGGGCGAAGAGGGCGCCGGCGGACTCCACGCGGCGAGCTGGCGAGGCCATCGGCCGGAGCCCCGCCCGGCGAACGGCGAGCGCCGCCATCGCCCCTCGCAGCTCGGCGGTGAAGACGAGGGCTCGCGGCGAGGGGTGTCCGCCCGCCCGCTCGACGAGGACGGCCAGGGGGAGGATGCGGGCGAGGGCGGCGAAGGCATCGCGATTCGCACTCCCACCGAGGGCCCGCAGCAACAGCCCGTAGAGCGCCGGCCCCGGTCCGCCGTGAAGTGCGAACGGCGCCACCCGCTCGGCTTTCATCCGCAGTCGCCGCATCCCCAGCCGCTGCAGCGCATCGGCCGGCGGGGAAGCCCGGGCGGCGAGCGCGCAGGGCGGCGTGAAACCCGCCAGGCCAGGCGCCGGAGCGGCGCCGAGGACGAGGATCGGCACCGCCCGCAATCCACCGTGGAGCGTGGCGAGCGCGCCGGTATCGTTCTCTTCGACAACGTGCAGGACGACCCGGGCGTAGGCCGGGTCCGTGTGGTGGCCGTGGGCCCGCCAGCCGCTCGCCCTGACGTGGATCTCGACGTCGCCGCGCAGAAGGTCCCCCCCGGCGTCGAGAATCGCGTCCCGAAAATCCGGGCCCGGGCCGGGGCCAGGCACACCGGGAAAGACGACGCGCAGCGCGCGCCCATCGGCGAGCCGCAGAGGCCCGCGCGGCCCCGCCGTCCAGCGGGCGCTGACAGCCGCTTCGGGCCGGGCGACCGCCCGTTCGGCGCTCATTCCTGGCGCTCGGCCGGCGGGCCAGGGTCATAACGGGCGCTCTCCTCAGCGAGCACAGCGAGCATCCGCACGCTCGCCCCGCGCGGCTCATAGCGCCCCGTCTCCCATTCACTCACCGTCTGCTGGCGGACGCCGAGTTCGTCGGCGAAGGTGGCCTGGCTGAGCCCCAGGCTGGCCCGCAGCTCGGCGATCCGTGCGGCCGTCCAGGCCTCGCCGGTCGGCCTCTTCCGGGGTATCCGGTACCGTTCCACACTTACACGGTAACGTGTACGGCGCGGCACTTCAAGCGAGCGCTGAAACGCGAAGGTTCAGAGGCTCAAACTTGTGGCCCTCGAGACGGAAGACTCGGAGCTGACCGCCCGCCGCCCGGCCAGGAACGCGCCCCCTCTTCGCCCCTTCGAACCTTTGCGTTTCAAAAACCGCTGGCGCCCGTGGATGACCTCGCAGTCCCCGCTCAAGGAGTTGAAACGCAAAGAAGCAACGGAACAAAGATTCAAGAGTTCACCGGGCGACCGAAACCTCTTCGCCTCTCTTCGAACCTTTGCGTTTCAAAAACCGCTGGCTCAGCCGACCGGAACGATATCGGCAACGGGGGGGTAATAGGGACGATCGCCGAGGGCATCGACGGCCGCCCAGAACTCCGGCCCGCCCGCCTTCGTCTCCTCTTCAAGGTTCCAGGTCTGGCGCTTGAACGACCAGCTGTCCGGGCGGAGGCGCTGCGCTTCGGCGAAGTAACGAACGGCCCGCGCCGCTTCGCCCCGTGCCTGCAGGTCCTCTGCCATCCGGAAGTTCACCGCGGCCAGGGCCCAGTCATCGGTCGCCGGCTGAAGACGGCGCCGGACTTCATCCGGGGCGAGGGCGAAGCGGG
>CAZQCR010000112.1:0-10166 GCA_964591745.1 uncultured Anaerolineaceae bacterium
CAAGCCATGGCACCGAGGGCCGGCGTTGCCCTGTGGATGGTTGGCAGCATGCTCGCCTTCTCCGTACTTGCCGGATTGCTACTCTTGGCCATCGAGCTTCAAGGCGGCCTCCCACGAGGCCCGCATGTGCGGTGGGAAGCAATCTCTGCGCTCACGTCCTTCGCAGCCGCACTCATCTCGGCGGCGACGCTCGCTCTCTTGGCTCTCTCGCTCCCAGATCTTGAGCGCAACGCGCAGGACAGCCGAGCGGCTCGTGGACCATACGTGCGCATAGACGTTGGGTTTCTCCCTGGCGAGCCGAGCGAGAGTGGCTGGGCGCCACGGATGCCGGAAACGATATTCACGCTCGCGCAGCTTGGCGTGCCCGAACCACGGCTTCAGGCGAGGCTTCCTCCTGGCGATGCCTTCAACGTGTTGCACCTCACCGTCTGGCTCGCCAACCTTCAGAAGGAGCCTCTGGGAATCGCCGACGACGTGAGGGTGCGGCTCAGGCTATCGGCGGAAGACGGTAGTCGAGCGGTGTACATCGAACACTTGGAATTGGGTGTCGCGTACCTGGCCGCTGGCCAGACGACGGGGGTGGAGATCCTTCGGGTCCCATCCAGATGCCAACGTCTCGAGGCGGAAGTCCGGGAGGTGTCCTACCAAGACGTTTATGGACAGGAGAGCCACGACAGCCACGGAGCCTTAACTTTGGAGTATGATGGGAAGCAAGTCGCCAACCGTAGGAAGGTGCTGCGTGGCAAAGGTAATCCGCGAGGTAACGGGGATTCGAATACGTCCACTGAAAGTTAGTCCCGAGGACGAGAAAGAGGTCAAGGCTCACTGGGCCAAGGCTGACCGTGAACCGAAGAGGTTTAACGCGTTGGGTTCCGACGTTCCGAATCGGTAGCTCCCGCGCGCCTGAGATGAGACCCGGCCCACCCGCTGGCTGGTAAGCGCGAGTCTCGAAGCGAACTTTGGATGCGAGCGAAGCTCGCTGATCAGTCGGCGGGCGCTCACCGCTCGGAGGGAAGCTGACCGGCAGCGACGTCTCCCGCCGCCTTCACCGCCCTCTCCCAGCCCACGGACTGCAAGGTCGTCTTCGTCCCCGGGGAGTTGAGTGGCCGGTGACTGGCCGGTAGGAGAACACACACGACGCGCATCAGCTGTCCCTCGTGCGGCGGGTGGCGCGCAGGGCGCTAAGCAAGAGGAGCGGGCGGGTGACACACAAGACTTGGCCGTCTCGAGGCGAGTGTGACGTCTTGAGTGGAAACTGCACAATGGTCAGGCAGGGGTCGGACGTCGATGGGATTGTCGAACACGAACAAGAGGGAGTGTGAGAATGCCCGGAACGATTCTCTCGGGTCGGGAAGCCAGACGCATTGTGGCCGACTTTGCGGAAGCCTTAGAGGGTGGGCGCCGGCCAGAAGAACTCGTCAAGAGTCTTGAGCGTGGTGGTCTGCCGCATGAAGAAGCCGTGGCCATCGTCGCTCGTGCCATTCGAGCTCTTAGAGGGGAGACCGCAGACCGAGTCATGTGGCCTTTGGTCGGCGGGTCGCTGCTTCTTCTCGCCTCACTCGGACTTACCGTTGGCACCTACCTGGCTGCGAGTTCATCCCACAAGGAGGGGTTTACTTCGTCCTCCCCGGGATCGGGATTGTCGGTGCGGCCCTCGTCTTGAAGGGGTTGATGTCCGGATCTCACCGAGTGAACCGCAAGTACGGTCGCGTTCTGAGCGAGGACGACTCCCGCCCAGAGGTGCGAGACCGAGTGTTCCGGGACTAGGACCCTTAGCATCCGTGAGGGAAGAGGGGCGACTACCTCCCCTCAGATAAGTGGCCAACGCCGCGGCCTGGAGGTTCACGCTCACCGGGCTTGTGACATCGGCATCCAGTCGGGGGCCGCGCGGCGAGCGATGGGCTGGCCGGAACCCTTGGTGAGGCTGGTGGTCGCCTTCGCCAACCTGGCGGGAGCGCATGGGAGTCGAACCCACCCCCCAACGCGCTTGCGACGGGGCAACCGTTTTGAAGACGGCGAGGACCACCGGATCCCCTCCACTCCCGCGCCTAGCCTAGTAGACGAGACACGCTAGACGCTACACCTGCGGCCGCTCCGCACCTTCCTAACGCCTAACCCCTACCGCCTATACCCTACCCGGCCATGCAGGGGACAGCTGTCACCGTTCGCGTGCCCGCCACCAGCGCCAACCTTGGCGCCGGGTTCGACTGCCTCGGCCTCGCACTCGATCTCTTCGCCTCCATCACCGTCACCTTCAGCGAGGCTGAACTCCAGCCGACCGAAGACGTTGGCGAAAAGATGGTCCTCACAGCCGTCCGCCAGGCCTACCACCGCGCTGGCATGCCCCAGCCCGCCGGAGTCCGCGTTCGCTACAACGTCTCCATCCCCCTCGGCCGCGGCCTTGGCGCCAGCGCCGTCGCTCGCGTCGGCGGCGTCGTCGCCGCCAACGAGATGATGGGCTCGCCCCTCGATTCCGGCGCCTGCCTGGCCGTCGCCGCCGACCTCGAAGGCCACGGCGACAACGCCTGCCCGGCGATGTTCGGTGGCATGGAAGTCTGCGTTCCCGTCGAGCGCGGTGATTATATGCACATCGCCTGTACCTACCCCAAGGATGCCATGATGGCGATCCTCATCCCCGATCACTCCATGCCAACCAAAGAGGCCCGCAAGGCCCTCCCCGAAAGCTACTCGCGCGCCGACGCCGTCCACAACCTCGGGCGCTCCGCCCTCTTCGTCGCGGCCATGGCCAGCGGGCGCACAGACGCGCTCCACGAAGCGACGGATGACCGGATTCATCAGCGGCAGCGCGCCTTCATCTTCCCGCCCATGTTCGATATCTTCGCCGCGGCCAGGGGCGCAGGTGCGTGGGCAGCCTGGCTTTCCGGCGCCGGCAGCAGCATCGCCGCCATCTGCCCCGAAGAGACGGTACGTGGCGTTTCCACTGCCATGGCCGAGGCCCTCAAGGCAGCCGGCATGTCCGGCCGCTCCCTCGTCACCCGGATCGCCAGCGGTGGCGCCACCATCTCGAAGATCGAACTCGTCGACGCCTGAACCGTTCCCGTGGGGTAGAACGCATGCCGCTCCGCCACGCAACCGAAGCCGACCTCGACCTTGTGATCGAGCTCATCCACGCCCTCGCCGACTACGAGCGCGAGCCCGATGCAGTCACCCTCAACCGCGAGGAGTTGCGCCACCACCTCTTCGGCCCGAGGCCGTACGCAGAGGTCATCATCGCTGAAGAGCCGGGCGGACCAGCCGTCGGATTCGCCCTCTACTTTCACAACTTCAGCACCTGGCTCGGCAAACCCGGCATCTGGCTCGAAGACCTCTTCGTCCGGCCGGACCACCGCGGACGGGGCTACGGCAAGGCGCTCCTGATCGAACTCGGCCGCATCGCCGTTGAACGCGGCTGCGGCCGTCTCGAATGGTCCGTCCTCGATTGGAACGAGCCCTCGATCGCCTTCTACCGCTCCCTCGGCGCCGTCCCCATGGACGAATGGACGACCTACCGGTTGGCCGGGGAAGCGCTCGCCGCGCTACCACGACGGTGAAGCGTCCAGGGGTAGAGAAATGCGGCCGTGTCACGACCGCACTTCAATCGTTCCTACCTGCGTGACGCAGCCTCAGGCCGCAAGCTTGAATCGGCTCGTCGCGCTTGAGAGCTCTTCCGCGAGACCCTTCAGCTCGTTCGCCGTGACCGCGAGATCATCGGATTGGGCCGAGAGTTGCTGTGTAGACGCGCTTACTACCGCGCCCCATCCTCCCAGCACGACCACGGTCCATCTCGTCCTCGACAACCTGCGCGTACACAAGAGCAAGGCGGTCAGCGCCTGGCTGACCGCACGCCCGCGCTTTCTCCTCGACTGAGGTCACGATCAGCGCTGTGCCCGAGGCGAGCCCCTCGACGTCGCGGGCGATCTGCTGCATCTGGACTGCGGATTCATCGACCGATGCGATGATCGCCTCGAGCGCCTCGCCGGCCTGGGTGGTGATCTCCCGGCCCGCCTGGACATCCTGGACGCCTGCGGCCATCGCCGTTACGGCCTCCTCCGTGCCAGCTCGTACCTTGGCGATGAGGGTGGCGATCTCCTTGGTCGATTCGCTGGAGCGTTCGGCCAGGTTGCGGACGTTGTCCGCCACGATGGCGAAGCCGCGACCCTGCTCGCCAGCTCGGGCCGCTTCGATGGCCGCGTTGAGAGCGAGGAGGTTCGTCTGAGCGGCGATTTCGTCGATCGTCTTGACGATGTCGCCAATCTGCTGCCCGTACTCGCCAAGCTGATTGACGGTGGCTGGCCCGATCGACAGCCTGAGCGATGCCCGCCATGGAGGTGACTGCCTGTTGGACCGCGGCCTTGGCCTGGACTGCGGCTGCGCGGCTCTCCTCGGCTGCGCGGGCCACACCGTTCGAGGCTGCAGAACGAGGGCGATCCGTTCGCCCATTTCTGAAGCCTGTTGGCGGGACTTCGCCGCCGAGGTCGCGTTGGATCCGGCCGTCGCGGCGAGTTCCCGCGAGCCAGCCGCCACCCGCTCGATGGCTCGGGCCGAGTCGTTGGAGATGCCGGCCAGTGAGACTGCCGAGCGGGTGACTTCACCGATCGCCGATGAGATCTGGCCGGTCGCCCCGGCCATCTGGCTGGAAGCTTCTCGGAGCTGGCCCGAAGCCGAAAGGATGCCGCCTGCGTTCGTACGAACGCCACCGACAATCTGGTTCAACCCACCGCGCATCGTGTTTTAACTCTCGATTGCGGCCGCAAGCTTACCCGCCCGCCATCCGGTTGATGCCGGCGGAGATCGCTCCCACTTCGTCGTTGTAGTGCTGTTCGATCTGGGGCGTGCCGGGACGCGCATCGACGGTCAGGTCGCCAGCAGCCACAGCGCCAAGGCCGCGCTCAAGGGCGCTGATGCAGTTCGTCTCCATACTCCGCATTCGGTTGTCCACGACCGCGAGTGAACGCTTGATGTTGCGGGCAAGAATGCCGGCGACGACGAAGCCAAAGAGCGCCGCCACGACGGCAATGCCGATGGCGACGAGCCGCGCGGTGCTCGCCGCCGACTTGCCTTCGTTGAAGACGCGTCCGGTTACCGCAACCTTGTCACTGATCACCTGCTCGAAGGCGGCAACCACTTCCTCGGCCTGTTTATCGGCGCTCGGCGCGCCGCCAACGCCGTTTTCGTTGATTTCGATCGCCTGCGCCGTGTCGCCTGAACGTAGCGCGGCGAACACTTCGGTGCGCGTGGCTGCGAGTTCATCGAGAAGCTCCAGCGTTGCCGAGACCTGCTCCCGCGATTCGCCTTCGGGCAGACCGTCGCGAAAGGCTTTGAGCTCCGCTGTGCCACTCTTCAGGAAGGCATCGCTTTCGCTTGCCAACGTCACCGACTCGTCCTGGGAGTCGGCGAGGAGGGCGTCCATCGCACGCTGGCTGGCCAGGAGGACGTCCTGCTGGGCAGGGAAAAGCTCGGCCAACTGCTGAACGTGGACGTTGTACAGCTCGTCGTCGGTATCGCCCACCGAACTGGAAAGCGCGTTCAGGCTAAAGGCGAGAGCCCCGCCCATCAGGAGGATGACGACGCCGAAGGCGCCAAAGAGGCGGGGTTGAATACGAATGTTGTAGAACCAGGACATCTGCAAGGGGCCTCGCAAGTTGGTTTTCGTTCTGCGGCGCACGAAGTCGCGCGAACGGGACCGATCATCCCCTCCCGTTGGTGCATACGGTAATGCGCGCTCGCCCACCGTCGCCGCTCCCGTAGCGCCGATCCATCATGGCATTTTCCACTACGTTGTTTCCGCCAGCACGTGCGCTAGAATCCCCGGCAGCAGGAACGCGGGGATGGTTCGCCATGATCGGTACAGCAGCACAAGACGCCTTCGTAAAGAGCATGAAGTGGGCATCCGTCACCACCCTTCGCAAGGATGGCAGCCCCACCAGCTCCATCGTCTTCTACGCCCGCGAGGGCGACACCCTGATCTTCAGCACCACCCTTTCGCGGCTGAAGGCGAAGACGATCCGAAACAACCCGCGAGTGGCCCTCACCGTCCTCGACGAGGGCGCACCCTATCGCTTCGTCAACATCGAAGGCACCGCGGCCATAGAGACGGACGACATCGTTCCTGGCCACATCGCCGTCAACGAGGTCATGCGCGGCGCCCCATTCACCCCTCCAGAGGGCTTCGAGGCGGGCCTCCGTGCCCAGGGCCGCGTCATCATCCGCGTTACCCCCCTCCGCGTCTCCGGCGTCGTCGAACGGGGCTAGTGCCGTGAAAGAACCCCTCGCCCACCGCCGTTCGAGAGGGGCAGGGGTGAGGGCTGGCGCCACGGCTCACCCGTAGTCCTCACACGCGAGTCGCTTCGGGGCGAGAACCGCGCCCGGAACCCCGGTGGTACCATATCCCCATGGCCATCCGTAAGCCCTCCGGAATGCCCGTTATCGCCGACCGTCCCATGACTGCGGCGGACTACTTCGCGATGCCGCCCACGCTGGAACGGTATGAGCTGCTCGATGGGAGGTTGGTGCTTATGGCCTCGCCCACGGCGGAACACCAGATGATCGTATTGGAGGTCGCCGTCTCAATTCGAGCGTTCGCACGCACGGAGGGAGGGCAGGTCCTCGTCGCGCCGATCGACGTGGAGTTTCCCCCGCGTACGGTCCTCCAGCCAGATGTCCTCTACATCGCGGCCGGCGGCGTGGCCGAAGTGCGCGAGCACGTGACCGGACCGCCGGACCTCGTCGTCGAGGTCGCCTCGCCCGGGACGAAGACCTACGACGCCCGCGACAACCTGCCCGTCTACGCCCTCCACGGCGTCCGCGAGGCATGGATTATCGACCCGCGCCGGAAGACGGTCGCCGTCCATCATGCGGAAGACGGCCGCTTCGTCCGCTCCGAAACGGTCGCCTTCGGCGCGCCGATCTCCTCGGCCGTTGTCAGCGTTGGTGACGCCGGCCTCGGCGCGCTCGCCTGAACTCGCCCGATTCGGCGTAGAATCCGCCCGCGCAACAGCGCCGCGGAGAGAACCATGTCGACCGTCGAAACCGTCCTCGGGCCCGTAAATGCGGCCGACCTCGGAGTCACCCTCAGCCACGAACATGTGGTCGTCGCAATGGGCGCCGACAATCTCCACTATCCCTGGCGCTTCGATTGGGACCGTACCCGCGCCAACGCCGTCCGCGAGCTCTCCGAGGCCAAGGCCGGCGGCGTCTCGACGATCATCGATCTCACCACGCCCGACCTTGGTCGCGACATCGCCTACGTCCGCGATATCGCCGCCACCACCGGCATGAACATCGTTGTCGCCACCGGCATCTGGCGCGATGTCCCGCGCTCGTTCTGGGCCCGCGACCTCGACGAGATCGCCGACATCTTCGTCCACGAGATCACCCAGGGTATCGGCGACACGAACGTGAAGGCAGGCGTGATCAAGGTTGCCAACGACGCCGGCGGGGTAACCCCGGAAGGGGAGCGCATCCTCCGCGGCGCGGCGCGAGCGTTGAAGCGCACGGGCTGCCCCATTAGCACGCACCACTGGGCGCCGGAGCAGGTGGGGCGCCGGCAGGTGGAGATCTTCGCGCAGGAAGGGGCGCCGATGGACCGGATCGCGATCGGCCACAGCGCGGATTCGACGGACGTGGGCTACCTGGAGGCGTTGCTCCACACCGGCGTCTACCTCTCCATGGACCGCTATCCTGGCGGTCCCGGCCGGGCTCAATGGCGCCAGCGCAACGAAACCGTGAAGGCGTTGATCGACCGCGGGTGGGCCTCGCGATTGATGCTGGGGCACGACCACGCCCCGGCGCCCGTACTTTTGGGTGCGCCGGTACCGCCGCCGCCGGGGCCGACGCGCTACCTCTTCGTGAGCAACGTGGCCGTGCCTGACCTGAAGGAGCGGGGCGTGCCGCAGGACACGATCGACCTGATGCTGAGGGATGTGCCGCGGCGATTCCTGAGCGGGGAGAGCAGCTGAACCGGCAGGCGAACTCAGGCGGGGAGTTCGAGCGCGCGGCCCTGGAAGACGACGCGCCAATCGAGGATCTCGTCGAACATGGCGGAGGCTATCTCGTCGGCAACGTCGGTGTCTGGACGCGGAGGGGCCCCTAGCGAGACCGTTCGATCATTGTATACAATACAGGCATGACTGAAGAGACCATCCCCGACCTGCCACGCGCCGGATCCGCCCGCGAGTTCACGGCGTTCGCCGGTACGGTGGACTTCGGGAAGACGGCCGCCGACTATGCGCGCCATCGTGCTGGCTTCCCGGCGGAGCTGTTCGACCGGCTGGCGCGGTTCGGGGCGGGTGCGCCGGGGCAGCGCGTGCTTGATCTCGGTACGGGCACTGGCACGGTGGCCCGCAGCCTGGCGCTCCGGGGCTGTGCGGTGACGGCTATCGACCCGGCGGCGGCGATGCTGGAGCAGGCTGCGGCTCTTGACCGCGAGGCGGGTGTCCACGTCGAGTATCGCGTGGGCAAGGCGGAGGAGACGGGCCTTGCGGCTGGGTCGTTCGATCTCGTGACCGCCGGCCAGTGCTGGCACTGGTTCAAGGCGGCGAAGGCGGCCGCCGAGGTGCGACGGCAGCTGGTCCCTGGGGGGACGCTCGTGATTTGCCACTTTGACTGGATTCCCCTGTCGGGGAACGTTGTTGATCTCTCCGAAAAGCTGATCGAGAAGCACAACCCCGCCTGGCGGATGGGCGGAGGCAACGGCATCCCGGCCGGCCACATCGCGCCGCTTTCGCTGGCGGGGTTCACGGGTATCGAGACCTTTTCGTTCGATGTTGATGTGCCGTACACGCAGGACGGTTGGCGGGGGCGCATCCGGGCGAGCGCCGGGGTCTCGGCAACGCTTTCGTCCGAGGCGGTGGTGGCTTTCGACAAGGAGCATGCGGCGGCGCTGGCCGAGCGGTTCGGTGACGAGATGGTGTACGCACCGCACCGCTGCTTCGCGATCGTCGCGCGATCGCCCCGGGGCTGAGGCGAACAATCCGCCTGGGGCGTCGGCAGCGGATGGAGGCGATAGCCCGCGGAGGCCGTTTGATCCACAATCCGCCACGATGACGCTTCGCTTCGGACTCGCCTACGACTTCCGCAATCCCGGCCAGTGGCGACGCCCCTGGCCCGAGGTCTACGCCGCCATCCTCGATCAGATAGCGCACGCCGAAACGCTCGGCTACGACTCCATCTGGCTTACCGAACACCACTTCGTTCCCGACGGCTACACTCCCGCGCCCGTCCCCCTCATGGCCGCCATCGCCACCCGGACGCGGCGGGTGAAGATCAGCACCGACATCCTCCTCCTGCCGTTCTACAACGCGATCCGGCTCGCCGAAGAGCTCGCCACCGTCGATATCCTCTCCAACGGCCGTGCCATGCTCGGAGTCGGCATGGGCTATCGCGACGAAGAGTTCGCCGCCTTCGGGCAAATGCGTTCCGAGCGCGTTCGCCGCACCGTCGAGGGCATCGACGTCCTTCGTGGCGCCTGGGCCGAGGGCCCCTTCAGCTACGCCGGCCGTCACTACGCTTTCGACGCCATCGATGTGACCCCCAAACCCGTCCAGCCCGGTGGCCCGCCCCTCTGGCTGGCGACCGCCAGCGAGCCCGCCGCCCGTCGCGCCGCTCGCATGGGCCTTCACATCCTCCCCCAGGGAGACCGCACCACGGCCTACGAACCCTGGCTCGACGAACTCGAGAAGCTCGGCCGGGACCCGGCCGACCACATGATCGGCATGATCAAGCCGATGTTCGTAGCCGATGACCGCAACGACCCCCTCTGGGCGAAGATCAGCGAGCGCGAACGCTACCGCTGGGACACCTACCGGCCGTGGATCGCCGCCGCTAACTTCGCCCGCCCCGCGGCCGAGCCCCGGCCAATCGACCAGTCCTGGTTCGTCGGCTCCCCGTCCGAGTTGGTCGACAAGATCGAGCGCTTCCGCGAATTCATCCCTGTCACCGACTTCATCTCATGGGGCTGCCCGCCCGGCCTCGATCCGGCCGAAATGACGCCCCGCCTCGAACGCTTCGCCGCCGAAGTGATGCCCCATTTCCGCTAGCCCCACGGTAGTCGCGACCCACAGCGGTCGCGGGCGCGCTTACCATCCCCACCGCGCTCGACCCCACGTAGTCACGACCCACAGCGGTCGCGGGCGCGCTTACCATCCCCACCGCGCTCGACCCCCCGT
>CAZQCR010000113.1:0-10064 GCA_964591745.1 uncultured Anaerolineaceae bacterium
GGTCCCGGCCGTGGCGCCACCAGAGGCCGACCAGGCCGAAGGCGCTGAGGCCGCCTACGAGCGCCATTCCGCCGAATTCGAGCGCATCACCTTCGAAGAAGTCCTCGACCGTCTTGACGCGCCCGTAGTCGGGTTCCCCGAGCGGGAACGTGCCGGCCGGCCAGCGCATCGCGACCGAGATCTCTTCGCCGGGCTGCAGGGGCCGGGTCGCGGCGAACGTCCAGTCGCCCCCCGGCGCGGCGGGCTTTGTGATGGCGCACGGTTTCGTGCTTCGGAACCCCTCGAAGCAGACGGCGGCCTCGGCCTTGCCCGGGCCATCGCTGAAGCGGAAGCGCGCGGCCAGGATGACGACGTCCCACTCCTTGCCCGTCACGTTCCAGAAGAACTCGTCGTGGTCGTCGTACTTCGTGAGAGCGTTCTTCAGCTGATAGCTGATGCGGTAGGTCTGGATGCCGGAGACCGTCTTGTCGGCGTCGCCGATCCGGATGTTCTTGTACGTCAGCCCACCTGAGCCCGCGAGGTCTTCGGTCTTCGTGGGGACGCTGCCAAAGCTGCCGTCGGCACGACGAATCTGCACCGAGACATCGGAGATGCCGTACGTCCGGTAGGAGCCAACGGGGCAGGGGTAGGTGGGAAGCTGCGTGTCCGGGGCCGTGGTGTCCGGGCAGTCCTCCCGGAAGACCAGATCTCGAAAGATGCCGTGACGGTCAGTCCGGGCGCCGAAGTCCCAGGCGATCTCCTCCGTCACCTCCACAACGCCATCGGCGCGGACGACGTACGTGGCGTTGAAGCTGCGGATCACCTCGCCGCCTGCCTGTGCGGCGGCTCCACGTTCCTGGGAAAGGGAGGCGACGCCTACGAGTGCGAACGTCATGAGGAGGAAGAGCAACGCGCGAGGCGTTATGCTGCAGACAGAACGAAGGGCCAAGACAAGTAGGGGCACGTTCCTTATGATCGGGGGCGCTCGTCCATGGGTCGAACCGGCGGTACGCCCTTGCCCCTTCGGATGTTTTGAACCTGTATAAGAAGGACCGTGCATGGAGAACTTTGATTATCTCGCGCCCCGCTCCCTGGCCGAAGCCTATTCGGCGATGGGAAACGGGCGCACCACGCTCTTGCTGGCCGGTGGCACCGATGTCATCGTCCAGCTCCGTGAAGGTCGCCGCCGTTGCGACCAGCTCATCGACGTCAAGCACATTCCCGAGCTGATGTCCCTCAAGGTCACGTCTGACGGCGGCCTGGAGATCGGCGCTGCCGTTTCCTGCGCGGACATCTACGAAAACGCCGACGTCGCGAAGCGGTTCCCAGGGATCGTGGATGCCGCCCGCATTATCGGCGGGATCCAGATCCAGTCCCGCGCCAGCCTCGGCGGCAACATTTGCAACAGCAGCCCGGCGGCGGATTCCACCCCGGCGCTCATGGCGCTCGGCGCGAAGCTCGTCATCGGCTCCGCCTCGGGCACACGTGAGCTGCCGATCGAAGAGTTCTTCACCGGCCCCGGCCGGAACACCCTCCAGCCCGGCGAACTGCTCGTCCAGGTAAAGGTCCCGGCGCTGGGTTCGAACGCGCAGTCGTTCTACCACCGCTTCATCCCGCGAAACGAAATGGATATCGCCGTGGTCAGCGCGGGAGTGATGCTCCGGCTGAACGCCTCCCGCGACCGGATCGAAGACGCGCGGGTAGCCATCGGCGCCGTCGCGGCCACGCCCCTTATGGTGCCAGCCGCTGCCCAGGCCCTCATCGGCCAGGCGCCAGGCGCCGAAGCCTTCGCCAACGCGGGAGACGCGGCGGAAGCCGCGGCGACACCGATCACCGACATGCGAGGTTCCATCGCCCAGCGCAAGCACCTCGCCAACGTCCTTACCGTGCGCGCCCTGAACGGCGCACTCGGCCGCATCACGGAGGCCCGCTAACAATGCGACGATCTCATGTCCAAACGACGATCAACGAGGCAGCCACCGACTTCCTTTGCGAACCGCGCCAGAGCCTGCTCGAGGTGCTGCGCGACGAAATCGGGCTCACCGGGGCCAAAGAAGGCTGCAACAACGGCAACTGCGGCGCCTGTAGCGTGATCATGAACGGCCGCGTAGTGAACTCCTGCTGCGTTCTCGGCGTCGAAGCCGAGGGCGCCCAGATCACGACCATCGAAGGCATCGGTTCGCCCGAGGCGCTCCACCCGCTGCAAACGGCGTTCCTGGAAGAGGCCGCGCTGCAGTGCGGCATCTGCACGCCGGGCTTCATCGTCGCCTCAAAGGCCCTTCTCGACCGCGACCCGCACCCGGATGAACACGACGTTCGCTGGGCGCTGGCCAACAACCTGTGCCGATGTACGGGGTATGACAAGATAATTCGTGCCGTCCTCAAGGCGGCGGACACCATGGAGGCGAAGTCATGACGGCCCTTGACGAACCGAAGTACAAGATCATTGGCACCCGGCCCATCCGCCCGGACGGCGTAGAGAAGGTGATAGGCAAGGCGCAGTACGGCGCCGATATCCGGCTGCCGAACATGGCCTTCGGGCGCGTGCTGCGCAGCCCGCATGCCCACGCCAGGATTCTCTCGATCGACACGTCCGCCGCGGAAGCCCTAGAAGGGGTGGTCGGCGTGGTAACCCACCGGGACCTGCCGGCGATGGCCGACACCGAAGCGGAGCTGGGCGAAGGCGGCCCGATCAACATCAAAGAACTCGCCGAGAACATTCTCGCGGACAAGAAAGTGCTCTATCACGGGCACGCCGTGGCCGCTGTCGGAGCCACGAGCGCCCACATCGCCGAAGAAGCGCTGAAGCTCATCAAGGTTGAGTACGAAGTACTGCCCCCGGTGATGGATGTCCTCGACGCGATGCGCGACGGTTCTCCCCTGTTGAACGAAACACGTCGCACCAAGCAGATGGACGGCACCTTCGGCGAAAAGCCGAGCAACATCGCCAGCACCCTGAAGTTCCAGGGCGGCGACGTCGAAGCGGCCTTCGCGGCGGCCGACACTATCGTCGAGCACGACTACGTGACGAAGATGGTCCACCAGGGCTACATCGAGCCGCACGCCGCGACGGCGAACTGGAACCTGGATGGCACCCTGACGATCTGGACCAGCACCCAGGGCACCTTCGCCGTTCGCGGCCAGGTCTCGCTGGTCCTGCTCGTGCCGGTCGCGAAGATCCGCGTCATCCCGATGGAGATCGGCGGCGGCTTCGGCGGGAAGATCCCGATCTACCTGGACCCGCTGGCTGCCATCCTCAGCCGCAAGAGCGGACGCCCGGTCAAGATCACGATGAACCGGACCGAAGTCTTCGAAGCCACCGGCCCGACGAGCGGCTCGGCGATCCACGTGAAGCTGGCGCTCAAGGGCGAAAAGATCACGGGTGTGAAGGCATCGCTCGCCTACGAAGCCGGCGCCTTCCCTGGTTCGGCCGTCGGCGCGGGCGCGATGTGCATGCTTTCGCCATACGACATCGAGAACTTCGTCGTCGAAGGCTTCGATGTTGTCGTCAACAAGCCGAAGACTTCGGCCTACAGGGCGCCGGGCGCACCGGCCGCGGCGTTCGCCTTCGAACAGGCGCTGGACGAAGCGGCGAAGAAGATCGGCGTCGATCCACTCGCCATCCGCCTGAAGAACAGCGCGAAGGAGGGCACGAAGATGATCACCGGCGTGCCCTTCCCTCGCATCGGCGCGGAAGAGACCGTCCAGGCCGCGATTTCGTCGCCGCACTACAACGCGCCGATTGAAGGGCCGAACCGCGGCCGCGGCGTCGCCAGTGGCTTCTGGTTTAACGCCGGCCTGCAGTCGAGCGCTGTCGTGACGGTGAACACGGATGGAAGCGTGAACCTGATCGAGGGCAACCCGGACATCGGTGGCACGCGCGCCTCGCTCGCCATGCAGCTCGCAGAAACGCTCGGCATCACCTACGACGCGGTACACCCGATGGTCGCGGACACCGACTCGATCTCCTACACCGACGTAACCGGCGGCAGCCGGACGACCTTCGCCACGGGCCTCGCCGTCATCGAGGCAGCCAAGGACATCAAGGGCCAGCTCGTGACGCGGGCGGCCTCTACCCTTGGCGTTCCGGCCGAAGACCTCGTCTACGAAGACGGCGAAGTGCGCTCGACCAAGGACACCACCAAGCGGCTGACCTTCAAGCAGATCGCCGAAAAGCAGGGCGCCACCGGTGGCCCGATCGTCGGCAAGGGTTCGCTCTCCGCGCGCGGCGTGGGCGCCGCCTACGGCACCCACATCGTCGATGTCGAAGTCGACCCGGACACCGGCAAGGTGACGATCCTTCGCTACACCGCCGTCCAGGACGTCGGGACGGCGATTCACCCTTCGTACGTCGAAGGCCAGATCCAGGGCGGGGCCGCCCAGGGTATCGGCTGGGCACTGAACGAGGAGTACTACTACGGCGAGGACGGCCGGCTGCTGAACTCCAGCTACCTGGACTACCGCATGCCGACCACGCTCGATGTCCCGATGATCGACACCATCCTCGTTGAGGTGCCGAACCCGGGCCATCCTTACGGCGTCCGCGGCGTCGGCGAGGTGCCGATCGTGCCGCCGCTGGCAGCGATCGCCAACGCCATCGCCGATGCGACGGGCCACCGCTTCCTGGAGCTGCCGATCTCGCCCCGGCGCGTCGTCGAGGAGCTTCACGGCCTGAGCTAGGATACGCACATGGCTATCACCGACATTCCCGGAACCCTGGTGGGCCCGGGCGGCCAGTCTGAAACGTTGGAGTTCCTCGTGGATTCGGGGGCGACCTACACGGTCGTCCCCGAGGCCACCTGGCGGCGGCTCAGATTAACGGCGGTCCGGACCCAGCGGTTTCGCCTGGCCGATGGAACGATCATGGAGCGGCCGGTCGGCAGTTGCGCGATCCATCTCGAGCTCGGCGACACGATGACACCCGTGGTTCTTGGTCAGCCGGGAGACCAGCCCCTGCTGGGCGCATTAACACTCGAAGAGCTTGGCCTGGTGCTGAATCCGTTCTCCCGGTCGCTGCATCCGGCCAGCGCTCTGATGGCATGAGGACCCGTGAGGCGCCGAGCGCTGAGCGCTCGGGACCCCGCTGTTTCGACTATGGCACACGTCTTCGTCCCCACGCTCTTCCGGTCGCTCTGTGGCGGCGAACAGGACCTCGATGTCCCCGCGGAGACGCTCGAGGAGCTCCTTCGCGGCCTCGACGAACGCTGCCCCGGCTTCTACCAGCGCGTCGTCAAGAACGGCCGCGTACGGGGCGAGCTGGCGGTCGCGATCGATAGCGAAGCGGCCACCTACCCGCTCCACGAGCCGCTGCGCCCCGATGCGCACGTCACGATCATCCCCGCGATCGGCGGCGGATAACGGCTATACTAACGACATGGCATCGCCACAGGTGGCCGAACGCGAGACGCCGCGGCGCGTCCCTCCCCTCGAATCGGGCGACCGCCTGACGAGCGTGGAGTTCGAGCGGCGCTACGCCCTCCATCCTGAGGTCCGGCGGGCGGAACTCATTGAAGGGGTAGTGCACGTGGCCTCACCAATGCATCACGATCATCACGGCGGCCCGCAGCGGATCGTCTCGACCTGGATGGGCGTTTACCAGGCCTCGCACCCGGGGGTCGATGGCGGCGACGGCTCAACCACGCGGCTGGACGCCGACAACAACGTCCAGCCTGACGCCTTCCTGCGCTACCGCGATGGCACCTCGCGCGTCACCGAGGACGACTACATCGATGGCCCGCCAGAATTGGTCTTCGAGATCGCGGCGAGCAGCGCCTCCATCGACCTGGGCGCGAAGAAGCACGCCTACCAGCGCAGCGGCGTGCGTGAATACGTCGTCTGGCAGCTTTACGAGGAGCGGATCGACTGGTTCGCGCTCCAAGACGGGGAGTACGTAACTTTGGCACCCGACGCTACAGGCATCGTCGAAAGCCGCAGCTTCCCAGGGCTGCGCCTCGATGTCGCCGCGTTGCTACTCCGGGACCTCGGGGCGGTCCTTGGGGCCCAGCAGCGGCAGGCCCCCTGAGGGCTGACTCAGCCCTCGCGTGCCGCCCGCGCCGACTAAACCACGGACTCCTTGTACTGGCGGATCGCGGCGATGTGGTCCGCTGGCGAAGCCAACCCGGCGCCCATCGTGCCAATGGCGATGTGGGTCGCGCCGAGTTCGCGCCACTCGTCGGCATTCTTGCGCCATCGCTCCGGGTTGCCACCGCGGGCCTGGGCCTGCGCCTGGATGCCGAGCGTCGCCGGGTCACGGCCTTCCGCCTTCATTGCTTCACGGATAGCGGCGATCGTCGCGGCGGCGGCGTCACCCGGGCCCATCAGCGGGAACCAGCCGTCGCCGTACTTCGCGATCCGCTTTACCAGCGCGGGGGCGCCTCCACCGAACCAGATCGGAATCTGGCGGCCGGAACGCGGGTTGATGCCGGCCTTCTCTACGCGGTGCCACTTGCCCGTGAAATCAACCGTATCGTTCGCCCAGAGCTCCCGCATGAGGGTGACCTGCTCCTCCTGGCGCTTGCCACGGTTGTGGAAGTCCTCGTTGAGCCCGACGTATTCGACCGCGTTCCAGCCGGTGCCGACTCCGAGGCGCATCCGGCCCCCGGAGAGGACATCGACCTCGGCGGCCTGCTTCGCCACAAGCACGGTCTGGCGCTGGGGGAGGATGACGACGGCGGTGGCCAGCTCGATCGTCGTGGTGCACGCGGCCAGGTAGCCGAGCGTCACGAACACTTCGTGGAAGGGCGTGTCCTTGTCGTACGGGCCCTGGAAGCCGCCGGGACGGTCCCTGTCGGCGCCCAGGACGTGGTCGTAGATGAGGAGGTGGGTGTAGCCGAGCCCCTCGGCCGCCTGGGCGAAATCGCGGATTGCCGCGGGATCGTTGCCGATCTCGCTCTGTGGGAAGACGACGCCGAGTTCCATGTTCGTTCCTGTCCCGGCCATCAGTCCGTGATGGCCGAATAGATGATGCTCTTGAGCTGCCCGCGGAAGTTGAAGGTGGCCGAGGGCATCAGCTGGGTCATAAAGATCACTTCCAGGTCTTCGTAGGGGTCGACCCAGAAGATGGTGGAGGCCGCGCCGCCCCAGTAGTAGTCGCCCGCGCCCATGCTGCCGGCTTCCACCTCGCCCAGGGTAGTGGCGAAGCCGAGTCCGAAGCCGACGCCCTCGTACGCGGTCTCCGAGAAGTCGCCGATCGCCATCTGGGTCAGGTCCTGCCCGCCCTTCAGGTGGTTCATCGCCATCAAGTCGATAGTGCGCGGGCCGAGGATGCGCGCGCCATCGAGTTCGCCACCCTGGCGAAGCATCTCGCAGAAGCGGAAGTAGTCGGCGGTCGTGCTCGTGAGCCCGCCACCGCCGGAAAGGAACGAAGGGCTGCGCGCGTAGGTGCTGTCCTTTGGGTCATCCAGCAGCTGCACAGACTTATCGGCGGCGCGCTGGTAGTTGGCCGCGAATCGCTCGATCTTGCCCGGCTCGACGAAGAACGACGTGTCCTCCATGCCGAGCGGCGCGAAGATCGTCTGCTGGAGGTAACGGTCGAGGGGCATGCCGGAGAGTGCCTCGACGAGGTAGCCGCACACGTCCGTGGAGTACGAGTAGTGCCAGGCCTGTCCCGGCTCGTAGCGGAGGGGCACGTTGGCCAGCTTCTCGACGAAGGTGCGGAGCGTCTCGCCATCGCCCCGGGCGACGCCGAGTTCGCGGTAGGCGCGGTCGACGGGGTGGTTCGTCCCGCCGTAGGTGAGGCCGCCCGTGTGGCTCAGGACGTTGCGAAAGGTCATCGGCACATCGGGCGCCTTCGTCTCCATCTCCCGGCCTTCGCCCGAGAGCCAGACGCGCTGCTCGCGCCACTCGGGGATGACGCGGTGGACCGGGTCGTTCAGCTGGAAGTGGCCCTGTTCGTAGAGCGACATCAGCGCGACCGATGTGATCGGCTTCGACATCGAGTAGATGCGATAGATGGTGTCATCCCGCGTGGCGAGCTTCCGCTCGCGGTCCATCATCCCGAGGGAGCGGAAGTACGCCACTTCACCGTGCCGGGCAACCAGCACCTGGCAGCCCGTGATCTTGCCACTGTCGATGAAGTTGCGTTCGAGGTGGGCGGTTATCCGCTCGAGGCGTGCGTGATCCAGGCCAGTTAGCTCTTCATCAGCGATGTCCATGGTGGCCTCCTGTCGTGGGGGTGAATTACGGACGGGTGGGTGACTCCGGTCAAGCGGGAGACCATTGCGGTCAGAAATCCGCGTCGAACGGCCCTCCCCGCGAAGACCCACGGCGCCTAGACTCGCATCATGAGCCAGGCGCGCTTACGAATGCTCTCCGCGGTGCTCGTGTTGCTGGCCTTGGCGACTGTTAGTCAACTTGCCCTCGGCGATTCGGCCGTGTTGCCACAGGCGCCCGGGGGCCAGCACCAGGCACGCGTCCTGATGGTCGGCCGTGACGGGTTCCACGGGACGTTTACCTATACCGTCGTGCCCGGGGACACGCTCTTTTCGATCGCGAACCGCTACGCCACCACCGTGGGGGCGATTGCGGCCCTCAACGGCATCTCCGACCCATCGAAGATACGCGTCGGCGAATACCTGGTCATCCCGATTCCATCGCAGCCTGCCGGGCCAAGCCGCCTCATCCGCAACGGCTCACGGTCGAGCGGCGCGGTAGCGTTGACCTTCGACATGGGTGGCCGCGTCGAGCCGGCGCTCGACATCATCAACTGGCTGATCCTCCACGAGGTCCCGGCGACGATCTTCATGACCGGAGCGATGGCCGAGAACCCGAACACCAACGCGGGCCGGGAGGTGCTGCAGCTTGTGGCGGCACATCCCGAGCTGTTCGACCTCGGGAACCACAGCTACGGCCATCCCGACTTCACGACGCTCAGCGACGCCGCGATCCAGGAAGAGTTCACGAGCACGGAGGCGGCGGTCGCGAAGACCGTGCCACTGGCGATGCGCCCGCGTTTTCGCCCACCCTTCGGCGCTTACGACGATCGCGTCCTTCGGGAAGCCGGGGAGGCGGGGTACGGCCAGACGATCCTCTGGGATGTAGACACGATCGACTGGCGGCCCGAATCCGAGGGCGGCCCGACCGGGGCCCAGATCGTATCGAAGGTGGTGAACAACGCCCAGGGCGGCTCCATCGTGCTAATGCACCTCGGCGGCTATCACACGCTCGAAGCGCTCCCGGGGATTGTCAATGGGCTTGCGGCACGCGGATTCTCGTTCACGACCATCTCGGCAATGCCGATTCCCTGAAAGGTCCGTCAGGCCCAGGCCTCGCCATCAAACCGTTCCCGAACGGCGACCTCCGCGACGGGCTTCCGGCGCAGCTTCGTCAGCTGCTTCACCGGGCGGCCCAGCGGGATAACCGCCGCGACGGCGACGTAGTCCGGGATGTTGAGCAGGGCCTTGAGCTTTGGTTCCTCGGCGATCGGCATCGTCGTCAGCGTCCCACCGTAGCCCTCGTTCCGGGCGGCGAGAAGGAGGTTCCAGGTGAACGGGTAGACGGAGGCGCCCGGGACGACGCCTATCCGGTCCAGCTCCTGGTCAACGGCCGCGACGACGCGGAGGTCCACGCAGACGACCAGCACGACAGGCGCCCTCCGGACGGGCTGAGTGAGGTTCGCGGGCGGCTGCGTTGCGACGATCACCCCCGGAGAAACGCTGGTTGGGGCGACCGGGTTCCATGGCCCTTCGCCGGCCGCAATCTGGGCGGAGTAACGTTTGGCCGCGGGGATCGCGAGCTCGCTGATCGCATCCTTCGTCGCCTGGTCGCGCACCACGATGACGCGGCAGCCCTGGCGATTCCCGCCCGTCGGAGCGAAGCGCGCGCTATCGAACATCCGGGTGAGTACGGCGTCGGGGACAGGCTCGTCCGTGAAGTCACGTGCGGAAAAAGTGGTGCGCATCACCTCGTACAGGTCCATGGCTGCTCCTGGAATGAAATGGAGAGGCCCCGCGGCGTGAGCCAGCGGGGCCATCAGCTGCGTCGGCGAACCGCTGTCTAGACGGTTCGCGCCTGGGGGGCGATTCCCGTCTGGTTATCGACTTCGAACGGACTCTTGAGATCGAGCGACTTGCTGATCTCGCGGACCG
>CAZQCR010000114.1:0-10032 GCA_964591745.1 uncultured Anaerolineaceae bacterium
TGGCGATTACCCACCCCTTGGCACTACGATGGATCCACATCCCCCGGGAGCCCGCTATGGACGCCTACAACATCACCGTGGTCGGCGGCGCCGGCATCGTCGGCCGCGAATTCCTCAAGATCCTCGACGAACGGCAGATCCCCGTCGCCCGCCTCCGCCTTCTCGCCACCGCCCGTTCCGCCGGCAAGACCGTCACCTTCCGCGACCAGCCGGTCACCATCGAAGAGACCACCGAGTCCAGCTTCACCGCCGAAGACCACATCGTCTTCCTCTCCGCCTCCGGGGCCGCTTCGAAGCTCTACGCCCCCATCGCCCAGGGAAAAGGCAGCTTCGTCATCGACGATTCCAGCGCCTACCGTATGGACCCGGCCGTCCCCCTCGTCATCCCCGAGATCAACGCCGATGACCTTCTCTGGCACCACGGCATCGTCAGCCAGCCAAACTGCACCACCACACCCATGGTCATGGCCCTCAATCCAATCCACCGCGTCAATCCGCTCCGCCGGATCATCGTCAGCACCTACCAGGCCGTAGCCGGCGCCGGCGCCGCCGCCGTCGATGGCCTCGCCTCCGAATCGCGCGCCCGCCTCGAAGGCCGCTCCGAGCCCTCCGGCACACAGAAGCGCGAGATCGCCTTCAACGCCGTCCCCCAGATCGACCTCTTCGCCGAAGACGGCTACACCAAAGAAGAGATCAAGATGGCCAACGAGACGCGCAAGATCCTCCACTCGCCCGATATCGCGATCAGCGCCACTTGCGTCCGCATCCCCACCTTCTTCGGCCACGCCATGACCGTCTGGGCCGAATTCGAACGCCCCGTCGATCCCGCCGAAGCCCGCCGCCTCATGGCCGCTGCCCCCGGCGTGACCGTCATCGACGACCCTGCGACAGAGTCCTACCCCACCCCCATGGACGTCGCCGGCACCGACGCCGTCCTCGTCGGCCGTATCCGCGCCGATACCTCGAACCCCGGTGGCCTCGCCTTCTGGGCCCTCACCGATAGCATCCGCAAGGGCGCCGCCGCCAACGTCATCGACGTCATCGTCGCCGCCGCCGAACGCAACCTGATCCGGCGCTAACGCGGTGACCGTCGCCACCCCCGACCACTACGCCACGCTCGGCCTCGAACCTACCGCCACTCCCGCCGAGGTCCGCTCCGCGTACCGCAAACGCTCGCGCGAACTCCACCCCGACCACAATCGCGCGCCCGATGCCAATCGCAAGATGGCCGCCGTCAACGAGGCCTACGCCACCCTCTCCGACCGCGACCGCCGCTCCGATTACGACCTCGTTCGCCCCCGGCCAAAGCTCGAACCGCGGCCCGTTACCATGGTTCCCGCCGAGGGCCGTGGTTCCTTCCAGCCCGAACGGCTGCCCGACTGGTACGAGTTCCTCGACCTCCACATGGACTCCAGCAGCGCCCAGGTCATCGAGGCCGCCAACCGCCTCGGCCATGAAGTCCGCATGGACAACTACACCGAACTCGATGAAGCCCGGCTCATCCTGCAGCTTCGCCAGGCAGTCGATATCCTGACCAACCCGCGCACCCGGAAGGTCTACGACGCCGCCCTCTGCGGCACGCCGCCTCCCGCCGGCAGCTTCGCCTACCTCCACGAGAACTGGTACACCTTCCTCGGCATCCGCCCCACCGCCAGCATCGACCGCATCGCCGAACAGGTCACCGCCCTTTCCGCGCGTACCCGCCAAACCTCGCCCGAATACCGCGAGATCACCGAAGCCTGGCGCACCCTCCGCGACCCCAAACTCCGCGCCGCCTACGACCTCTCCCTCGGCTTACCCGCGTAGCAGCGAGTTCTGTTCCCCTTCTTCTTTCGCCGAATCTTAACCAGTCTCGCCCACTCAACCCCTTGGCGATCTTGGCATCTTGGCGATTACCCCCCACTACTCCAGCGCCCCGCTCGCGATCGCCTCGACGATCTCCTCGTCACTCATCGCCAGCAACTCCCGCAGTACGTAGTCCGTGTCCTGCCCGAAGGCCGGGCCCGGCCGCGTCACCTGCGCCGGCGTCGCCGAAAACACCATCCGCGAATTCTCCACCACCACGTCGCCAAGCTCTGGATGGGGCACCGTCACAAAGTGGTTCCGATGGACGAGCTGCGGGTCCACCAGCGCGGCGACGCTGTCCAGCGCGCGGTGACACGGCACGCCTGCCGCCTGCAGCGCCTCCTCGATCTCGCCCGCCCCCCGAACCGACGTGTACGCCGTGATCGCCGCATCGATCGCCTCCCGGTCAGCGCGACGGCCGGCTTCGCGGGCGTACCGGGAAAGACCCGCCCACTCCTCCCGGCCGATGACCTTGCAGAGCCGCGGCCACTGCTCGTCCGCCGTCACCGCGATCGCCACCCACTGCTCCGTCCCCTCGGCCGCGTAAACCGCGTGCGGGAAGTAGAGCGGCGAATCGTTCCCCTGGAGCTCCCACAGCCGCCCGTTCACCGTGTAATCCAGCAGCGCCGGGCCCAGGAAGCGCGTCGAACCTTCAGCCTGGGAGACGTCGATGTACTGGCCCTCCCCCGTCCGCTCCCGGTGGTCCAGCGCCGCCAGCAGAGTCGCGGTCGCTATCTTTGGCGCCAGGTAGTCCGTATACGCGCCCGCCGCGCCCGCCGGCGCTCGCCCCGGCCATCCCGCGAGCATGCCGAACCCCGCGATCTGCGAGCCCATCGTTCCGAACCCGGCAAGCGTCGCGTACGGCCCCGTCTGGCCGTTCAGGCACGAACTGATCATGATCACCCCGGGATTGATCTTCCGCAGATCCTCGTAACCGTAGCCGAGGCGCGCCATCGTTCCGGGCGTGAAGCTCTCCGTCACGACATCCGCCCAGCGCACCAGCCGCTCCATCAGCGCTCTGCCCTGGGGCTGGCCCATGCCGACCGTGATTCCGAGCTTGCCCGCGTTCACCGTGCCAAACGCCCCGGATCGCTCCGCACCCGGCATCCCATCCTTGAACGGCCCGATCGTTCGCGCCGTGTCCAGGCGCGTCGTGCTCTCCACCTTCACCACCGTCGCACCGTAGTCGGCGAGGTAACGTGAGCCCCAGGGCCCGGCCAACACCCACATCGCGTCCAGCACCTTGATCCCCGCCAGTGGCAGGCCACCGTTACTCGCCGCCGGCCGTATCGCCCGCGGAGGCCTCGCCCGGGAAACGCTCTCCTGGTGTTCACCCAGCGTCGGCGGCCGCAACCGCGTGCCCAGCCGAGTCGCCGAAAGCTTCGCCAGCGCCCCGGGGTAGCGCACGGTTGTGCCCAGTTCGGGGTGCGCCACCTCCTCCCAGAACCCCCTCGCCTCCAGCTGCGGCGAATGGGCCACGTCCGCCATCGTGCTTACCGGCACGATTAGGAGGCCCTTCTCCATCCCCATCTTCAGCAGGTCGGCCTTCGTGTGGCCGCTCGTCCACGCCGCGATCGCCTCAACACAGCGCATGTACTCGCTCACCGGCTCCTTGCCCGTTGCCAGCAGCATCGTGTAGCCAAGCCAGTCCTTGTCGCGCGTCGCTTCATCCACGAAGCCCTCCTCGCAGAGCAGCTCCATCAGCCGCCGAGTGAACGGCCCGATCGCGCTCCCGAAGAGGAACGTCACGGACACGTGTCCATCCACCGCCGGGTTCACGAACTTCAGCGGTATGCCGCCGAACTTCACCCCGCCCGCCACCCGGCTCGTCTCAGGTGCGTTCCAGGCGGCATCCAAGATCGTCGCCTGGTTCGCCATCGCCGCCGCCGATTGCGCCGAAACATCGACGTGTTGCCCGCGGCCCGTCTGTTCTCGCCCCAAATGCGCGATCAGCGCCCCCACCGCGCCCTCCGCCCCCGCATGAAGCCACGCCTGTGGCACCGCCAGCCCGATCGGCGGCATGTCATCGTCCCCCGTGATCATCATCGTCCGCGAGGCCGCCCAGATCGTCAGATCGGAAGCCGCCCACGCGGCCTTCGGACCCGTCTGCCCAAATGGCGTGATCGAAACCATCACCAGCGCCGGGTTGAGAGCGCTCAGCGCCTCGTACCCCAGCCCCCGCTCCCCCAGGTACCCCGGCGCGAACGATTCAATCACGAAGTCCGCCGTCCGCGCCAGCTCTCGCAGTTCCGCCCGCCCGGCGTCGCTCTCCAGGTCGATGATCACGCTCTGCTTGTCCCGGTTCAGCGCCCAGAAGCCCAGGCTCCGGTCCGGGTGCACATCGTCGTGGAAGAACGGCCCCTCCCGCCGCGTCGCCGCGCCCCCTGGCGGCTCCACCAGGATCACCTCCGCCCCAAGCTCGCCAAGCATCTGGCCAGCCAGCATCGCTCCCCCGTCCGTCAGATCAAGAACTCGTAGATGTCCGAGCACGATGTCCCTCCGATGAGCAAGTTTCCGCTGGCCACATTCTAACGGCCGCCAGCGATAGGCCGTTGGCCGCGGGCCCCGTCAAGCTCGCTCATGCCTCATGCCTCATGCCTCATGCCTCGGGCCTGCTCAGATGTAGAGCAGTTCCCACACGCGCACCGGCTCCCCGATCCCCCGCAGCTCCGTCTCACCCCGGTCCGAAAACGTGAAGTCCTTGCCCGCCACCAGCTCCCGGAGGTGGTCATGGCCGGTTTCTCCCCCCTCCACGTCCATCGGCAGGAAGTCCGCGATCGCCCCGTACACCGGCTCCGTGTCGTTCAGGAACGCCGCCACCGAATCGCCCTCCAACATCACCAGTCGCGCCCCAGGAATCCGCTGCGCCAGCCGCAGGCCGGCCCGGCTATCCATCACCGCCAGCTCTCTGCGGTGCATTACCAGCGTCGGCACGCTCAGTTCCGCAAGCCGCGCGCTCACGTCCACTTCGCGGAACACCTGCATGTGCGCCTCCATCGAAGCAGGCGTCATCGACTCCCGGAAGAGATGCGCCAGCGCCCGTGCCGCCCCTGGTGCTCCGTCTCCCGCGCAGGCCGTCGCAATCGTCTCTGAATAGAGCCGGAAGCTCGCCTTCAACAGCGCCGGCTCCCAGTCCCGGTCCGGCGGAGGCGGTGTGTTCCGGTGGTAGGCACACCACAACAGCAGGTGCGATACCCGCGATGGAAACACCGAGGCGTACTCCATCGCCACCACGCCCGAATGCGTGATCGCCAGGATCGCGAACCGTTCAAGGCCCAGGTGCTCCACTACCGCCTCAAGGTCCGCAAGGTGCGATTCCAGGCTCGTCGGCAGCGAGTCCCGGTCCGAAAGGCCGCTCCCCCGCGCGTCGTACCGGATAACCCGGTACCCCTGCGTCAGGTGCTCGTAGAACGCCCGCCACTCCGGGATCTGCCACTCCAGCTGCAGGTTGCTGAACGGCATCGGCGGCATCATCACTAGCGGATACCCTTCGCCCAGTAGGCGATGCCCGCGCCGTCATCCGCCGCCGCATATTGAATCCGTGGTTCCACACCGCTCATTGTACCGGCGTTCCACCGCGAGTCGGCTCCGTCCTATTGCCGAACGCCGCTCCTCATTCCGGCAGAGGGACGCCGAGCGACTTCGCACCCTCCTTCGCCCAGTGCCAGTGCATCCGCCCGTGGTCAGCGTTCGCCCCGAGCACGCCGCCAATCGTCCCATCTGCCCACGGCGCCCCAGGCAGCTTCTCCGCCAGCTGCTCGTTCGTCAGTTCGGAGATCAGCTTCAGCGTATCCGCTCGCGCACCCTGCCCAATCGCTACCACCTCCGAGAGGCTCTTCGTGGCATGCTCCTTCTGCCACTCCTCCGTCCACGCATGCACCGAGGCCATGATCTCGTCCCGCGTCCGCTCCTTGCCCGAACTGTCGTGCGTCAGCCCCACCGGGTTCGCATCCCCCGCGACGTGCTTGCGCACCATCTTCGCGAAGTTGAACTCGATCAGCGCAAGGTGGACCAGGTGGTCCTTCGCGTTCCAGAGGCTCGATGCGTCGTGCTCGCTTGGCGTCACGCCCCGTTCCAGGTCCTCAGTGCTCAGGCCGGCGTAGGTCTCCAACAGCCAGGCGCGGTCACGGTTGAGCTTCGTCTCCAATTCGATCCGGTTCATCAGTCCCCCGTTTTGCGGCCACGGAATCGCCGGGTATCTGCCGGCCCCGCCGCGTCTCCGGGAGCGTACTCCACACGCCGCCCGTCCGTCGCGTCCTCTCCCTGCTTCGCCATCACCAGCGCCGCCCGGTCGATGCTTCGCCCACGGCAGGCTACAGTCACATCCAATGACATCCACCGATCTCCCCGCCGGCGCCCGGCGAACCTTCTCTCAGGCTTTCGGCGGCGAAGCCCTCACCGTCGTCCGTGCTCCAGGCCGCGTCAACCTCATCGGCGAACATACGGACTGCTCGCTCCTCCCCGTCTTGCCCATGGCCATCGAGCGCGCCATCTGCGTGGCCGCCAGCCCCACCACAGACCCTGTCGTGATCGCCCGGACAGACGCGCACGAGGGCGAAGAGCGCCTCGTCCGCAACGGCGGCGGCCCCGCCCACGGCTGGGCTCGCTATCTCGCCGGCGCCCTCCACGAACTCGAAGACCTCGCTCCCGGCCGCGGCGCCAATCTCAGTATCGTCTCCGATCTGCCAGCCGCCAGCGGCCTCAGCTCCTCGTCCGCCCTTACCCTCGGCATCATGGCCGCCCTAACGGCCGCCTGGGGGCTCCCGCTAGACCGTGAGGATCTCGTTGCCCGCGCCATCCGCGCCGAGCGCCACGCCGGCGTCGAAAGCGGCGGCATGGACCAGGCCGTTATCGCCTTCGCCCTCGCCGGGTCCGCCCTGCGTATCGATTTCGACCCACCGGGCCGTCGCCCCGTCCCCATCCCCGCAGCCCTCCGGTTCGTCGTCGCCAACTCCGGTGAGCCCGCCCCCAAAGGCAGCTCCGCGCGCGACGCCTACAACCAACGCGTCGTCGGCGCCCGCCTCGCCGCCGCCATGCTCGCTGACCAGGTCGGCCTCGATGTTCCGATGCAGCCGGTCCTTCGCGATGTCGCGGATGTCGAAGTGGTCGATATCCTCGTCGAAGACCTGCCCGAGCGGATCTCCGCCCAGGAAGTGGCTCACGGATCGAAGGTCGATGTCAACGGCCTCATCCAGCTCTCCGCCGAAACCTGGGACGCCCGCGCCAAAATCCCCGTGAAGCGCCTCGCCCGGCACATCCTCGGCGAAGCCCGCCGCGTCGATGAGGCCGAGTCCGCCCTTCTCGCCGGTGATTTCGCCGCCTTCGGCAAGCTGCTCGACGCCTCGCACGACAGCCTCCGCAACGACTTCAAGTGCAGTACCCCGGCCCTCGATCGCGTCTGCGCCGCCATGCGTCGCGCTGGCGCCTTCGGCTCCCGGCTCACCGGCGCCGGCTTCGGAGGCTTCGCCATGGCCGCTGTCTCGCCCGAAAAGCTCGAAGCCGTGCTCGCCGCCGCCGAAGCCGCCACCGGCGGTCCCGCCTTCCAAGTCACTCCCTCCGCCGGCCTGGAACTCCTGTGATCGAGAAGGCAGTCCTCTTCGCGGCCGGCCGGGGTACACGCCTCGGAGCCCTCACCGACGATCTCCCCAAGCCCCTCCTTCAGGTCCGTGGCCGCCCGATCATCGTCCGAATCCTCGAAGCCCTGATTCACGCCCGCGTCAGCGAGTTCGCCGTCATTACTGGCTATCGCGCCGAACAGCTTGAGTACGAACTTGGCAACGGCGCCCAGGCCGGCGTCAACCTCCACTACTTCCGCCAGGGCACCCTCGATGGCACCGCTCGCGCCCTCGCCCTCGCCCGCCGCTTCCTCGGCGACGATCCGTTCGTCTTCGCCTGGGGCGATGTCCTCGTCGGCAGCGAGAACTACCGCTCCGTCATCCGCGCCGCCGCCCTCGCCGATGGCGCCCTCGCCGTGAACGACGTCGACGACCCCTGGGCCGGCGCCGCCGTCTACGTCGACGACGCCATGCGCGTCCAACGCATCGTCGAAAAACCGCCGCAAGGCACCTCCACCACCCGCTGGAACAACGCTGGCCTCGGCGTCCTCGGCCCCGCCATTTGGCCCGAGATCGACCGCCTCGAACCGTCGGAGCGCGGCGAGTACGAACTCCCTCGCGCCATCGCAGCCATGGTCGAGGGCGGAGCGGACCTTCGCGCCGTCCCCATCCAGGGCCCCTGGTTCGATGTTGGCACACCCGAGAACCTGGACGCCGCCCGACGCGCCTTTGGAGAGTACCGATGATCGCCAACCTGCCCTGGGGCCTCGAACTCGAAGCTGACGCCGGACCCGCCGGCCTTGCCGTCGAGGTCAGCTGGGATGGCGCCCGCCTTGATGTAACCGTCCTCAACGCCAGCGAAGGGTCCATCGCCGCCACCGAGGTCCGCCTCTCCGCCAGCCCTGATTGGACCTCCGTCAGCGGCTGGGCCTGGCTCCACGGCCGCCTCATGCAGCGCGACGCCCTCGTCCGCAACTTCGGCGAACCCCTCCCCGAAGGCTACGAGGGCGCAGCCTGGCGCGACCGTGAGGAAGACGAGGGCCGAGCGTACGTCAGCCAGGAAGTCCTCGCCCTCTACCTCCCGTTCAAGGCGAATTCGGCCCTCGTCATCGGCTCCGTCCGTCCCGGCGCGGTCTTCTTCGATATCGAGTTCGACCTCGATGACGACGAAAGCACCCTCGAAGCCCTCGCCCTTGTCTTCGATCTCGATGGCATCGTCCTCGCGCCCGGCGAGCGATACGAGCTGCCGCCAGTGCTCATCACCGAAGGCCGCGACGTTCTCGCCCTCGTCGAGCAGTATGCGGACGAAACCGCCGCCGAGATGGCGGCCCGCGTCCCCGGCCACGTCCCCACCGGTTGGTGCAGCTGGTACTACTTCTACGGCAACGTCAGCGAAGCCGACATCCTCTCGAACCTCGAGTCCATGCGCATCACGAAGCATCCCGCCGAATACGTCCAGATCGATGATGGCTACCAGTCCTTCACCGGCGATTGGCTCACGCCCAACGAAAAGTTCCCCTCCGGCATGGCCGCCGTCGCCGCCCGCATCCGTGAGGCCGGGTACAAGCCTGGCCTCTGGCTCGCCCCCTTCGTCCTGCACGAAGACTCCGTCGCCTTCCGCGAGCACCCGGAGATGGCCCTGAAGTCCCGGGACGGCACAACCCTCTTCGTCGATACCTGGCTCGGTCGCTGCGCCGTCCTCGACTGCACCCACCCCCGTTCCGAAGCGTGGCTCCGCGAAGTCGTTGCCACCGTCACGGGCGAGTGGGGCTACGGCTACCTGAAGCTCGATGCCCTCGCCTTCGCCGCCCAGCCGCCGCGCGACGTGGTCTACCACGCCGCCGGCACCACTGCCCCGGCCAACCTTCGCCGCGGCCTCCAGGTTATCCGCGAAGCCGCCGGCGACGACACCTTCAT
Source organism: uncultured Anaerolineaceae bacterium (assembly GCA_964591745.1). GTDB lineage: Bacteria > Chloroflexota > Dehalococcoidia > Tepidiformales > Tepidiformaceae > JANMTH01. The sequence continues at coordinate 9,318 of CAZQCR010000114.1, forward strand.
CCTTGGCTGCACATGCCACTTCGGCCCCGCCATCGGCCTCGTCGATGCCATGCGTGTCGGCCCCGATGTGAAAGAGACCTGGGAGGCCGGCCCCCATCCCTCCGTCCGCCACGCCATGCGCATGACGCTCCAACGCAACTGGATGCACGGCCGCTGGTGGGCAAACGACCCCGACTGCCTCATGGTCCGCGAAGCCAACACCGGGCTGAGTGAGGCCGAAGTGCGCTTCGTCGCCACCGCTATCGTGGCCAGTGGCGGCATGGTCGTCGCCAGCGACGACCTCCCTTTCGTCTCCGCCGGCCGCCGCGAAATGGCCCTCGCCCTCTTCCCGCCCGCCGGCATCGCCGCCCGCCCCGTCGATCCCGGTGATGGCCCTACGCCGATGGCTTGGCGCGCCGACCTTGGCGACGGGCGTGCTCTCGTCGCCCTCCTCAACTGGAACGACGAGCCGCGATGGGTTGGCCACGACGTCTACCTCGCTCCCGGCGAAATCGCCTTCGACCTCTGGAACCAGCGCCTCCTCGGCCTTGGCGATATTCTCCTCCAGCCACACGAAGGCGCGCTCTGGCAGGTTTCCGGGAAGGGTCCCACCCCACGCGTCGTCGGTGACTCCGCAAGCCTCACCTACCACGCCCTCTTCCAGCGCCCCGTCAGCGGCCGTCTCCAGGTTGGCAACGACCTCGACCGTCCCCGCGTCCTCGCCATCGAGGCCCGC
>CAZQCR010000115.1:0-10020 GCA_964591745.1 uncultured Anaerolineaceae bacterium
GTGCCGTCACCATCAGGGACGAACCAGCCGACGAAGGTCTGGCCGTTCGTGCCATTTTCCTTCACCCAGTGGTCGGTCTGAGGTAGGGCGGGGCTGTTGCTGCCGAGCTGGTTGAACGAAGCGATCGCCGCGGTCGGGTTCGCGCCGTCTGGGTCGGTGCTGTAGACGGAGAAGGTCCACGCGCCCTGGCCGTTGCCCTGGTTCTGCCAGTTCACCGGCCCGGGCAGGTATTTGTGGACCTGGATGTTGCCGTTGATCGTCTGCGCCTGCTTCGTGTTCATGACGCAGACCTTCACGGTTGCGCCCGCGATGATGTCGATGTTCTGGTCGATGGCTGCAGCCGACTGGTAGTCGCTGGCGGTGGTCGAGCAGGCCGTAGCGGCGTTCGTGTAGAGCTTGAAGCCGACCAGCGTCCAGCCGTTCGCCGGGTTCGACTCAGACATCACGACGTCGGTAACACCGTCGGTCCACGAGACCGTCGCTTGTGCGCCGAACGCGATTGGGCCCCAGGACACGGTATTACTGTTGCCATCGGGGTTCGCGTTGCCGCTGAACGTCGTTGCGTCAGCCGCCGCGCCGTTCGGGTCCCGGACCTTCTCCACCTTCAGGGTGGCCGGGAGGGCCTTCGTGTTCATGACGCAGACCTTCACGGTTGCGCCAGAGGCGATGTCGACGCTGGATTGGATGGTCGCGGCAGCCTGGTAGTCGCCGGGTGTGGTCGAGCATGCCGTCGCCGCATTGGTGTACAGCTTGAAGCCGACGAGCGACCAGCCGTTAGCTGGAGCGGATTCAGACATCTCTACGTTGGTGACCGCGCCGGGCCACGAGACCGTCGCCTGGGCGCCGAAAGCGATCGGTCCCCAGTTCTCAGTGTTGTTTCCGCCGGTCTGGTTCGCGGTTCCGCTGAACGTCGTTGCGTCAGCGGCCGCGCCGTTGGGGTTCCGGACTTTCTCCACCTTGAGGGTGGCCGGGCCGGTTGCGAAGGCAGCGTCCCGCGACTGCAGCCCGCCGAGGCCGACGAGCATGCCGGCGACGACCGCCAGCAGCCCGAAGATGAGCAGATAGCTCTGCCGTTTCTTTGTCTTTCCGTAATACGCCAGACTCATGTCCCCACACCCCTTCAGCGATCGTAGTCAGTCCACATTCCGGTCACCGGATGGACTCCAGACTGCCACCGTACCGAGAGTAGGTGGACCCATGGTTGAGAGTAGGGGCCGTTTGGGCACTTAAACAATGGACCACGCGTCTGAGTTTCTGGCGTCCTGTGGCGGCCGCCACACGCAATAATCGCTTTTCATTCTCTTGACAAAGTATCCGCGTTTTATCGTATTCACGGTCGCTCTAATGAACGTCGCCGGCTTCCCTCCCTGGCCGGGGGATCACCACGCAACGGCCACGAATTTGGGACGAGGGGGCGGTCGCGGGAAAGGCCAGGTGACATCTCCGGCTCGGTGATCTCCCTCCGCGACTTCTAGCGTCCTACGCAATGAAGACGCTCGCCGCCAGCTTGCTCACCCATCAGAAGGGTTCGAACCGAAGCCCTTACGTCCAGGTCACCGCGACAGCGAAGAAGGGAGGATCACACCTTCTTCGCTGGACGCGCTGGTATACCGGGGGGGAGAGCGACACGCCTCACGCCGCCACCGTCGCGAACGATGGCAGCTTGATCCGCGTCCGAAACAACGCTGGCGACCTCCGGGTATCAGTTGTCGCCGCCCCCGCCATCGACTCCGTCTACACCAGCTCGGGATCGCTTGCCGTGGGCCTCGTCGTGGGCTCCGGCGTCGCCATCGCCAGCTCGTCAACCGAGGTCATCGTCGCCTACACGCGGGGGACGAGCCTGTATGTCCGGACGTCGGCCAACAACGGCGTGACATGGACCGCCGAGGCTCTGCTCTTCAACGAGGGCGCCGCCGTCGGCTTCATAGGCCTTGGCATCCGCCAATCCAACAGCGATGCGTGCCTGTTCTACTCCGTCGGCGCCAACCTCAAGCGCGCGCGCCGGACGGCCGCAGTTTGGGCCGGCGCGGGCACCGCCTGGACAAACACGATGGCGACGATCACCGGCGTCAGCGCCATTCACGACGCCTTCGACTACCTCGTGGCCATCACTGGCACGCAGACCACGGCGCTTACGCGCCGCGTCTACACCGCCCAGATGGGTGACCTCGCGCTCCCGATCAACGTCTGGGGCGCGCTGAACTCCGTCCAGGAATCGGACGTCGCCTCGACGACGACCTTTCACGGGCCGCACCTCACGTTGCTCACCGGCACCGACTACCGGCTCGCCTTCTCGGCTCGCGAGGCGGGCCTTGCGGCCTACAACCGGGCCTTCGAGACGCACATCCCGAACGCCAACACCCCGGCCCAGCAATGGAGTACTCCAAGCCCGCACGAGGTCGTCACGCAGCACGGCCTCGCGCTCGCCTTTCGCCCCGGCTCAGGCGCGACGAACGTCTACGCCACCACACCTTCAGGAGTTTGGAATGCCACGATCGCTGGAACCTCTGACCTGTCCTCACGCCTACGCTTCGCTCGCGTCCGACTCGCCGCTGCGTCGGGGAAACTTGTGGCGGACTTCGACAACTCTGACGCTCTTCTGTTCGCGGTGCCGTCAGCCGCTATGCCCGGTCTGCTGGTTGGCGGAACCCTGCTCCTGCAGCCCGGCTACCGTTCGGGCGTGGTTGGAGCGCCCGAGTACGGCGTCGGCTGGAGCTTCACCGTCGATGCCATCAGGCAGAAGCTGAGCCCGAGAAGCGACTCAAGCCAACGCGCGAGAACCACTACCGTTGAAGCTTCCGGGCCGCTCGACCAGCTCCGAGACTTCCACAACCCGCAAGACTGGCAGGTCGCGGCCGGCGCGCTAACCCGCTTCGCAATCGCGGACCGCATCGCTGGCCGTGCCGGCTTCCGCGTCCTGAACTCTTCGCCGTCAGCCGACTGGACAGCCCAGGTCCCGAGCTTCGCAGTTAGCCAGGGCGTCGCTTCGGCAACCGCCTTGGCTCAACTGCTCGCGACGGTCGATGACCAGGTACGCCACGACGAAGGGACGCTCACTATAACGAGCGTGCCTTTCACGGGCACCGGCTCGCCGCCAGCCGCCGTTTACGCCTACGTCGCGCCGGATACCGCCGGGCAGCACCAGCTCGTCGCCCTTGAGCTTGTGGACGCGCCACCGGGCGTCAACTGGCTCGTCGCCCAAGGGCCGGACCGTTACGCCTTCGACTCCGACCCGGCGAGCGTCTACCAGCACGGCCCCCGCCGTCGCTGGCTCCGCTCGCTCGCCGCCACCAGCGATGCCCTCGCCATCGCCACCGCCGATAACGCGCTGGACCGCGAGCTCGCGCTCGATACGGCCGCCATCCTCACCGTCCCATTCAACGCCGGACAGGAGCTCTACGATGTCATCGACCTCACCTACCCCGACCTCGGCCTCGCAGCCGCTACCCGATTTCGCGTCATCGGAATCGCCCTCGACTACGACCGCACCAGCAAGCGCCCCGCCTACACCAACACCCTCACCCTCGCTCGCCCTTGACCGGAGCGTTGCTGGTGGAGGGCGGCCATCATGACCGTCTCGCGCGGCGCGCTCGTCGCCTTCGACCCCACGCAGTACCTCGCGACCGTCCGCTTCGACGCGTCGGCGCCACAGGCGCTTGCAGCGATCGCCGTCTCGCCTGGAATCCCGGCTTCTGAGCTTGTGGCCGGGCGCCGTGTGCTGGTTGAGCACGGGCTCAGCGGAGAGGCCGGCGAACTCGTACTGTTCGCTCTCGCTTCCGGCGTGGGCAACGCACCGTCCGTCCTCGGGCGCGCCGTCGCAACCCTCGACGTCGTCAACACCATCGTCGAAACATCCCTCGGCAGCGTCTCGGTCCCGGCCAACGCCCTGAGGACGGACCGCGCCGTCCGGCTCACGCTCGTCGGCGACTACCTGAACAACTCCGGCGTGGCACGAACCGTAACCCTGCGCGTGAAGCTCGGCGCCACCACCCTCTATAACGACGCCACAGTCGCGCTCGCCGCGAACGCGGCGCGGCGGCCGTTGCGGGCGGAACTGCTGATCGCCAACCTGAACGCGAGCAACGTCCAGGCCCTCGGCGGCGCCATCGCCCTGGGCAGCGCAGGCGGCGCGACGGCCGGGCTGGGCGACCTGGCCATCGCCAACATCGCCGAGGCCATCATCAGCGGCTCAGCCGCCGAAGACACCACGACCGCCAAAACCTTCGAGATCACGGCGCAGCACCAGGTGGCCGCCGCGACCATCTCCGTCCGGCGACTCTACGCCGTCTGGGAGCTTCTCTGATGGCCCGGGCGGCGGACGAAGAACGGGCGTTGCGCGAACGGGCAGCTCCGTGGGATCACCGTTCTCTCACACGGCTCGTTCGGCCGTATACTCGGCGGCCATGACGGCCCAACTGATCGACCAGCTCGCGGCGGCGCCGAAGTCGCTCGCCAACCTCGTTGTCGAAGCCAGCGATGAGGTGCTCGATCGCGTGCCCCGCGATGGCTGGCCCGCCCGCACCATCCTCGCGCATCTCCGGGATTGCGAATTCCTGGAGATGCGCCTCGCCGTCGAACGCATCCTCGCCGAAGAGGTCCCTTCGCTCGACTTCATCGATAGCGCGGCCTGGGAGCCAATCCGCAACCGGACACGCGACCGCAAGGAGTGGCTCCTTGGCGATTTTGCGCTTCAGCGACTGGCGAGTATCGGCATCCTCCGTTCGTTACGCCCGGAGGACTGGGAGCGCGAGGGGAGCCTTCGCGGTTCGGGCACCTTCAGCCTCAGGACGTTCGTCGAAGGCTGGGCGCAACACGACGTGGACCACACGCGCCAGCTGGAGGTGGCGCTCGGCGAAACGCTCGGTGAGGCGCTGGCCCGCCGCGCCCGCATGGTGGAGTAGCGATGCCGCCCATCGAGCCGGTGGCCGCCCTCACGGAACTTACCGAACGGCTGAACCTCTCTGGCGTCCGCTACATGCTCGTAGGTGGCGCCGCGGCGTACTTTTATGGGTACCGCCGCTACACGGACGACTTCGACTTCGTGGTGGACCTGTCGCCCGCGGGGGTAGCAGCATTCGTAGAGGCGTTCACTCCGGGCTTCTATTGCGATCCGCTCCAGATCGAGGATGCGATCGAGCACGAGTTCATGTTCAATGTCGTTTCGCACTCGACGGGCGCAAAGGCGGACTGCGTCATCCTGAAAAGGGACGCTTACCAGCGTTCGGCGATGGACCGTCGGCGCACGGTCGACTGGAATGGGACGCCACTCTGGGTGATGAGCGGGCAAGACATGGTGATCAGCAAGCTGCTCTGGTCGCGAGCGGCCGGTGGCTCGGAGAAGCAACGCGCCGATGTCCGCATGATCATGGCCAGTGGTATGGTTGAGGAAGATGAGTACCTCCGGCACTGGATCCGCCGTCTTGGCCTCGAAGCCGACCTGGAAGCGAGTCGTGAAACGCGATACGACGAGTGAGGCCGCCGCCGTGCAGGACGCATGGTGGGCAGCGCGTTCGGAAACCGAGCGGGCCGAGTGGTGGTTCCGCCAGCAGCACGCCGGTGATCTCTACCGTTATAGAGAGGTCGCGAAGGCGCTCCCGGGGGCCAGCGAACCTGAACTGATGGCGGCCTGGTTCGTCGAGAAGTTCCAGGGGCGCCTCCCTGCTCCCCGGCTCGCCTCCATTGCCGCAAGCTTCCGGGCGATGAACGGATGAAGGGGCACCAGCGGCTCGCGGCCGCTCTCCTTGCCCTCGGCGCTGTGGCGTTCGCCGCCTGCGACGAAGGCAACACGACGACACCCGTCTCCGTGACGCCATCCGTCAGCGGCCCCCCTGCGACCACCACGTCGCCCGCTTCGACGCCAACGGTCGCGCCCACCGTCTCACCGAGCCCGACGCCCGTCGGCGCACTTCCGAACTTCGTCGCGGAAGGCACCGTGGTCAACAAAACGCCTGCCAGCGGCGCTGCCCAGGCGATCCTCGAAGATGTTCGCGTTGCCCGGAACACCGGCTTCGACCGGATCGTCTTCGAATACCGGCCCGGTGCGCCACTCCCGGGCTACGAAGCCCGCTACAACCCGTTCCCCAGCCAGTGCGCCAGCGGGCAGCTGGTCGTCGCGACGGGCGGAGCACAGTTCACCATCGTGATGCGCCCCGCCGCCGCCCACGAAAACGGGAAGTCCACCATCTCGGGAAACTCCATCACCACGCCGAGCAACCCCGTCATCCTGCAGGCCCTCTCCACCTGCGACTTCGAAGGCATTGTTAGCTGGGTTGTCGGTGTCGAAAAGCGGCGCCCCTTCCGCGTCTTCGAACTCCAGGACCCACCCCGCATCGTCGTCGACTTCCAGAGCCCTTAACGAGGGGAAACGCAAAGGTTCAGAGGGACAAAGGGCGAAGCGCGGGGATCGCGCTTTGACAGTCTTTGCGTCTTTGCGTTTCCGTCCCTCCACTTCCTGCACGGACCGGCCGTCCGTTATCGTGGCGGCATGAAATTCGGCGTTCTCCAGTTCTTCTCATGGACGCGGCGCATCCCCCTCGAAGAGGTCTACGCGCGCGCCTTCGACCGCATCGCGATCATGGACGAGGGCGGCTACGACGCCGTCTGGCTGGCCGAGCACCACTTCAATACCTACAGCGTCTGCCCCTCGGTCACGCTCATGGGGACGCATATCGCCGCGCGCACGAAGAACCTCCGCATCGGCACGGCGATCACCCTCTCCGCCTTCTACCACCCGCTGCGGCTCGCCGAAGAGCTGGCTATGCTCGACATGTTCTCCGGCGGCCGCCTGAACTGGGGCGCCGGTCGCGGCTTCGACCCCATCGAGTTCAAGGCCTTCAACGTCCCCGTTGAAGAGAGCGCCGACCGCTTCCGCGAGTGTGTCGATATCGTCCAGGAGGCCTGGAAGGGCGGCCGCTTCAGCTTCCACGGCACGTACTGGGACTTCGACGACATCGAAGTGCTGCCGACGCCCGTCCAGAAGCCCCAGCCGCCCGTCTGGCTTGCCGCCACCTCACCGGAGGCGATTCGTCGCGCGGCCGGGGATGGCTACACGATCCTCATGGACCCGCACGCCTCCCACGTCGAGATCGGCCGCAAGCGCCTCCTCTATAAGGAGGCGCTTGAAGCGGCGGGCCATTCCCTGGAAGGACGCGACATCCCCACGGCTCGCCTCATTGCCCTTGGCGAGACCGAGGAGGAGGCGACGGAGACCGCCCGCTCCGGCGCCCAGTGGATGGTCGGCGCCTACGTGAAGGGGCAGCGTGGGGACGGCATCGATCCGGTCCAACGCTACGTCGACGAGGTCGTCATCTCCGGCACGCCGGCCTCGGTCGTGGACAAGCTACAGGGGATGAAGGCGGAGTACGGGCTCGATTACCTGATGGCCGCCCCGCTCAGCCACAAGAGCTTCCTCCTGTTCACGGAGCAGGTGCTTCCGAAGCTCCTCTGAGGCAGCGCGGCAATCCTAAGGAGGGGCGAGGATAAACGCGGACGCTGGCGTCCCTTCGACCCGCTGCGCCGGGGACTGGCCACAAAACAGGTTCGAGGTCACGATCCGGTCTCCCGTGACATGGATCACGATGGAGGCGAACGGGACCGTCGCGGCCGGTGAGGGGTAGGCCAGGACGATCGCGTACTCGCCCGCGGGAAGCTGGAACGCCCCGTCGACGAAGGCGCGCGGCTCACGTTTCACGATGGCGTACACCCGTGCTCGCGGCGGGACCAGCTGCCCCGCGAACTGGAAGAGCGTCTGCGGCAACACGAAACCACCCTCACAACCCAGGCCCGTCGGGTATGCGTCGACCTTCGTCCCCGGCGCCGCGCCCCCCTGGCAGATCGGCGGCGAACCGATACCGGCGGACTGCGCTACGCAACCGACCTGCACCAGCTGAAGCTGAGCCGCGATGCGCGCCGCGTCACGGCTGAAGAGCGTATCCAGCACCGCGTCGAGCCCCGCGATCCCGGTGCGCTTGTCGGCCGGGTAGCCGGGAACCGTTGGCACGGCCGTCGGTGACGGGGCCGTTGTCGGCGTGATGGTGGGCGTGGCCGCCGGCGCCGATGGGGTCACGCTCGCGGCCGCCGTAGTGGTCGAGGCGGAGGGTGTGCCGTTCGAGGAAGCGTCGTCATCCCCGCAGGCGGCGAAGAGCAGGGCGAGGAGGGCGGGGATGGCGAGCAACGTCTTCAAGGCGCTGCCAAGTCTACCCCGCCGCCATCTTCTGGTTCTCCCGGCGGTACCCGACCCCACGAGGTGCAATGTCGTCCATCGGGTAGGTGATTTCGCGGGGTCCGGCCGGAATCAGGGGACTACGGCAGTCCCGGACACGGTGCCGATTCGTCGCTTCGCCTCGCGCCGGCGCTTCGGTAGCGCTTATCGGTACTCGTCCGGCGTGACTTCGACGATGAGGGCTGGCCGCGCCTCCGGCTGGGCGCGGGCAACCACGCGTTCGAACGAGCCCGGGTCGGATGTTTCGAAGAGGGCCGTGGCCTTCCGCTCTTTCGCGTCCCAATAGGCCCGAATGAGCCCCGGACGGGAGTCCTCAGTCGCGGAATCTCCGAGGCTTGCCAGGGCCGCCGCCGGGTCCTGTGCATCCGCCTCAGTCAGCCGCAGAGAGAGCGCGATGCGGGCGCCAATAGCCTCGGGAAGGGCGCCACCCTCGATTTCGACGACTTCACAGATGTCGACAAACGGCGCGCCGCAGAGCGTCTGAAAGTCGACGAGGGTTTCCACGTCTGGCGATTCATACAGGCACATTCCCCAGGTGCCGCCCTGCTGCCAGTAGGAACGGATCCAGCGCATGCCGTGGTCGTCGGTTCGGGGTGTGGTCCCGCCACGATAGATGTAGGAGGAGAGAGCGGCAAGGTTCGCGATGGCCATCCCATCGAGCTGAGCCCGGGTCATCGCCGGGTCGAAGAACCGGCCAAGAGCGTATTTTGGCAAAGCGCACCTCACTTGAAATCGTTAGGGTCGACGGGTTCGAGGATCTTCTCAAGGTCAGATTCCCGAACGCGAAGCACCTTCCGGCCCGCGAGCCGGCTGGCTGGTAGTTTGCCAGATCGAATCCACGCGCGAACAGTCTGCTCGTTTACGGTGAGCCTCCGGGCGACATCCTCGGGGCTGAGAAACACTTCCGCCGACAGTCGCGTTGCCTGTCGCGCCCCGTGCTGGCTCTTCGCGAACGCTTCGACAGACTCGGGGCGGATTCCCAGTTCTCCGAAGACATCCCTGGCAAGTCCCCCGGAAGATCGCATGAACGCCAGGAGGTAGTGCAGCTCGTTCGGCCGCCGCGTCCCCGACCGCTCGATCTCCGCGCCGAGGCGCGCGTGGAAGTCGTGGAAGCTCTGGTCCATACCGTACTTCGCGCCGCGTGGGACTTCCCCAGGCAGCGACTGGACGAAGCGTTCCTCGACGAGGTCGCAGTTGATGCTCAGCGGGCCGAACGAGAAAACGCCGAAACGCGACGATTCCAAGAGGAAGGCAAGGAAGAGGAGATCCTCGCTCAGGTCGAGGACCTGAGGATAGCGAAGGCGAAGCTCGACGCCACGACGGGCGATGGCGTCTGCAATCTGGGGAGGGCCGGCCGGCGTCGAATCCACCACGCACCGAGCGTAGCCGGTGCACCGAGAGTACGCAAATGGACGATATACAACGCTTGACAACGGAAACTCGACGTGATTGACTGCGCGAATCCTTCGAATCAGGTGATTCATGTCCAGACCCGAACCGTCCCTGGCAAGCGTCCACGAGCTGGAGCCGTTGCTGCGCCAACGCGCTGCTGGGGCAGAGGCGAACCGCAAGATGGCCCCCGAGGTGGTCGCGGCGCTGATCGACCGGGGGCTCTTCCGGATGTGGATCCCGCGGACTCTTGGCGGATTCGAGATGGAACCGAATGCAGCCCTCGCCATCATCGAGGAACTGGCGCGGATCGACCCCGCGACCGGCTGGGTCGTCAGCAACTGTTCGTTCATTTCGATGATGCCGCAGATCATCGGTCCGGCAGGGCGGGCCGAACTCCTTGATCGGCC
>CAZQCR010000116.1:0-9931 GCA_964591745.1 uncultured Anaerolineaceae bacterium
ATCCGTCGGGCCGTCGCCGACGTAGATCATGTGCTCGAACGGCACCGGTCGCAGCGAATCAAGGATCGCCACCGGGTATGCGCCCATCGCGAAGATATCGCGGACAATGCCGCCGACCCCCGTCGCCGCCCCCTGGTATGGCTCGATCGCCGACGGGTGGTTGTGCGATTCGACCTTCATCACCACGCAGAGCCCGCCGCCGATATCGATCGCCCCGGCGTTCTCCGCGCCCGCCTTCGTCAGGATCCGGTCGCCCCCCGTGGGGAACAGCCGAAGCAGCGGCTTGCTGTTCTTATAGCCGCAATGCTCGCTCCAGAGCGATCCGAACATCCCCAGTTCGACGGCGTTCGGCTCCCGCCCTAACTGTTCGACAAGGAGGGCGTACTCCTCGCGGCTAAGGGCGACGGCATCGAGCGCTTCCTGGGAGACGGGCATGCCCTTAAGCCTATCGCGTCGCCCTCTAGGCGCGAGACCGGCGCCACGTCTCAGCCCTCATCGAAGAGTGCCCCCAGGGCCGCGCGCACGTTGGGCAACTCGTCCTTACTTTTGGCTCCCCGGCCGCTCAATAGAACCGGTAGCGCAACGTCGATCCGATGCCCCGCCATGGCGCCGCCAGCTCCAGCGCCGTCACCACCGCGTCGATAGGGATGATGAACACCAGCCGCACCGTCACCTGCCGCCCCCGTTCAACTGTCACGGAAACGTCTCCCTCGCCTCCCGCCTGGGCCGCCAGCGCCGCCCCATCCACAAGAACTACCGTCGCCTTCGCTGTCCGCCCCCGGTCCCCGTCGCGGTACTTCAGGATCGCGGCGGCCGCGCTCACCCGGCCATCCTCCGTGAACGCACGGTGCGCTACCTCGAACGCGACGACGCGCTGTTCCCCGCCCAGCCTAAGCTCATTCGCCAGGCCGTCCACCGGGTCCTCACCGCGGGTAAGCGCGACGGCATAGACGGAGACCTCGCCCACGCGGGCAAAGAACGGCGCGGCCCCCGGCTCCCCTTCGAGCAGCGCTGCATAAGACACTTCGCGCGTCTCCGTGTCGTCGCTCAGCACGGAAATCGCGATCACCCCTCCCAAGCAGGCCGGTCCAACCAGAAAGCCCAGGATTCCACATGTCACCACGGTGCCCCGACGCCCCGGTCCGGCGTCCGCTGAAAGCGAAAACGGGGGCGCGTAGTCGGTAAACGAAGCGAAGTACCCCGCCACCCGGAACTGCCAGCGATGCACCCCCGTAATGAAGCCGAACAGGCCCCGCGGAAATTGGCCCGTGAAAAGAATCGCCAGCCACGCCAGCACGGTCAGCACCGAGACGCAGAGCCACAACAGCCAGAGCACGAACAGGTGTGGCAGGAGCACCAGGCTCTTCACCAGCACCACCTGCCAGCGGCTCAACTCGCCCGCCGCCGGCGCCGCGTAGCTCAGCGTCACCGGCGAGTCTCCCCCGCCTTCGAACGATGGGTAGCGGTCCGTGAGAAGACCCGTATACGCCTGTGCCCGCGCCACGAATCCCAGCCCACCGGCCACCGCGGCAAACAGCCACGACGGGTACGTACGCCGGAAGAGCACCGTCAGCCAGCCCAGCTGCATCGCCCCCCACAGTACGGAAGTGACAAACGCGGCCGCGAGCACCACCGGCATGGCCAGGAACACACGCAGGAGCGCCTTCCAGCGGCTCAGTCCGGCCTCCGGGTAAGCAACCTCGTACGTCATCGGGTAGAGGGCCGGCGGCGCCGGCGGTGACTGCCAGAACACCGGAGGGGACTGGGGAATGGCGAGGGGAGCCAGGGCTTCCTCGGCAGGCTGCTCCGGTGTCAGCGGTACGGCTTCGGCCGGCACAGTGCGCGCCGCTGGAGGCCCGGTCTCGACGTCGGGCACGCGTTCGATGGGCGGTTCCGGGCTGGCGCCCGGCTCCGGGGCACCCTCCAGCGGCGCGCCAGGCCAGGAAGCCTGCTTCGGAGGCTGGGCCGAGGGCTCCTCCGGCGTCGTCACCTGTTCTGCTCAGCGGTCAACTGAGGTTGAACGGCGGGTAGCGGTCGGTCATGAAGAAGAAGTACGCGGAGACTCTGAGGCTGAGCCGCTGAGCGCCCACGAGGAACCCGAACATTCCCCGCGGAATCTTACCGGTGAAGAGGATCGCCCACCATGCGATGAATTGGACCACGCTGGCCGCGATCTGGACGAAGTAGAGGAAGATGATCGCCGGGATCACGGTGAAGACCCGGACGAGCACAAGGATCTGGTTCAACCGCTCCGGGTACTCGATGGAGAAGGTCACATGCGGGTACTGGCCATCGGTTCCGGTGAAGGGCGGGTACTCGTCCCTCAAGAGGCCGGCGTATGCGCCAACGTTCGCCTGCCAGCGGAAGAAGGAAAGCGAGAAGTCGAAGAATCCGCGCGGGTAGCGGCCTGTGAACAGGACGGCAAAGAACGCCAGGAAGGTCGTAAAGAAGACGGCGATCCCAACGAACGCCAGGACGATCGCCTGGGGAAGGATGAAGATCCACTTGAAGAAGATCTTCCAGCGCGAGAGCCTCTCCGGGTATTCAACGTCAAATGTGACAGGATGTGGGCCAGCCATGGTTTCTCCTCCAGCGTGCGTCGGGCGGGCCGACTTTACAGCGTCACAAAACGGTTATACGCATTGCGACCGTGGCGAACAATCGTCCGGCACTAAAATGTTGTAACAGATCGCACCCCGAGCGCTATCCGGGTAATCCCCCGAAAACTCTCACCACAGGTTGGCGGGTCGCAACACCGCTCCGACAAGGACGACGCTTCCGGCCGCCTGCACGCCGACCCGGGCGAGACCGCCAACTCGATCGGCGGCGTGTTAACCCCGAGCCGCACGGAGGAAGTCTTCGGCCGAAACCTGCACCTCGCGAAGAATGGACCGCAGCAGGCCAGGGTCGATGTCCCGGCCGCGGTGAACCGGGACGGGCGCCCATCGGCCGTCAGCATGGCGCAGAATAATGTGGCTGCCCCTTCGGCGGCTCTCGCGAAACCCCAGCCGCTCCAGGGCAGCGACCACCTCGGTAGCTCGGAGGGCCGGCAAGCCGCTCACACCGCGACCTTATACAGACCCAGGAACGCAGGAGGCTCCTCCGCGTCCTCGCCCATCTCCTCCAGGCAGAGGGCGAGGGCTTCCTTGACGTTCTCCATCAGCTCGGCAAGGTTCTTGCCCTGCGTGAAACAGCCACGGACCGCCGGAACCGTGCCAATCAGCATGTCGCCTTCACCCTGCTCGACAATGACCGTGTACTCGCGCTTCATCCCCCTATCCTACACCGCCGCAAGTGCCGACCGCAGGACGGATTCCCAGATCCGGTTGCCGTCCGATCCGCCCACGATGGCCTCACCGGCCCGCTCCGGGTGGGGCATCATCCCGAGGACGTTCCCGCGCTCGTTGATGATCCCGGCGATGTTTCTCGAGCTGCCGTTCGGGTTCGCCTGGGCCGTCACCAGGCCGCTCGGCTCGCAGTAGCGGAAGGCCACGCGCCCATCCTCTTCCAGCCGGTCCAGCGTCTCCTCGTCCGCGAAGTAGTTCCCCTCGCCATGGCTAATGGGGATGTGGATCACTTCGCCCGTTCGGAGGGCGTTCGCCCAGGGCGTCTCCCCGCCTTCGCGCCGCAGATCCACCCACTCACAGCGGAACTGCAGGCTCTGGTTCCGGATCAGCGCCCCCGGCAACAGGCCGCTCTCGCAGAGGATCTGGAAGCCGTTACAGATGCCGATCACCGGCCCGCCCCGCTTCGCGAACGCCATCACCGACTCCATGATCGGCGAAAAGCGCGCGATCGCCCCGGTCCGCAGGTAGTCGCCATACGAAAAGCCCCCCGGCAGCACCACCGCGTCGTACCCCGAGAGATCCGTCTCACGGTGCCAGAGGATATCCGCCTGCTGTCCCAGCACGTTGTGCAGCACATGGTGGGTGTCGCGGTCGCTCCAGGTGCCGGGAAAGCGAACGATGGCGAACTTCACGTGGACCTCCCGGCTCGCGGACTGCGGCCCGCAAAGTGTACACCGCCAGATGATCATCCGCCTTAGCGATTTACCGTTCCCCGGACCGCCCATCGTAGGCTACCACCCCGCCACAAACCGTCAGCACGACACGGTCGTCTCCGTCCAGCAGCACCAGGTCCGCGTCCGCACCCACAACGATCCTCCCCTTGCGCACCGCCGCCCCAGCCACCCTCGCCGGGTTCGTAGCGCATACCTCGAACGCCGCCGCGTAGTCCAGCCCCAGGAACGCCCGCGCGTTGCGGAAGTGTTGGTCCATTGTCGCCACGCTGCCCACGATCGTCCCGTCCCCTCGCACCGCCTTCGCACCTTGGACGGTCACATCCTGGCCCCCGAACTGGCCACCCGCGCTCCCCGTCCCGGCGATGTGGAGGTTGTCCGTAACCACCACGGTCCGCGCCGGCCCGAGGATCCGGTAGGCCATCAGCAGGACATCCGGCGCTACATGCGCGCCATCGCAGATCAGCTCACAGGTCACACGTTCGTCAAGCAGCGCCGCGACGCTGGGGCCGCCTTCCCGGTGGTGCAGCGGACGCATCGCGTTGTACAGGTGCGTCACGTGCCGGATGCCGGCGTCGAAGCCACGCGCCGCCTCCTCTACGGTTGCGTCCGTATGGCCCATCGCCGCGATCGCACCGGATGCTGCCACCGCCCGCACCAGCTCCAGCGCGCCCGGCAGCTCCGGCGCCAGCGTCACCTGCCGGATGTGCCCGCCGGCCGCCTCCTGGTGTCGTTCGAACTCCGCGACATCCGGCTGGCGCAGCATCCCCGGCGGAAACGCGCCCTTGCGCTCAGGGTTGATAAAAGGCCCCTCCATGTGAAAGCCCAGCGCCCCCGCTCCCTCGCCGCCGCCGATCGCGGGGCGAAGCGCGGCGAACAACCGCGTCGTCTCCGGCCCATCTCGCCCAACAGTACTCACCAGGAAACCCGTGACCCCGTTCCGTGGAGCCCAGGCCGCATACGAACGGACCATCTCCGGGTCGCTATTGAAGAACGAGAACCCACCGCCGCCGTGAACGTGCACATCGATGAATCCGGGGCCGACGGTCAGGCCCGTGGCGTCGATCACCCGGGCGCTCGTGCCGGCTATGTTCCCGATGGCGGCGATCCGGCCGTCCTCGACCAGGAGGTTGGTACGCTCGACTCCAGCCGGACCTACGACCACCCCGTTCGCGATCAACAGCCGTTCAGCCATGTCCCGGATTCTGGCGGGCGCGGCGCCGGCAGTCCACCCCGCACGACGAAGGCGCCCGGGTTTGAGCCGGGCGCCTTCGTGGAGAGCGATTGGTGGCCAGCGCCTACGGGTCGCGGGCGATGGCGATGATGAACCTCCGGATCTTCTCGATCCCCCCACCGCCGAGGAAGCCGGAGTCGGCCACGTAATCGCCACCTGTCGAGCGCCCAGCGACGGGCTGGCCGATGACGCCGGTGAGTTCGTAGGGTGCGGCTGCGCTGGTGCCGCCTCCGCCGCTGGTAGCGCGGAAGGAGAGGTCGAACGCGCCGCCGGATGATTGGGCGATGACGGCCGTCGCTACCGCCGCCGCGGCGATAACCGCGCCCGTGCCGGCGATAGAGCGCCGCGTCTTCAGTCCGGCCCATGAACGGGCCATCCGCGTCACCGGCCCGCGTCCTGTCCGGCAGCCTGCGTCGGCGGAAGCGTGGCCTTGATGACGAGGACATTGAACGCCAGCCCCGTGATCTGCGTATCTGCGCTGTGCATGATGATCCAGCGGCCGGCGGCGGCGGGGGTGCCGGTGGTGGCGCACGCTCCAGGGCTGGTCGCCCCGTCGGGGTCGTAAAACACGCTGATCGAGCCGGGCAAGGTCGAGACGCCGCGGGGTGTAACGATGAGGATCGCCGTTGGGTCACCGTTCGTCAGTGTGTTATCGAGGATGAAACCGTTGTCCGTGCCTAGCGCGCCGACATCGCACGTGTTGGTATCGGCGACGGCGGTAGCGGTCACAAAGGCGGTCGGGCTCGTCCCAGAGACCTTGAGCACGCCGTCCAGCTCCAGGGCGATGGCGCCCTTGAGCTTCGCCGCGGTTCCCGCGATGCCCGTGTTCGTGATGTCGAGCGTCTTCGCGGTACTGTCGTTCGTCGCAATCAGGGGCAGCTTCAGCGCGTTCGCCGTTGCCGCGACCTTGCTGTAGAGCGCATACGGCGCCGGCGTCACCGGCTGCCGCGGCGAAAGCACCGTGAAGTTCCCCGTCGAAGCGCCCGGCCGTACCGCGATCTCCAGCCAGCGCGCGTCTCCGTTGAACGCCCCGGCGCCGAAGCCCAGTTCCACCGTGAACAGCCCGTTGAGGACGTTCACGTTGTCCTTCGTCTCCGTAATAACACCCACCTGGGCGCCGCCGGTCTCCGCGTCCCAAAGGATGAACCGAATGTCGTAGGAGCCATTGGCCGGCGCGGCGTTATCCGTCAGCCGCCCCTGGTAGGTGAACGCGTCCCCCAGGGCCGTCGCGAAGGCCAGCTGCCGGGCAGCCGGGCCGGGCGGCTTCGAGCCTCCCAGCGCCGTCGCCACGGGCACGATGAGGAGGAGTGCCGCCGCAATCCCCAAAGCGATGAACGGTCGTTTCTGTCGCATCTTCTAACACCTCGCTGCAATGGACGTGAGCGCCCACCGCAGTATACCCCATCACAAAGCCTACGTGCTCAATCCCTTTATCAATTCCACGTAAACGGACGAACCGAGTTTCGTACATTGACCCTTTAACAGCCCCGGCGTACGTTCCCAACAGCCCCTCCACGGGCTGCGTTATGTGTAAGAAGAACGGATTAGACTGCTGTGGCAGACGAGGTGGCCGTCCAGGACGTGTCGGACGACGCCCACGCCCTCATTGCCGATGGGGAGTGGGCGAAGGCTGTCGCGCTCGTCGCCTCCCTTCATCCCGCTGACCTCTCAGACCTCGTCCTCGAACTCCAGGAGGACGAACGCAGGACTCTCCTCGACCACCTCCCGACCGATATCATCGCCCAGCTCTTCCAGTTCGTGGAGGACGACGAACTCCGCGAACTGATCCGCGGTATCGGCGTCGAAGACCTCCCCGCCATCCTCGAAGAGGCCGAGGACGACGTCGCCGCCGACGTCATCCAGCAGCTCGAACCCGCCGAGCGCGAAGAGACCCTCGCCGCCCTCGACCGCGACGAAGTCGAAGACCTCCTCCAGTACGAAGACGAATCCGCCGGCGGCATCATGAGCCGCGGCTTCGTCTCCGTGAAGAAAGACCTCACCGTCTCCCAGGCCCTCGATTTCGTCCGCGTCCTCCGCCCCCCTACCGACCGCTCCTTCCTCCTCTATGTCATCGATGCCGATCGCCGCCTCGTTGGAACCGTCAGCCTCCGCGACCTCATCGTCTCGCCGCCCCAGACCATCCTCGATGAGATCACCCAGCACGATGTTCACGCCGTCCGCATCGATACCGACCAGGAAGATGTCGCCCGCACCCTCCAGCGCTACAACCTCCTCGCCGTCCCCGTCGTCGATGCCGATGGCCGGCTCGAAGGTGTCACCACCGCCGATGACCTGATCGACGTCCTCGAAGAAGAGGCCACCGAAGACATGTACCGGATGGCCGGCATCGATTCCGACGAACGCGTCTTCAGTCCCGTCCGCATGAGCGTCCGGCGCCGCCTCCCCTGGATGCTCGTCAAC
The DNA here is from genome assembly GCA_964591745.1 of uncultured Anaerolineaceae bacterium. Lineage (GTDB taxonomy): Bacteria > Chloroflexota > Dehalococcoidia > Tepidiformales > Tepidiformaceae > JANMTH01. The sequence goes on from CAZQCR010000116.1 coordinate 7,674, forward strand.
ACACTTACCGCCTTCGTCGCCGCCGCCGTCGTCACCCTCTTCGATGACACACTCGCCCGTGCCAGCCTCCTCGCCGCCTTCATGCCCATCGTCGCCGGCCAGGGTGGCAACGCCGGCACCCAGACCGCGACCATCGCCGTCCGCAGCATCGCCCTCGGCGACCTCGACGTGAAAGACATCATTCGCGCCTGCCGTAAGGAGATCCTTGTCGCCATCGCCAACGGCGCCGCCGTCGGCACCGTCGCCGGCACCGCCAGCTACATCTGGGAAGGGAATGGCGCCCTATCCCTGGTCCTCGCCGCCGCCCTCTTTCTCAACATCTGCGCCGCCACCATGGGGGGCATCCTCATCCCCCTCGGCCTGAAGTCCGTCCGCGTCGATCCAGCTCTCGCCGCCAACATCTTCGTCACCATGATTACCGATATCCTCGGCTTCCTCTTCTTCCTCGGCCTCGCCAGCATCGCCATCGAGCAGATAGCCTGAGGAATCCGGCCCGCGGCACCCCCAGCCGCTAAGATGCTTGTCATGGCCGCAAACCCCTTCCCCGGCGGGCTCAGTGAACTCGAATTCGTCGAGTCCTACTGGCGCTCCGCCCTCAAGAAACCGCAGATGGCGGCCGATTCCACCCTCCGCTCGCTCGTCTTCGCCGAAGCCGGTGACCGCGCCATCCTCACCGGCCTCATCGCCCAGGAACTCGCCGAAGCCTGCCGCCGCCTTGTCGCCGTCTCCGCCGCCCTCGCCGATCGCCGAATCAGCGTCGCCCGCTCCCTTCTCCAGCCCCTCCCCGGGGTCACCGAATGGACTGCCTTCATCCAGCAGGCCGCCACCTTCACCCCCGAACAGATGCTCCGCGAACTCAGCCTCGATTCCTCGGCCATGCCGCACGCGACCAGCCTCCGCGCCCAGCCCGACCTCGCCGCCCTCAGTGGCCTCGTCGCCGCCGCCGAAGCCGGCAACCCCATGCTCCTCCTTCCTCCCGGCGGCAACCGCAACGTCCCTTCCGAATGCTGGTTCGCAGGCATCGGCCACGATGGCGAGCCCTTCGCCGCCAGCTTCGGCGTCGAAGAACAGGACGCCGCCAACCTCGCTGACCTCACCGCCGATCTCTCCTCCATCGCCCGTGGATTCCTGGCGACCTACCTCAGCGCCCGTCAGGCCGCCGGTTGGCGTGACTCCGAATGAACGACCAGCCCCTCGCCTGGAAGCCCGGCCGCTGGGACGCCATAACCGATGTCCCCGGCGTCACCCTCGGCCACCACACCGATCGCAAGGCCGCGACCGGCTGCACCGTCATACTTGCGCCACACACCACCTTCGCCGCCGTCGATGTCCGCGGCGGCGCGCCCGGCACCCGCGAAACCGACGTCCTCTCCCCCTCCAACATCGTTCGCCGCTGCCACGCCATCCTCCTTACCGGCGGGAGCGCCTTCGGCCTCGCCGCCGCCACCGGCGTCGTCCGTTACCTCCTCGAACAGGGGGTAGGATTCGAAACCTCCGCCGGTCCCGTGCCCATCGTCCCGGCCGCCGTCATCTTCGACCTCGGCATCGGTAGCGCTTCCGCCTTTCCCGGCGAAGTGGATGGCTACGCAGCCGCCCTCGCCGCCCGCTCCGGGCGCGTCACCCAGGGTTCCGTCGGAGTCGGCACCGGCGCCACCGTCGCCAAGCTCCTCGGCGATGGCGGCCGCATCAAGGGCGGCTTCGGCACCGCCAGCCTGATCACCCCACGAGGCCTCATCGTTGGCGCCGTCGCCGTCACCAACGCCCTTGGCAGCATCACCGACCCGGCGACCGGCGCCCTCGTCGCCGGCCCCCGCCACGAAGGCCGTATGCTCCCGCTCGAAGAAGCACTCGCCGTCCGCACCACGGGCATGGACGCCTTCGTCGAGAACACCACCCTCGTCTGCGTCGCCACCAACGCCACCCTCGACCATCACACGGTTCAGCGCCTCGCCTACCAGGCGCACGATGGCATGGCGCGCACCATCTCGCCCGTTCACACCTTTGCTGATGGCGATGTCGCCTTCGCGCTCGCCACCGGCGAACTGGAGTCGCGCCCCGAAGACAGCATGCTGGCCGGGGCCATGACCAGCGCCGCTGTAGAACGGGCGATCCTGGCGAGCCTCAGGACGGCCCGGCCCCTCGCCGGCGTGCCCACGGCCGCGCCCGGAGTCCGCTGAAAGCCGTGCGCCGCCTCCGCCCAAGAACAGTTGTTGAAGTGCCGTTCCGCCACTACTATGCGCATATTCTGACGGTTAAGA
>CAZQCR010000117.1:0-9845 GCA_964591745.1 uncultured Anaerolineaceae bacterium
AGCGGTCCGCCGCTAGCCACCCGATGGTGTACCCGCCCACATGGCCAGCCAGCAGTCTCACACCTCGACAGCTGGCAGTCGGCAGGGCAACCAACCAGAAGCGCGGCACATTCAGTGAATGTGCCGCGCTTCTGGCGTTCCAGCGGCCTGCGGGGCACCGGGAAGTTGATGGCTGGGAACTGAGAAGGGTGGAGTGAAGCGGGGCCGGCGTCCCAACCCCTTCCCGGGGCAACGGAGCTGCCGGCCCTTACTCGGCGAGGAGGGGCAGCGAAAAGCTGAATGCAGCGCCGCCACCCTCGCGCTGGTTGGCCCAGATGCGGCCACCGTGCTGGCCCACGATGCGAGCGGAAAGCGCAAGACCGAGCCCGATACCGCGAAGGTGCCTCACCCCGGCTGACCTGAAGAACGGCGTGAAGAGCTGGTCGAAATCGGCATCGGAGATGCCTATACCGCGGTCCCGAACCGTCGTCACACAGCTGCCGTCTCCGCCATCCACGAGTTCGACCCCTATCGGCTCCTTGGGCGGGCTGTAGAGGTCCGCGTTGCTGAGCAGGTTGCGGATAAGACTCTGGAGGGACTGGACGTCGCCCCCGACCATCATTGCGTCAGCCATGATGACCTCGACGATCCGCCCGTGCGTGGCGCGGAACTCCTCCGCCACGCCTGCCAAAAGGCGATTGAGCAACAGCGGCTCCAGGATCGGGGCGCCGGCGCTTTCAGGGCTTGCCAGCGAAAGCAGCCCGTTCACGACAAGATGCAGCCGAAGCGCTTCGTCGTAGGTGTCATCCACAGTCTGCTGAAGCTCGGCCTCCGTCATCTCGCCTTCGCGATGCTTCAAGAGTGAGGCTGTGCCGAGAATGATGGTTGTTGGCGTGCGGAGTTCGTGCGAGAGGATCGCGAGGAACTCGTCCCTCGCGGCGACGGCTGCGGCGGCAAGCCGGATATCGTGCTCACGCTTGCTGGCCTGCGCCTGCTGAAGCTGCGAAAGCATCCAATCGACCCGTGCGTCTTCTGAGGCGCCCTCCAACAGCGAAGGCGCCTCAGAATACGGATTCGGGCAGATCTCTTCGCCGATGATCACCGTCGGGTGGGAGCGAAGGCCCGCGCCAACCACAGACGCGCCAAGGCGGCTGCGGTTGTACTGGCACATGACGCGCACGGGGAACGGGCCAGCGACGAACGTGTTGATCGTCGATTCCCATTGCTGGAGCCGCTCCGCCTGGATGTCCGGGGCCAGCGCCCGGTCCACCTCCACGGCGAAGCGGATGCCGCGAAAGCCCAGCTCCTGCGCTTCCGCGATCACGGATTGGGCCTGGGCCGCTTTCTGTTCCGAATCCAATTCGCCGGGCTGCAGCCACTCCTGCCTGGTCCAGATGAGGAGGCTGCCTGCCTGCACAGCCGCTTCTACCTCGCTGTCCGCCGAAGTCAGCCAGCGGCCTACATCTTCGACGCTCGCGTCGTCGGCGATATAGACCACCCGCTCGCCGTTCTCGAGGCCTTGCTGGAGAAACGGAACCACGGCGGGAATCTGTTCTTCGGGGTCCTTCTCGTGGATCAGGCAGACATGCTCGCCGGCGGGCAATGAGCGCAGCGCCTGGGCAAGTTCAGAAGGGCGATCCGAGGAGGAAAGGCTGATGAGCAGCGGCATCGCCGGATTCTCCAGGGGGTAGGCCGATTAGAGAGACGCGAGTTAAACAAGATGAGCCACAGTAACCATACATTGGCCGACGCCCGGCCCAATTCGCGAAAGGCCGAGATCCATTGCAAAACCGTTGCAGTTTCAGCCGGCCGGCCTTCTCCTGGCGTGGCGCACGGGCCATTCACGTCACTGTTTCACTCTCCAGGGGTTTCGTTCATCGACAACAGATATCCGGCTCCCACGTGTGTTCCGCCGCCGGGGCCCCGTTTCAGAGTAGTATGTGATTGCGCTGAAGCCATACTCGGGGCCTGGAGAACGACTGTGCAGCGTCCCGCGATGGGACTCCGGATCGCGATCAGTTCATCCGTCGTGATCCTGCTCGTGCTCACGGCGGTTCTGACGCTGGCCTGGAGGAACTACCAAAACCAGAACGAGGCGGCGCTGGCGACGCTGGCGGGCGAAGCGGACGCCACGGCCGAGACGCTGGAGGCGTACCTCCACGGGCAGCTTGCCACCCTCACGGCCATGGCGGCCGCCCCCGCTGTGTCATCGTCCGACCTCGCCGCGATGCAAGAACTCTTCGCAACGGTCCACCCCGAGTTGCCAGACTTCCGGTTCATCGGCTGGGTCGATCGGGAGGGGTTCCTGCGGATCGTAGCGGGGCCTATCGCGACGGCGCTCCCGATTGACCTTTCCGACAGAGCCTATATTCAGTCGGCGATCGCCGAACGTAAGGCCGTTGTGAGTGAAGCGGTCATCTCGCGGGCGGATCTGGCGCCCGCGGTGATCCTCGCCGTACCGGCGACCGGGCCAGACGGCGAGCTCGGGGGCCTGGTTGTCGGGAACATCCGGCTGGACCGGTCCGAAACGTTGCCTCCGGTTCTCCGCCTCAACCGGGCGGGCCTCACCATCATCGACACGGCCGGCCAGATCATCGTATCCGGCGGGCCGGTGGACCAGCTGCGAAGGCCCGCGGATGAGATCCTGACTTCACTCTCCGAGCGGGAGCGCGGGACGTTCAGCGGCCGCGGCATCGCCGACGAACGGGACCAGGTCCTGGCGTATGCGCACGTTCCGGAAGTAGGTTGGGCGGTCGTCGTGCAGCGTTCGCACCGAGAGGTATACGGCCCCGCACTGACAACGTTCCGCCAGGAACTGGTTGGCGCCCTGGCTGCCGCCGCCTTGCTCATCGGCGGCTTCACCTTCGCCGGCCTGACGGTTGACCGGCGGAGCAGGGTGGCGGCGCTCGCGAATGAGGAGCGTACGGCGGCCCTTCAACGATATGCCACGCTAGCGGACGCTATGACGCCGATCGTCTTCGAAGCCACGTCCGGCGGAGAGCTGACCTTCGCGAACAGGCGCTGGGAGGAGTACACCGGCCAGCCAGCGCACGGCGACACGTGGAGAGCAAGCATCCACCCGTCGGACGAAGCCCAGCAGGTGCAACAGCTCAGCTTCGTGGCCACCCCGCCAATGGGGGATGCGCAGCTCCGCGTGCGGCGGGCGGATGGAAGCTACCGCTGGCACCTCGCGAGGGTCGTACCGCTTGGTGACGGCCCGAAACCAGACCGCTGGATTGGGACGCTCGTCGATATCCACGATCGGGTGGAGGGTGAGCAGGCGATGGCACAGCTGGCGGCCGTCGTGAATTCGACGAGCGACGCGGTGATGACGTTCGACCTCAACGGGTGCGTCACGAGTTGGAATGCCTCGGCGGAGCGGATCCTCGGCTACACCGAGGCGGAGATGGTGGGCCGGCACTACCACGACTACACGCCGCCCGTCCGGCACATGGCCTCCGACGCGGCCCGGGCCCAGCTCCTCGCTGGCACCGATATACCGGATACAGAACTTACGTACCGGCGCAAGGATGGTTCGCCGGTCGTCCTCGCGATGTCCTCCGCCGCCCTCCGCGACAGGGCCGGGAGAGTGGTTGGCGCGACAACGATCTGCCGCGACGTGACGGACCGAGTGACGACGGAAGCGGCGTTACGCGCAGCGGAAGACCGGCTGAGGGCTCTCCTTTCGGCGATTCCCGCGCAAGTTGCCATCTACGACACCGCCGGGCAGGCCAGCTACTTCAACCGCCGCTGGCTGGACTACACGGGCTGGGAGGCCGCAGGCTCAGGCCCGGACCAGCACTTCGAATCCCTCGTTCACAAAGACGACCTTGATGCGATGCGAACGGCCGTGGCGAAGGTGAACGAGGCGCCGATGTTTGAGGTGCGGCTACGGGACCGTTCCGGAGAGTACTGCTGGCACCTGGTGAGGACGGTTCCGCTGGGGAGCGAAGGCGGCGGTCCGGCCGAGTTCGTGATGGTGGCGGTGGACATCCAACGGCTCAAGGAGTTGGAGGCCGGGAAGGAGGCGCGGATCGCGGACCAGGACGCCTTCCTCGGCCTCCTCGCCCACGAACTGCGTTCTCCGTTGCGCGCCATCTCCGGGTACACGGAGCTCCTGCAGCGTCGCCGAGCGGAGCTTTCGGCGGACGAACAGCGCGGTGCGCTCGCCGAAGTGGCGGCGAGTAGCGCGAGACTCGAGGCGATCCTGGTCAACATGCTGACACTCGCGCACCTGGAACTATCTGACGCAGACAGCCTTGAACCCGTCCTGCTCCACCACATCGCGGAGAGGCTGGCCGGCCGCTACCGCGATCAGCTCCCGTCGATCGACGTCTCCATACCCGCAGATACGCCGCCACCCGTTCTCGCGGACCCGGTGGGCATAGAGCAGGTGCTAACGAACTTCCTTTCGAACGCCGCGAAGTATGGCGGCGCGGATGGGAGCGTCAGCGTGACGGTACGCCAGGCGGCCGGGCACGTGGAAGTGAGCGTGGAGGACAACGGCAATGGGATCCCGGTCGACGAGATTCCCCGCCTGTTCGAACCGTTCTTTCGGGCGCGGGCGGCAAGGAAAGAGGCCCCCGGACTCGGCCTCGGCCTGGCCGTCTGCAAACGGATCGTCGAAGCCTATGGGGGCACAATTTTCGCCCGGCGGAGCACGGGAGGGGGGATGGTGTTCGGCTTTTCGCTGCCCATCCTGAAAGACGATAGCGGGGAGACGGAGGCGGAGGCGGCGCCCATGGACGAACGCAGGGAGGCGCCTGTCCCGCCCGCCTGAGCGGCCAGGCCACGCCCTTCGGCGCCGTGTAGCTGGCGGCACTACTGCAAGGTGATTGCAAGACATTCGGCACGGCCCGAGATTCGCGTGCGATTGGGAGCTTCGTAGCATATACGGGCAATACACCAGGTGAGGGCCGATGCTATGTCTCGACCGTTTGTTCACTACGAAGCGGGCACGCCACCCGAAGCGTGGAGCGCGCTGCTCGAACGCCCAACGATCGCGAAGGAGCTCTCGCTGGATAACGTCCGCCGGGCTATCGTCGTCGCGCCTCATCCGGACGACGAAACGCTTGGCGCCGGCGGGCTCATAGCGAGTCTCACCGCTCGAGGCGTCCTGGTCACGGTCCTCAGTTTGACGTGTGGGGATCGTGCTTTCGGACCAGCCGACCCGATCGTTGGCTTCGAACGGCGGCGCGAGCAGTGCGGTGCGCTGCGCTGCCTGGGCCAGCCGCGGAACCCGGTGCAATTCGTTCAGCTCGGGCTCCCCGAAGGGGCCCTCTCCGAAGACCCGTTCCTGGCTTCGCGGCTGAGCCAGCCAGTCCGGGAACACGACCTCTGCATCGGCCCCTGGGCAGGCGACGGCCACCCGGACCACGCGGCCACGGGAGCGGCGCTGGGCGAAGAGTGTGGCCGCGCTGGCGTCGCCTACGTCGGCTACCCCATCTGGGCGTGGCATTGGGGCGTACCCGATACCGACACCTTCCTCGAACGTGCGGCGCGCTTCGAGTTGGATGCGTGCGCGGCCCAGGCCAAGGCGGCGGCGCTGGAGTGCTACCAGTCGCAACGCAGAGGTTTCGCGCCCGTCCTCTCAGAGGGGTTCCTGGACCATTTTCGGCGGTCCTACGAAGTCTTTCTCTCCTGACTCGCCTGGTCCACGGTCGTCGCCGCTGGCGTGTCGCTGGTGGCCGGGCTCTACCTGGGGACGATGCTCAAGCGTTAACGAACGGGCACGGGCGGGCCCCTTCGTTGAGCGGCCCGCCCCGCCGCTTGCCTGCTCGCGAGCACCACGGCTACCTTACCGCTACCGCCAGTTCTTCGGCGATCACGTCGCCGAGGAGGGCGACCGCACGGTCGATGGCGGGTGGGTCGGCCGCCGTGAAGTTCATGCGGAGGGTGGACGCGCCATCTTCGTGGTTCACGAAGAAGAACTTTCCGGGGACGAAGGCGACGCCGCGGGCGACGGCCTTGGGGTAGACACGCTCTGCGTCGAATCCAGCCGGGCCCTGGGCCCAAACGAACATGCCGCCATCGGGACGGGTGAAGCTGAAGTCCTCGGGCATGTGCCGCTCAAGTGCCTCCATCATCGCGCGTTGGCGCGGAGCGTAAAGGGCGAGGATCTTCGGGATCTGGCGTTCGAGGTGCCCGCCGCTGATGTACTCGGCGGCGAGCGCCTGGGCATACGTGCTCGTGTGAAGGTCCACCCCCTGGCGGGCGATGACCATCCAGTGCTGGAGCAGCTCTGGCGCGGCGGCGAAGCCGATACGCAGGCCGGGAGCGAAGGTCTTGGAGAGGGTGCTGACGTAGACGACGTTTTCCGGCGCCATCGTCTTGATCGGCGGGAGGCGCTCGCCGCTGTAGCGGAGGTCGCTGTAGGGGTCGTCTTCGACGAGCAGGGCGCCGTGACGAACGAGGATCTCGGCGACCTGCTGGCGGCGGGCCAGCGGGAGGGTGCGCCCCGTGGGGTTCTGGAACGTGGGAACCAGATAGACCATCTTGACTCGATTGGTGGAGAGAACGCGGTCGAGCTCCTCCGGGATGAGGCCGTCGTCGTCGGTGCCCATCTCCGCATAGGCAGGCTCGTAGGGGTTGAAGGCCTGGAGCGCGCCGAGGTACGTCGGGGCCTCGACGGCGATCACGTCGCCCGGCGAGATAAGCACTTTCCCGAGGTCATCGAGGACACCCTGGGAGCCGCTAAAGACGAGGAGCTGGTCGGCGGTGACGGTCACGCCGCGGCGTTCGAGGTGTCCGACGAGCGCTTCACGCAGGGGCTGGAAGCCTTCGCTGGCGTCGTACTGGAGGGCGCGCGCGCCGTAACGGGCGAGGACGCTCCCGGTGAGCTGCTCCATCAGGTCGAGCGGAAAGCTCTCAGCCGCCGGCAGTCCACCGGCAAGCGAGACGATCCCGGGCGACGTGGCGACTTTGAGAATCTCGCGAATGGCGCTGGCTTCCATGCGGCGGGTGCGGGTGGCGAGGAGAGGTTCGATATCCATCGACGCTAGTTTAGGCGAAATGGCCGGTTGGACCACGGCGCTCCGGAGTCTGGGACCAGTTGGACGCAGAGGCGCAGAGGTTTTGAGGCTGGTGATTGACGGCGAGCGGCGCCGACGCACGTCAGATGCGCGTGTAGCGCCACTGGTCGATGAGCGGGTTGAGGCCGTCGTACGGTTCGAGACCGTGGAAGGGGCGCGGGTCGCCATCGAAGACCATCGGCAGCCAGAGCCGGTCGCCCTCCCACATGGGGAGGTCGTTGGCGAGGATGCGTTCGACCGGGACCCACTCGAAGGTGCCTTCGGGGTTCGCGGTCAGCGGGTCGCCCGTCCAGGCGGTGATCAAGAAGACGAAGGCGAACCAGCTCTCGTTGTCGCGCCCAAAGCCAGGCCACGAGAGGGTGGCGCGAAGGGTCATGGCGGTGACTTCGATGCCTGCCTCTTCCCGGATCTCCCGGATCATGCCCTCGGCGGCGTCTTCGCCGGGCTCGATCTTGCCGCCGAGGCCGTTGTACTTGCCGAGCGCTACATCGTCGGGCCGGGCGTTGCGGTGGATCATCAGCACGGAGGCGCCATCGGGCGAGAGCACGTAGCCGAGGGTGCCGAGGACGGGGGTGAAGGGCATCCCGGGATTCTAGCTGCCCGGCGCCGCGGTGGAATGGCGACCGTGGCCGGGGATCTCATCCCGGCCTGAGCTTGCCGCCGATCGCGACCACCTGCGTCACGGCATCGTGGGCCAGGATTGGAGCACCATCGATGATCAGGTCAGCGCGGCTGACCGGGTCTTCACGCTCGCGGTACGCGTCTTGGCCGGCCATCCAACCGTGCCACTGAGCTTCCCTGTCGGCGCCGTCGCGTTCGAGGCCGCGCCGCAGCCGGTCCGCCGGCGGTGTCTCCACCCAGATGCGGTAGGCCAGGTAGTGTTCGAACGCGAGCCGCATGGCGCTCACGCCTTCGAGCGCGAGCACTTCGGGAACGGCCGGGAGCTCCACCCACTCGGCCATCCGGCGCTCGTCCCAATCGTGGCGCTGGTACCGCGGCGGACGCCCGGCGCGGAGCGGGATGAGCACCTGTTCCAGGAGACGCGGCCACCAATCGAGCGGGATATCGTCGCTGGCGAAATCGTCGGTGTGGACGATGGGTGCGGGGCCGAGGAGTGGGGCGAGGCGCGCGGCAAGCGTCGACTTCCCCGCCCCGCCTCCGCCATCGATGGCCACGACGCGGGTAGCCATGCCCGGTGCGGGACTGCTGGCGCGCACGGCCTCGGCAACCTGGGCCAGGGCAACGGTCACCAGTTCGCCCGAACCGGTGACGCTCACGTCGTCTCGAATGGGAGCGTGCGGAGCATCTCGTCCTGAGCGCGGTCGCGGAGGCCGAGGATCTCTACGCCGACGACACGATTCTCGTCGTCGAAGTCCAGGATGACACCGGGCTGCACCTCCTCGGACTCGACGATGGCTGATTCATCGAGCCGCAGATAGAGCGCGTCGCTTTCGCGATCAACTTTGAGTCTCATCCGATTCGTCCCTTCATCCGCCTATCGAAATGCGTGAACCACAAAGACCCGAAGCGCACAAAGATCGTCCCCTGGCGGCCTTCGCGCCTTAGTGGTTCGGCTACCAGCCCTTGAACTGGGGCTCGCGCTTCTCCATGAACGCCTTCGGGCCTTCGCGCGCGTCCTCGGTCGTCTGGGCGATGAACATGGCCATCTGGGCGATGTCGAGGTGCTCGTCGAAGGGGAGATTGGCGCTGCGATAGACCAGCTTCTTGGCGAGCTGGATCGCCGTCGCCGGCCCCCGCGCGATCTGTTTCGCGTACTCCTTGACGCGGGGCAGCAGCTCCTCGGGCTCGTAGACGGCCATCAGGTAGCCAATTTCGAGCGCCTCCTGGGCGGTGATCAGCTTGCCGGTCCAGATCATGTCGAGGGCGCGCTGGGTGCCGATGATGCGCGGGAGGGTGTAGGTGCCGCCGTCGCCGGGGATAAGGCCCATGCGGACGTAGGTCATGCCCATGCGGGCGTTTGACGAGGCGAACCGGATGTCGGCCATCGTGGCCATATCCATGCCTGCGCCGGCGGCCGCGCCGTTGATGGCGGCGATGTAGGGCTTCTCCATCTGGATGAGGGCGCGAGGGATCGGGTGGACGCGGTCGCGGAGGGAGTGGCGGCGGGTGGCGACGGTGGCCTCGGTGCGAAGGATGCCGCTGCCGCCGGCTTCGTTGGCGACGTTCATGCCGCTGCAGAAGCCACGTCCGGCGCCGGTGATGATGACGACGCGGACATCGCGGTCGGCATCGGCCTGGACGATGGCCTGGTGCCATTCGGTGAGCATCTGGTCGTCGAAGGCGTTGAGGCGCTCGGGCTTGTTCAGGGTGATGGTGGCGACGCCGTCTTCGATGTCGTAGAGGATCGCTTCGTAGGCCACGGCAGTGCTCCGGCGGTGTAGTGGGCGGATTCTAGAGGGTGGGGGGCGAAGGCGCTGCGAGGGTACCCGGTGGGAGGCCGCGCAGGTGCGATCGGGTTAACCCGATGGCGAGCTATCGGGCCCCCGCACGTAGGCGATCGCGTCGGTCATGTCGGCCTCGGAGCAGATCCTCAGGATCTCGCGCGCTTGCCATTCGGGCGTCAGCGATCGCCTCGGGCAGATGATGATCCCAGCGTGCGCGATGCCCAACTGGGCCCACTCGGCGAACAAGCGGGCGAAGTCGCGCTCGTTCGCGGTGAAGATTACGCGCTGCTCGCGGGCGGCGAACTCTAGCTGGAACTCGTCTGTCGCGCCGCCGTTGCCAGCACCCGGCGCCGTGAGCACATCCACGCCGGATTCCCTTAGTACCGCGCCCCAGAAGATGGTATCTGAATTGCTGAGAGAGTGATCGGTA
>CAZQCR010000118.1:0-9834 GCA_964591745.1 uncultured Anaerolineaceae bacterium
GCCTTCCATGGCATCGGGCAGCCAGGTGTGGAAGGGGACCTGGGCGCTCTTTCCCATGCAGCCGAGGAAGATGAACATCATGCTGGTAAAGAGGTAGACGTGGCCGATGTCACCCGCTTCGGCGTGTTCGATGATCTCCTGGATGTTGAACGTTCCGGTCGCTTTGTAGAGGAGGATGATGCCGATAAAGAGGCCGACATCGCCGATACGGGTGGTGACGAAGGCCTTCTTGGCGGCTTCGGCGGCGCTGCGTTTCTCCCAGTAGAAGCCGACGAGGAGGAAGGAACAGACGCCGACCAGTTCCCAGGAGATGAGGAGGAGAAGGAGGTTATCGGCCATGACGAGCATGAGCATGGAGGCGGCGAAGAGCTGGAGGACGGCGAAGAACCAGAAGTAGCGCGGCTCGCCCTTCATGTAGCCGATCGAGAAGATGTTCACCATGAGGGCGACGGTGGTGACGACGCCGAACATGACGATCGTGATGGGATCCACGAAGATGCCCAGGCGTAGGGTGAAGTCGCCGATCTGACTGAATTCGAAGCTGTTCACCCAGGCGGCTTCGAGGTGGCCGGGGGCGCCACCGAGGCCCTCGCGATTCATCAGGTAGTTGGCGGCGACGAAGAGCATGAGGACGAAGGCGGCGCCGGTCGCGGCCACGCCGAGGAAATCGCCCTGGCGGGGGAGCTGGCGGCCAAAGAACGCGAGTAGGAAGAATGCGCCCGCCGGGATTGCGGCGAGGAGCCATGCATGTTCGGTGATCATTCGCCGTTCGCGCCCCTTACCACTTGAGGATGGCCGCTTCATCGACGTTGCTGGTGCCGCGACTACGGAACAATCGAATGACGATTGCCAGGGCGAGGCCCACTTCAGCGGCGGCGACGGTGATGACGAAGATTGCGAAGATAACGCCCGTGATCCGGTCCGGATCGAGGTAGGCGGAGAAGGCGATGAAGTTGAGGCTGACGGCATTCAGCATGAGTTCGACGCTCATAAGGATGAGCACGGCGTTGCGACGAGCGAGAACGCCGTAGACGCCGAGGCAGAAGAGGATAGCGCTGAGGACGAGGTAGTTTTCGAGGGGAACCATGCGTTACTCACCGTCCTCCTGACGCGCGAGGATAATCGCCCCCACAAGGGCTACCAGCAAGAGAACGGAGGCGATGACGAAGGGCGCTCCGAAATCGACGAAGAGCCGTTCGCTGATGAGGACGGTGAGGCTATCGGCCGTGTTATCGAAGAGGGGCTTATCGCCGATATCGCCGGGCCAGGCGGTGGCGACGGCGACGCCGATGAGGATGGCGAGGAGGCCGCCAGCGGCGAGGAAGGCGAAGGGCATCTGGCTGCCGTTGACCTTTTCGGGCGCGCCGGTGGGGTTGGCACGGGTGAGCATGAGGGCGAGCAGGATGAGGACGGTGACCGCGCCGCCGTAGATGAGGAACTGGACGAGGGCCATGAACTCGACGGTGAGGAAGATGTACATGGCGCCGACGCCGGCCATGCTGCCGATGAGGAAGATGGCCGAATGGATGATCGAACGCGAGAAGACGACACCAGCGGAGACGCCGACGATGGCGATAGCAAAGATCCACCAGAGAACTTCAGTCGCCATCGGTCAGGACCCCCCGGCCAGGGGACTGCCGAGTTCGCGCAGGGTGGCAAGGACGTCATCGGGGACGGCTTCACCCTTTTCCGTGGCTTCGGTGGCCTTGCGCTCAGCGCGCATGCGGCGGGCGCGGACCTTTTCGTAGGAGTTGGGGTCGCCCTTGGCACCGGTGCCGATGCCGGGCGGGAAGGCCATGGCGCCATCGGCGGCAGCGGGGGCGGCCACGCCGGCGACGGCCGAAGGAGCCGCGGCGGCTGAGCCTGCGAGCGACTCCCAGATGGTGCCGTTGGGCGCGAGGTCGCTGCCGGTATCGTAAAGCGTTTGAGCGAGTTCGGCGGGGACCTCCTCGCCCTTCTCTTTGAGTTCCTTGAACTGGCGCTCGGCACGCATTCGCCTGGCTCGCGCTTTCTCGATGGAGTTGGGATCGCCCTTCGGGCCAGTGCCTACGCCCGGGGGGAAGCGTATGCTGCCGTCGGCGTTCGTACCGGTCAGGGGCACGCCGGACGTGGCCGTTCCAGGGCCGCTGGCCGAGCCAGCGAGGGCGGCCCAGATTGTGCCGTTCGGAGCGAGGTCACTGCCGAGGTCGTAGAGGTTCTGGGTGAGTTCGGCGGGGATCTCTTCGCCCTTTTCGCGAAGCTCTTTGAGCTGGCGTTCGGCGCGGGTGCGGCGGGCGCGGACTTTTTCGGCGGAGTTGGCGTCGCCCTTGGGGCCGGTGCCGACGCCCGGGGGGAAGCGCATACTGCCGTCGTCGTTGAGGCCGGTGAGGACTTCCCCGCTGAAGCCACCAGCGGCAGCGGCGCTGCCGCCGGCCGCATAGGGGACGCCGGGCTTCATGTTCGTGTACTTCTCGAGGTCGGCGAGGAGTTCCGCAGGAACGTCTTCGCCGCGGTCCCGCAGCTCCTTGACGGTGCGTTCGGCGCGCATGCGGCGGGCGCGGATCTTGGATTCGGAGAGGATCTCGACTTCGCCAGCGGCGGCGCCTGGCCCACCGGCGGCAGAGGCAGCGGCGGCTTTGGGCTTTTCTGGTTCGCGCTCCTGGATGGCCGCGCCTTCGCCGCGAGCGATGCGATCGATCTGAGCCTGGCGAGCGGCTGGTTTCGCGCCCTTGAATGACTCCTCGGGCGGCGCTTCGCCTTTTTCGGTGCGTTCGATCAGCTCGATGCGGTCCTGGGGGCGGAAGGGGAGCTTGAGGGCGCCGGTGCGGCTGCCGTCGAGGAGGGCGGCGATATCCATGTGGAGATCGCGGCGGTCGTAGGTGGAGTGTTCGTGCCCCGTCCAGTTGTTGTCCATGACGATCGCTTCGAAGGGGCAGACTTCGACGCAGATGTTGCAGCGCATGCAGCGGCCGTAATCGATCCAGAACTTATCGACGATCTTGCGGCGGTTGCTTGTGCCTTCGGTGTGCTTGGGGTTATCGACCATGACGGCCGTCATGCAATCGACGGGGCAGTTGCGGACGCAGACGTTGCAGCCTGTGCAGAAGGGCTCGTCGTGATCGAAATCCCAGGTGAGGACGGGGAAGCTCCGCTGCCGTTCAGGGAGGGCGTGCTTGTCGTTCGGGTAGTCGATCGTGACGGGCCGGCGGGTGGCCGTGGAGAGGGTGGTGGCGAGACCTTTCAGGAGACCTTTCATGGCGCGGGCACCTGCAACGGGGTTCGGTAGGCGCCGACGAGGCCGCTGGTTTTGGACCTCTGGAAGGCGCGGTTGATGATGATGGCGACAAGCAGGGCGGCGCCCAGCGAGCTACTGACGGCGAGCCACCAGTAGGACAGCTCGTAGACGAGGATGAAGCCGTTGGCGAGGAGTTGCACGAGGCTGAGAGGGAGGAGGACCTTCCAGCAGAAGCTCATGAGCTGGTCGATGCGGAGGCGGGGGACGGTGGTTCGCACCCACATGATGACGATGATGAAGGCGGTGCTCTTGGCGACGGTCAGGACGAGCTGCCAGCCCCAGCCCCAGTCGTCACCCATGGGGAAGTTCCAGCCGCCGAGGAAGACGAGTGAGCCGAAGATGCTGAACCCCCACATGGCGGCGTATTCGGAGAGCTGGAACATGGACCAACGAATGCCGGAGTATTCGACGAAGTAACCGCCGACGATCTCCGATTCGGCCACGGGGATATCGAAGGGGGCGCGATGGAGTTCGGAGAGCATGGCCGTGAAGAAGATCAGAAAGGCGAGCGGCTGGAGGATGATGTAGGGGTAGTCGCTCTGCTGGAGGGCGATGCGATTGAGGTCGAGGGTGCCGGCCACCATGGTGACAGAGAGGAGGCTGAGAACGAGGGGGATTTCGTAGCTGATCATCTGGGCGGCGGCGCGAACACCGCCGAGGAGGGCGAACTTATTCCCGGAACCGAGGCCGGCCATCATGATCCCGACGATGTTGAGGCCGAGGACGGCAAAGACGAAGAAGAGGCCGAGCGAGAGGTTGCGGACGCCCCAATCCTGGGCGAAGGGGAGGATGACGAGGACCATGAAGACGGGGATGAAGGTGGCGAAGGGGGCAAATTCGAAGACCCAGCGGTCGGCGTTGGTGGGGCGAAGGTCCTCTTTGCCGATGAGCTTGACGGCATCGGCGAAGGACTGCCAGAGCCCGAGGGGGCCTGTCTTCATGGGGCCAAGGCGCTGCTGGAAGCGGGCGACGACTTTGCGTTCGCCCCAGATCAGGTACATCGCGACGATCGTCATGACGAGAACGAGAACGACGATCCGGATGGCCGCGTCGGCCCAGTTCCAGAATCCGAAGAGCGTGTCGCCGAAGGGGAATTCGATCACTTATCCACCTCGCCGAGGACGATATCGAGGGAGCCGAGGATGATGATGGCATCGGCGACGTAGCTGCCGACGACCATTTCGCGGAGGGCGGAGAGGTTGCAGAAGCTGGGCGAACGGAGCTTCATGCGGTAGGGCTGGGTGCCGCCGCGGGCGATGGCGTAGACGCCGTACTCGCCCTTGGTGCCTTCCTGGCGGACGTAGGCTTCGGCGTTATCGATGCGGAGAGTCTTGGGCAGGCTGGGGTTAAGGACGAGGCCGCTCTTCGGCATCTCATCGAGGCACTGTTCGACGATCCGGGCGCTCTGGTACATCTCGGAGAGGCGGACGAAGTAACGATCGAAGACGTCGCCCTGGCGGCCAACCGGGATATCGAAGTTAAGACGGTCGTAGATGCTGTAGGGCTCGGCCTTGCGGAGGTCCCACGGAAGGCCCGTTGAGCGGAGGATGGGCCCGGTGCAGCCGAGAGCGATTGCGCGCTCGGTGGTGAGGGGGGAGAGGCCGCGGCAGCGCTCGACGAAGATCTGGTTGCCTGTGAGGAGGCCGTCGGGGTCTTCGATGCCCTGGCGGATGGAGCCGAGGAGCCAGCGGCAGCGGGCTTCGAAGTTATCCGGGAGGTCCATGGTGACGCCGCCGACGCGGAAGTAGGTGGGGAACATGCGGTCGCCGGAGACTTCTTCGAAGAGGTCGTAGATGCGTTCGCGTTCGCGCCAGGCGTAGATGAAGCTGGTACCGAAGGAGCCGACATCGGCGCCGAAGGCCCCGAGGAACATGAAGTGCGAGTTGATCCGGGAGAGTTCGGTCATCATCACGCGGATGTATTCGGCGCGTTCGGGAACTTCGATGCCGGCGAGCTTTTCGACGGCGGAACAGTAGGCGAATTCGCAGGCCATGCCGGCGAGGTAGTCGGTGCGGTCCCACCAGCCCATGGCCTGGCGGTAGTCGGCGTTCTCGCTGAGCTTTTCAAGGCCGCGGTGGAGGTAGCCGATGTAGGGTTCGCAATCGACGACGACTTCGCCATCGACAGTGAGGACCATGCGGAAGACGCCGTGGGTGGCGGGATGCTGGGGGCCGATGTTGATGGTCATATCGACCGTTTCAAGCTCGGCGTCGGAGGTGAGGAGGCGTTCTTCGGGCCAGATGCTCATTAGAACTTGAACCCCGCGGTGCCATCTTCGATGCCCTGCTTGAGCTCGGCTTTCTGGAGCGGGTGGGCCTTGAGCAAGGGGTGAATGTGGAGATCCTCTTCGAGGAGGAGGTTCTTGAGGTTCGGGTGGCCTTCGAAAGCGAAGCCGAACATCTCCGAGGCTTCGCGTTCGTGCCAGTTGGCGGCCGGGTAGAGCGAGGTAATCGAGGGAACGACGGGGTGGCCGGTGGAGGTGGGTACGGTGACCTGGACGGTATGGCCGCGGCGGAAGGAGTAGAAGTGGTACTTGAGGGCCATACCCTCTTCGCCGTAATCCACGCCTGCGATGTTGCGGAGGAGGTCGAACTGCAACCTGGAGTTGCTTTGCAACTCGGCGACGAGGTCGCGAAGGTGTTCGGGGGCGACGGAGATGTCGGTATCGGTCTTCGTTTCGCCGATGGTGGCGTGGAAACGGGCGACGATGGTTGGCAACGCGGCGGCCAGGGCGGCATTGGGCGCCTGCTTCACGACGGGGGTGGAGGCGGCCGGGGACTTGCTCATCCGACCATCTTCTTTTCTTCCATGATCTTGCGCTGGAGGGCGAGGAGACCATCGAGGAGGGCCTCGGGGCGGGGTGGGCAGCCAGCGACGTAGACGTCGACGGGGATGATCTTGTCGACGCCCTGGAGGACGCGGTCGTATTCGGTGTAGGGGCCGCCGTTGGTGGCGCATGCGCCCATGGAGATGACGTACTTGGGATTCGGCATCTGCTCATAGAGGAGCTTGATCGCCGGGGCCATCTTCTTGGTGACGGTGCCGGAAACGATCATGACGTCGCTCTGGCGGGGGCTGGGCCAGGGGACGATGCCGAAGCGGTCGAGGTCGTGGTTGGACATGAAGGTGCCGATCATCTCGATGGCGCAACAGGCGAGGCCAAAGGTCATGGGCCAGAGCGAACTCTTGCGGCCCATGGCGAGAAGGACATCGGCTCCTGTCTGGATGACGCCGGGGAGGACGATGCGGTAGGCGGCGCGGGCCTCCGGGAGATCGACGGGGGTGAGGCGTGCGAGCTCGGCGCCGAAATCCGGGACGTAGACGTAGGGCTGGGCGGCGTTGTCGGTCATTTCCACTCCAGGACGCCGCGGCGCCAGGCGTAGGCCAGTCCGAGGGCGAGGACGCCAAGGAAGACGAGCATTTCGTAGAAGACGAACATCGGGAGGTCGATGAAGGAGATGGCCCAGGGGAAGAGGAAGACGGTTTCGACATCGAAGATGAGGAAGAGGATGGCGAGGATGTAGTAGCGAACGTGGATCTGGGCCCAGTTGCGGCCGATGGGCAGCATGCCGCATTCGTAGGAGACGCCCTTGGCGCGCTCCCTGGCGTAGGGGGCGAGCAGCTTTGTCGCCATCAACGCCGTACCGACGAGGATGAACCCGGCGATGACGGCCATCATGACGGCGGACCAGGAGTCGTAGAAGCTCATGACGGCAGGCTCCTTTGGGGGCCAAACATGAAAACGCAGAGCCCGGATTCGCGATGGAGCGAAGGTGCTCTGCGGGTCATGTTTCGGCCGAACTCCCTGTTATCCCGGGGCCGGAAAAACCGGTCTCGGCGGGTTGTGATTGCGAACACAAACTCTACGCCGGGAGGGTTGGCAGGGCAAGGAGAGGGAAAGAGGGGGCGAGTTGCGAGTGGTGAGTGCTCAGTGCTGAGTGCGGTGGCTGCGGGAAGAGGCCGAAGATGGCCGAGCGATCTGGAGCGACCGCTCCCTCGGGGTCGCGGTACTGTGCGGACGGGGTGAGAGCGGTGCCCTCGGAGCCTGGGCGGTAGGCGGCCCCGGTGGGCCGCGGCTACGAAGACGATGGGGAGCCAAGGGGCGGGTGAGCGAGGTCTGCCGGCGTCACGCGATCTGTGGTGGCCGCTCCCTCGGGGTCGCGTGCTGTGCGGGCGCGGTGGGGGCGCTGGGGGCCTGGGGTGGGGCCACTCCGATACTCCGCCACCCCGTCACTCCGATACTTCTCCGGCGCTACTTCATCGCGCGGGCGAGCTTTTCGATGCTCTTTTCGAGGCGGGTGAAGCCGGCCGTCATGCAATCGATGACTTCCTGGTTGCCGTTCGTGCCGTTGGCGCTCATCTCGCCGGCGGCGCAGGCGCGGACGGCCTGGTAGCACTCGCGCAGGCGGGCGCCGGAATCGCGCTCTTCGGCGATGTACCAGGTCATCATCTTGGCGGTCAGGGGGTCGAAGATGCCGTCGGCGAGCTGACGTTCGATATCGCCGAAGGGGTCGGACTCTTCGCGGTCGGCGCCAATTTTGTCGAGGTCGCTCACCTTAGGGTTGGCGACCTTTGCGAGGCGCTCGGCGGAGCCAGGATCGGGCTTCTGGAGGAGGTCGAAGCCGAGCTCCTGGATGCGGCGGCAGAAGACGTCGCCGTGGCTGCGTTCGCGGGCGGCGACGAAGCGGAGGGTGCAGGCGAGGTCTTCGTTGGGGGTGGCGTTCGCCCAGGCATCGAGGTAGACGCCGGCGTTGGATTCGGCGAGGGAGATGGCGTTGAGGACGCCGAGGTACGAGGGCTTGGTTGGGGTTGCGGTGGCCATGGGAACTCCTATCCGGTTTGGTGATGTTCGTGGGTGCGTATCGTTGGCCGTCGTGGGGCGGCTGTCAACAGGGAGCTGTTAGCTGTTAGTGGGAGCGTGCCGGGGGGCGACGGCCAGCGAACAGCGGCCTGGGCGCCGGCGCGACCGTGAGCGGGGGTTCGCGTATTGTTAGCGGGCCGTGAACGATACTGTTTCCGAGGAGCAGGCCGAGCGCCAGCCGTTGTTTTACGGCTGGGTGATCGTTGGCGTGATGACGGTGATCGGCGGCGTGACGATGGCGATGGCGGGCTTCAACTTCGGCCTCTTCATCCGGCCGATGGAGCGGGACCTGGGGATAAGCAGGCAGACCTTTGGCTGGGCACTTTCGCTGCGGCAGGTGGCCGGGGCCGTCACGGGGCCGTTCGTAGGCCGGGTGATCGACCGGCGCGGGGCGCGGATGCTGCTGATCGGGGCGACGTCCGTGATCTGCGTCGGGATGGTGGGGCTTTCGTTCGTAGAGACAGGCTGGCAGTTGATCGCGCTGTTCATCGTGATGGGGGCGGTGGGGATGACGGGGCCGGGGGCGCTGATGATCTCGGTACCGGTGGCGAAGTGGTTCATGATGAAGCGCGGGCGGGCGATGGCGATCATGTCGGTGGGGACGCCCGCAGGGGCGGTGCTGTTCGTGCCGCTGACGGGCTTGCTGATAGGCAAGTGGGGCTGGGAGAACGCCTGGCTGATCCTGGCGGTGGTCTGCTTCGTCATCGTTGTGCCGCTGGCGATGTTCGTGCGGCGGCAGCCGGAGGACATGGGGCTGCGGCCGGATGGGGCGCCTTCGACGGGGGCGGCCGGGCTGGCGGCGACGCGGGCGCACGCCGCCATGGACGAGGCGAGTTGGACGGCGAGAGACGCGACCCGGAGTGCGACGTTCTGGCGCCTCGTGGTCGTCTTCAGCCTGGTGATGCTGGCGATGGGCAGCGTGGGATTGCACCGGATTCCGCACTTCACGGACGAGGGGATCAGCGCGGGCTGGGTGAGCGCGGCGGTGGCGGTCGATGCGGCGGCGGCGTGTGTGAGCACGTTCGTGCTGGGCTGGCTGATCCAGCGGTGGCCGGCGCGCTTCGTTGGAGCGGTAGGCTTCATCTTCCTGGCGTTCGCGGTGTTCGTGACGATTTTCGCGCACACGATCCCGATGATGTTCTTTTCGATGGTGCTCTTCGGCTTCGGCGCGGGCGGGATGATCCTGCTGCAGGGGTTCCTGTGGGCGGACTACTTCGGCCGCCAGCACGTGGGGGCGATTCGTGGCGCCTCGATGCCGGTGACGCTGGTGTTTAGCGCGGCGGGCCCACCGGTGGCCGGGCTGGTCTACGACCAGGCGGGGAGCTATAACCCGGTCTGGTGGGTGGGCATCGGCCTGATGATCGCTGGCGCACTGGTACTGGCGGCAACGCCGCCACCGAACCGGCGAACGACGACGATCGTGGAGATCGAAACAGCAGAGAAGGAGATGGCCGGGCACAGGGCGCCCGGTCTACCAGGAAACGCATGAACCTCAACGGAAAAGTGGCGATAGTCACGGGCGGAGCACGGGGCATTGGCGGCGGTATCGCGGCCTGCCTGGCAGAAGCGGGCACGACGGTCGCGGTGCTCGACCTTGACGGCGAGGGGGCCTCGACGGCGGCTTCGAAGCTGGGGAACAACTCCATCGGCTTCGAATGCGATGCGGCCTCGGCGGAGCAGGCCGAGGAGGGCGTCGCCA
>CAZQCR010000119.1:0-9743 GCA_964591745.1 uncultured Anaerolineaceae bacterium
CCGAAGACCCCACCGTACCCCTCACGATGATCGCCGCCCTCCTCCAACAGGAAGGCCGCGACGCCTCGGCCGCTCACGCCCGCGCCCTCAGCCAGCGCGCCGAAGTCCTCGCCGAAACCGAAGCGAAGCTCACAGACCCCGCCGACCGCGCCGAACTCCACCGCCTCGTCGATGCCGCCCGCGACTACGTCCCCGTCATCGAAGACCGCGCCCGCTGGCAGCTCGCCTCAAACGGCGCCCTTCGCCCTGCCATCCTCGAACTCGGGCGCAAGCTCGCCGCCGATGGCCGCATCCCTACCAGCGACGATGTCTTCTTCTTCCACACCGCCGAGTTGGCTCGCCTCGCCCGCGGGACCCTCGAAGGCGACCCGGCGGCCATCGCGGCCGGGCGCCGCGCCGCATTCGAGGCCTGGAAGTCGCTGACTCCCCCGCCATCACTCGGCGCCCCGCTGCCGCCCGGCTTCCAGGACATTCCTATGCTCGCGAAGATGTTCGGCTTCGGCGCGCCTCGCTCCGATGGGAACGTCGTTCGCGGCAACGCCGCCAGTCGCGGCCTCGTCCGCGGCCGGGCGCGCATCATCCTCGACCTCGAAGACGCCGGGTCCCTGAGCGAGGGCGAAATCCTCATCTGCCAGTTCACCTCGCCGCCCTGGACGCCGCTCTTCGCCATCGCCGCCGCTGTCGTTACCAACGCCGGCGGCGTACTCAGCCACGCCGCCATCGAAGCGCGCGAGTACGCCATCCCCTGCGTCGTCGGCTGCGGCGACGCCACCACCCGCATCCCGCCCGGCGCCCTCGTCGAAGTCGATGGCGCGGCCGGCACGGTCACCATCCTCGAATGAACCTCGGACAAGATCTCGCGGCGAACGTCCAGCGCTCATACGGCGCGGACGGAGAGGCCTGGCTGCGAGGCCTGCCCGGGCTCATCGAAGTCTTCGCCGCGCGCTGGGGCCTGAGACTGGGCGATCCCTTCCCCGGCCTCTCCTACAACTACGTCGCACCCGCCGTCCGGCGCGACGGCTCGGCCGCCGTTCTCAAACTCGGCTTCCCCCACGCCGACCGCGACCACGAGATCGAAGCCCTCCGCCGCTATGCGGGCGACGGCTGCGCCAGCCTTCTCAGCGCCGACCCGTCCCTCGGAGCCATCCTTATCGAGCGCCTCCAACCGGGCCACCGCATCCTGGAGGCACTCGACGACGAGGCCGCCACGTCGGTCGCCGCCGCGCTCCTTCCAAGGCTCTGGCGGCCGCTTGAACCCGGGCATGGCTTCCCCGAGGTTGCTGCCGGATCGGGCGATCTCGCGCGCGTCCGCCTGCGCTTCGACGGCGGAACGGGCCCCCTCGCCGAAGGCGCTTTTCGCCGGGCTGAGGAGGCCTTCACCCGGCTCGGCATGGTCACGAGTCCGGTCCTCCTTCACGGCGATCTCCATCACTTCAACATCCTCTCCGCCGAACGCGAACCCTGGCTCGCCATCGATCCCCACGGTAGCGCCGGCGACCCCGCCTGGGACTGCGGCGCGTGGATGCGGAACCCGACCCGTGTGTTCTTGGCCGCGCCCGGCGCTCAGGGCGTGACGAACCGCCGCATCCGCCAGTTCGCCCGCCTCCTCGGCTTCGACGCAGCCTGGATCCGCGAGTGCGCCCTCGCCCAGGCCGTCCAGAACTGCTGCTGGGACATCAATGAAGGCCGTCCCGTCGACGCCGAGAAGCTCACGGTGGTCGAACTGCTGGCCAACGCGGACGCCTAGTACCTGGTCAAGAAGTGCGGCGTGAGATCCTGGGTCTGTCAACGGTCGCTCCCCCTCGCCCTCCGCAGAGGGAAAAGGGGGCCTGGGGTGAGGGAAGGCCGTCGCGACACCGAACGCCCGGTTTTCTCAACTGAGTACGGGCCCCGGCCCTCGGCCGCCCGGTCCGTGAGCTGCTTCACACACTCACGACCCTTAATCACCCGCGCAGCTTCGCGCCTAGCCCTTGGTGCCCGATCGTCCGATCCCCCACTCCGCCTTTCGACCGATGCCGGCCCGGTGCCCGCCGGGCATCGTAGCGGGGTGGGGCGCAGGACGCCGCCGTCCCGGGAGGTTCAACACCATGACTGCATTCGCATCGACTCGAAAAGGCCTTCTGGCGTTTCCATGGCCCACGTACACGGGCAGTGACGGGACCAGGACGCTGAGCCCTGGCCCTCCCCGGGTGACCAGGGTGTTGGCAACGTTGCCCGGCGGTGCGATCTTCGTGCATCTCCCATCTATTCCCCCGCCGTCTCCCTGCCGACCTTCTTACTGACGGCTATGAACGAATCCACGCCCACCTCTACCGAATCGTCCCCACCCGGTCCCGCATCGAGTAGCGGCTGGTCGCGCCGCCGGATCGCCCGCGTCGTCAGTCTCGCCGTCTGGGTCGGCGTCATCGCCTGGCAGGGCTACAGCACCATTGGCTCGCCCAACGAACTCAACCTCATCACCACCGTCGGCTTCGTCCTCCTCTTCGCGGTCGCACACGCCCAGATCTTCCTCGTTCGTTGGCTTGGAGAGCGCCGCTTGAACCGTGCCCTCGCTCGCATGCACGGCAACGCCTACCTCAGCGAACTCGATAGCCTCCCGAACCGGAACTACCTGCTCTCAGAACTGCGTCGCGAAATGCCCCGCGCGCGCTCCGATAAGTCCCCCTTCGTCCTCATCCTCCTCTCCCTCGATACGCTCGATGAAGTTCGCATGCGCCGCGGTGAAGAGTTCGCGGAGCGTTCGCTCAAGGCCCTCGCCCAGGTCCTCAAGCGCTTCACTCGCACGTCGGACTTCATCGCCCACCTCGGCGGCCCGGATTTCTGCGTCATGCTCAACGAGTGCGAATACGACAACGCCTTCATCTACCTCCAGCGCGTTCCCGGCAGCATCGCCGTCAGCGATGGCCATCGCATGTACGAAATCCCCGTCTCCGCCCGCGTCCACCAGTACGACCTGGAGAACCTCTACGCGACCGATGTCCTCCGCGACGCCGAAGAGACCACACCGCTCAAGCGCAAGATGCAGCAGCACTTCGGCAGCGAAGCCGCCTGACCGGTGTATGACCGGGCGGTCCGCGGATTGCTATCATGGTTCGATGGTTAGCACGCAAGTCACGCTCACCGAAGAACAGTCCGAAGGCCTGGAACGCTTGGCGCAGATTCGGGGCATCTCCGTCCCGGAGTATATCGGCCGCGTCCTCGAGGAGGCCCTCCAGCGCGAAGCGGACGACCGGCGAGTTCGTTGGGAGCGCGCCGTCGCGGCGATCGGTCGCTTCTCGTCAACCGACGGCCGGTCCGCGAGCGAAGAACACGACGAGATGCTCGCCGAGATCTATGGGGACTGGCCGGAGTGACCACGTTCTTCGCCGACACGTCCGGTTTTGTCGCTGCGCTCGACGCAGAAGACGCGAACCATGTGCGAGCGTCAGCCCGGATTCGGGACAACGAAACGGATCAGTACATCACTACGAATTACGTCGTCCTTGAAGCGGTATCGCTCGTTCACCGGAGACTGGGGCGGGCCGCCGTTCACCTGCTGATCGAGCAGCTCCTCCCGCTCGCGGATCTGCACATCGTCGATGGGCCCACGCACCAGGCCGGAATCGCACGCTTCCTTCGCTCCACCGCCCGCGTCTCCCTCGTCGATGCCATCAGTTTCGAAGTCATGGACCAACTCGGCATTCGCACCGCCTTCGCCTTCGACCGCGATTTCGCGCGCGAGGGTTACGCCGTCCTCCCCTGACCTGGCCCGCTCCCCGTTGGCGCTTCCCGCCCCCTCAGCGAGTCGAGGCCAACGCCCCGTCGTGCATCTCCAGCACCCGGTCTGCGAGCGCCGCCATCGCCAGGTCGTGCGTCACCATGATTCCGAGGACCTGGCGCTCCTTTACCTCGGCAACCAGCGCCTCGACGATCCGCTTTCCCTGCGTCGAATCCAGGCTGGATGTGGGCTCGTCCACCAATACCAGTTTCGGCTGATTCATCAGGGCCCGCGCAATCGCGACGCGCTGCCGCTCCCCGCCGCTCAGCGTTGTGGCCACCGCGTTCGCCCGCTGCTTCAGGCCCATCTCCTCGATCAGGCTTTCCGCCCGCTCTCGCGCCGCGTCTTTGGGGGCGGCCCCGATCGCCCGCATCAGCATCAGGTTCTCCCGCACCGTCAGGAAGGGCACCAGGTTGTTCGCCTGGAACACGTACCCAACCGTCGACCGCCGAAATGCCGCCGCCGCCCGCCCGGAAAAGCCCGCCACATCCGTCCCATCCACCTCGATTCGGCCCTCACTCGGCCGCAGCAGCCCACCGATCATCGCCAGCAGCGTCGTCTTTCCTGAGCCGCTTGGCCCAACCACCGCCAGGAACTCGCCCGGCTCACCACTGAAGTTCACCGATCGCACCGCGTGGACCATGCCTTCGCCGCTCCCGTACGTCTTTTCGAGCGCCCGGACCTTCAACACCGTCATTGCTGCTGGCCGAGCGCGATAATCGGGTCCGTCGTAATCACCCGCCGCCCCGAAAAGACCGTCCCCACAAGCGCCGTTACCAGCAACGTCGCCGCCGTCGTCCCCCACGTACTGGCGGTGAAGTCGATCGGCACCGCCTCTGGTAGCCGTTGCAACGCCTGGTCCGTGAAGTAGGCCAGCGGCAGCGCCAGCGCCAACCCGGCCATCGCCACAGCCAGCGCCTGGACTACGAGCTGCCGGAAGACGTAAGTTCCGCTCGCTCCCAAAGCCTTGAGCATCCCGATCTGCGGCACCTTCTGAATGGTCAGCACGTAGAAGAACACGCCAATCACCAGCGCCCCGATCACGTGCCCGAAGACCTGGAGCGATGTCACCGTCGATTGTTGACCGCGTACCCCTTCGATGTTCGCGAAGGCCGTCGCCTTGTCCACCACTTCGAATCCCGGGCCTTTGGCGCCGGCCAGCCCCTCTCCCCTCAGCAGGACCAGGCTGGCCGCTGGCGCGCCAGGGTTGGCGCCGTACCGCAGCTCCCGCCACGTCGTACTCACGACATAGACCGCGGGCTGATACAGGATCGCCCCCTCGTCCACCTCACCGACGATCGTGAACTCCACCTTCGTCAGCCGCACCGAGATCTCCACCCGGTCACCCACCGAAAAGCCCGAGGCCTTCAAAAACCGCTTGTCCGCCAGCAGCGCCCGCCTGTCGCTCTCCGTCAGGTCCCGCCCGCGCGTCACTTTCGGCGCGGCAATCGTGTTCGCTCCAATACCGAGAAACGCCGCGGACTTCACTCCACCGCCCTTCGGCCGGTAGCTGGCCGGCACGTAGCCGATGTCCGCCGCCGCGATGACGCCTGGCAGGGTTCGCACCGCCGCCACGTCCTTCGGCCCCATCTCCGAACGGATAATGCTCAGCCCGGCCTGGTCCGAATAGGCGATTGCGTCCGCGTCGAAGCTCTTCAGCGCGCTCCCGGCCTGGACATTAAGCCCCACACCGAGCCCGTTGATCATCAACACAAGGTAGGAAATGAGCGTAACCACCAGCGCGATCAACGCGAACTGAACCTTCCGTCTCCGGATCTCGATTAAGCCAAGCATGGCCTTCGACGGTAACAGCGCCAACCGTATTCGCAAATAGGCGAATCCCGCACCACCCGGCGCCTCCCGCCATCCCGGGGATGGCCGCAACCTCCGGCCGCCGATGACTCTCCCCTCGCCCAGCGCACTGGGGAAGGGGTCAGGGGTGAGGGGAAGACCAGCCACACCGAACGCCAACTTACTCGAGCCAGTATCAGCCGCTAGACTGCGCCGACATGCTCGCACGCCTCGGTGTTCTCCTCCCCGCCACGCGACACCGCGATTTCCGTGCGCTCTGGGGTGGCAGCGCCTGTTCGAGCATCGCCCTCTGGACGCTCCTCTTGGGCAACGGCTACATCGTCCATAAGCTCAGCGATTCTTCGTTCTGGGTCGGCGTCGCTACCTTCGCGACCATGTCCCCGTACTTCATCGCCCCCATCGGTGGCACCATCGCCGACCGTGTCGAACGCCGCCTGCTCGTCCGCGTCACCCGCGTCGCCACCTTCGCCATCACGGTCGGCCTCTTCCTCATCGCCCTCACTGGTGTGATCGAAGTCTGGATGGTCGTCGCTTTCGCCTTCGCCACCGGCCTCGTCCGTTCCGTCGAAATACCGGCCGACCAGGCCCTGCTCCCGGCCGTCGTCCCCCAGGAGGACCGCGCCAGCGCCGTCGCTCTTCAGAGCACGTCTCAGCACGGTTCACGTGCCGTGGGGGCGCTGCTCAGTGCGCCGCTCCTCTCCACCGTCGGCGTCGAAGGCGCGTACGCCGTCTCGGCCGTCTTCGCCCTCCTCTCCTTCACCTCCGTTTCCCAGGTACGAACTTCTTCCCGCGGTGGGATCACCCGGCTCGGTGATGTGGTCGCCAACCTTCGCGAAGGCTTCGCCTACGTCCGCTCGACGCCACCCGTGCTCGCGATCTTCATCCTCGTCGTCGCCCATTGCTCGCTCACCATGTCCTTCGATTCCATGCTCCCCGGCTTCGCCGAAGACGAACTCCACCGCCCCTCCGGCGGCCTCACCGTCATGACCTTCGGCGTCGGCATAGGAGCGCTCGTCGGCACCCTCGTCCTCTCTATCATGACGGGCATCCGTCGAGGCCCCCTCCTCTTCATCACCGCCATCGTCAGCGGCATATCGCCCCTCGCCATGTCTATCAGCCATCAGATGGAGTCAGCCGTCGCCAGCTCCGTTCTCATGGGGTCGTCCCAGGCGATGTTCATGGCCCTCAGCGCAGTCCTCCTCCAGGAGGTCGTACCCGACGCCATCCGCGGCCGAGTCATGAGCCTCTACCTCATGGCCGCCGGCGGAATCATGGCGGTCATGAACCTCGGCTTCGGCGCCCTCGCCGATCACTCCGGCACACCGATCCTCTTCGCTGCGCCCGGTCTCGCCTTCGTCGCCATCACGCTCGCCAGCATCGCCGCCGGTCCCCACCTCCGGCGCATCTACCGTACCGGCGGCATGGCTGGCGGCCCGCTTCACGTCTGATTCTCCGCCGCCCGCGGGATTCACGGCGAAACAAGTCCGAAACCGCTCCGCAAACGGCCCGTAACGCCAGCGTTCTACAGTCAGCCCCAGTGCGGACCTCCAGCCGGCCCGCACCGTGCCGTCAGACGCGTCTGCCGGTCCGCGAAAGGGGGCGAACTCTGCAACGGCCAACGTTCGTCTCGCGCGTCGAAGCGCTCCGCGATTCCTGGTCTGAACGGCGCACCCTCCTCCGTATCGCCAGCGCCCACGACTTCGAGTCGCAGTTCCGCCTCCTCCTCACCCTCTACGATTGGGCTACAGAGGCCGTCGAGGACGTCGCCGCCGTGTACGACCGCGCCGTTCCCCTCATGGTCAGTCCTCGGCCAGGCAGGCGCGTGACCGAGCCATCTTTCTCCGTTTCCATCGCCGGGCATGAAGGCATCCTCTTCACCCTCGCCGAACGGAAGCTGGCAGGCGGCTCACGCTGGCACGTCACCGCGGCCCTTACCGCCGGCGGGCGCGACGGCGCCGTCAGCCACGCAGGCCCAGAACGGCGGAACGGCGGCTGGACTCGTAGCCGCGTCGAAGACTTGCTCCTCTCCCTCCTCGGCGCCTACGAGCGCTCCCGCGGCGAAGAAGTCGACAGTGTTCCTTTTACGGAGAGCGCGCGGGCCTCCGGGCAAGCCCCCCATGGCGCCGCCAGCTGAGCCCGGGTGAGGCCCGGCCAGCCGCTCCGTGGCACAATGCCCCAAACCAGCCCCCGGAGCCGCTCCATGACCATCGAGCAGGAGTACACCGACCGCCACGCCACCTCCCTCGCCCTCTACCGGCGCGCCGAACAGAGCCTCCCCAGCGGCGTCACCCACGACGCCCGCTTCCTCCGACCCTTTCCCGTCTACGTCGATCGCGCCGCCGCCAGCCACAAGTGGGACGTCGATGGCCACGAAGTGATCGACTACATCATGGGCCATGGCGCCCTCCTCCTTGGACATAACCACCCCGTCGTCACCGAAGCCGCCATGGCCCAGCTGGTGCGCGGTACCCACTATGGCGCCAGCCACGAACACGAGATCGATTGGGCCGAACAGGTTCGGGCGCTCGTTCCCTCCGCCGAGATGGTGCGCTTCACCAGCTCCGGCACCGAGGCGACCCTCATGGCGATTCGACTCGCCCGCGCCGCCACCGGGAAGCCCGCCGTCCTTAAGTTCGAACGCCACTTCCACGGCTGGCACGACTACGCGGTTCCCGGCTCGGGCTACGGCTCAGCCTCCCCGCCCGGCATCCCCGGCGCCGCCCTCGAAAGCGTCGTTGTCGCCCCGGTCGATCTCGCCGCCGTCCGCGAGATCATCGCCGGCCGAGAGGATCTCGGGACCGTCATCGTCGAAGCGTCCGGCGCAAGCTCCGGCACCTTCCCACTCCCTCGCGGCTTCATCCAGGAGCTCCGCGCGATCACCCGCGAACGCGGCCTCATCATGATCATGGACGAAGTCGTCACCGGCTTCCGCTGGAGCCCCGGCGGCGTCCAGCAGCGCGAAGGTGTCGTCCCGGACCTTACGACGCTTGCCAAGGTTCTCGCTGGTGGCCTGCCCGGTGGCGCCGTCGCCGGCCGCCGTGACCTCCTGGACCAGATCGCCTTCCCTCCGCCCGGGTCCCGTACGGAGAAAGTCGGCCATCCCGGCACGTTCAACGCGAATCCGCTCTCGGCCGCGGCCGGCGCCGCCTGCCTCCGCCACATCGCCGATGGTGCCCCCCAGGCCCACGCGAACACCCAGGCCGCCACCCTGCGCACTGGCCTCAACGAAGCCCTCACCCGATTGAACGTCCCCGGCTGCTCCTACGGCGAAACGAGCGAGTTCAAAGTCGTCATCGGCCCGCCGTTCACCCCCGGCGCCCGTGACTGGGACGGCCGCGACCTGCCGCCCGGCATCGCCGGCAACGCCGCGCCCGGGGACTGGTCCCGCCTCCTCTCCCTCGCCCTCCTCAATCGCGGCGTCCACTGCTGGGGCGGTCCCAGCGGCTTCGTCAGCAGCGTCCACACCGCCGCCGACATCGCCCAGACCGTCGAAGCCTTCGAAGCCTCGCTCCTCGCTCTCCGCGCCGAAGGCGCCCTACCGGTGTGAAGCTACTTGCGGCCAACTCCAGGCGGCCCCTGGGCCGCCGCTCGGGCCCGGCCGCGACCCTCAGGCCCCCATCAGTCCGACCATCTCCGCGAACAGCTCCAGGTCGTTCCGGTAGTCCTCGGGCGAGGTCTTCGGCGTCCGCCGTTCCCGCACGTTCTCGTGGAACGCCCGCCACTCCGCCACGAAAGGGTCCCCCCAGTCCGGCTGCAGAGCGCGCTCCTCCGCGCCCCCGCCGCCGTTCGCCGACGTCACCCGCAGCCGGATCGGCATGTTGCGCAGGTAGGGCGTGTCGTACTCCACCCGCACCACGCGTTCCTCGCCGTACACCTCCAGGTGGCCGTCGAAGCGCGGGATGCTGTCGATCCCCGTCTCAAAGTTGCAGACGAAGTCCCCGTAATCGAACGCCGCCGAAAGGTACATCCCGCCATGCCGCGCGGCCGCGTACAGCACCCGCTTCGGGTGGCCAAGCAGCTCCCGCATCGCCGAGGTATCGTGCGAACTGAGCCCAAGGAGGATTCCGTAGGCCGTTCTGAGAGCTGCCGGCGCCCCCGCCCCGATCGCCTCGTCCACGCACTCCGCGTAGGCCCTGCGTCCCGCCGCTACAGCCTCCGCGGGCAGGTCCCGCGG
>CAZQCR010000120.1:0-9733 GCA_964591745.1 uncultured Anaerolineaceae bacterium
TGCCATGGCCGCGGAGGACGTTCCCGTCAGTGCCGCCGCCCACGGGGTGCGGGTCCGGCTCCATGCCCAGGCTGCGTAACACGCCGAAGAGGAGGTCGGCCGCCGGGTCGCCGGGCTCGAGTTTGTAACCCGGGTAGCCGAGGGTGAAGCGCGCATCGAGCCGCGCCCCGGGGTGCCGCGACTGCACCTCCGCGATGTGCGTCCGGGCGGAGGATACCAGCGTCTCCACCTTCTCGAACTCCATGCTCCGCATCTCACCCTCGACCGTGCACTCTTCGGGGACGGCGTTGCGGACGAGCCCGCCGCGCACCGTGCCGACGTTGCCCGTGGTCTCGAAGTCGATCCGCCCCTGGGGCATACCGAGGATCGCCTCCGCCGCGATCGTGATCGCCGGGATGCCCTTCTCCGGTTCGACGCCGGCATGCGCGGCCTTGCCGTGAACGTCGATCGTGTAGACGTAGTGGTACGGCGCCTGGCCCTGCACGCTGGAGGGCGGCCCGCCGCTATCGATGACAATCGCGACCTTCGCCGTGATCCGGCTGTAATCCATGTTCTGCGCGCCGACGAGGCCGATCTCTTCGCCCCGGCTGATAGCGACCTCGATTGGCCGGGTCCGCGCGCCATCTTCCAGGGCCGACTGGATCACTTCGAGGATGACGGCGCACCCCGCCTTGTTGTCGGCCCCGAGGATGGTCGAGCCGTCCGTCCGGATGATGTCCGGCCCATCCCAGATCGGCTTTATCCCGCGGCCCGGCTCAACCGTATCCATGTGCGCTGAAAGGAGGATCGGCTCGCCCTCGCCGGCCAGCCGTCCGAGCACGTTGCCGTGCGCGTCCTGGGCGGCATCGAGCCCGAGCGCGGCGAACCGGCGTTCGAGCTCGGCGGCGATCGCCTCTTCCTCGCCCGAGGGCGAATCGATGGCTACGAGTTCGAGGAAGGTCTGGACGATGCGGTCGCGGTTGATCATGGCGGGAATGTACAGGAGCGGTGGCAATGGCCGCACGCACGTACGCGAAGACGGCAACTCCCGTTAATCTGGCATTCACCAGCACATGCCAACATTGGACTCGATGACAACAGCAACACGCACCCGCGAAATCACGCTCGACGTGGCCCACAACGTCCGTCACATTGGCGGCTACCGTACCCGCGCGGGCCGCAGCACCTCCTCTGCTTTCATCCGTTCGGGCGGGCTCCAGAACCTGACAGAGCAGGCGTTCGACGAACTCGACCGTCTGAACGTCCGGACGGTCGTCGATTTCCGTTCGGCGCCGGAACGTGAGGAGCACGCAACGCCGGAACTTTCCCGGTACGGCATCCGCCACGTGGTGGCGCCCGTGTTCGAAGCAGACGGCTCACCCTCGGGCTTCACTGAGAACTTCCCGGGGTATGCCGCCGTGTACCGCAGCTTCCTGGAGACCGGCCGGGACGCCTATCGCCAGCTCGCGGAAACGATCGCCGCCTCCGAAGGTGGCCTGATCTTCCATTGCGCCGTGGGCAAAGACCGGACGGGCGTGGCCGCGGCGCTCCTGCTGGACCTCGCCGGCGTACCCGGGGATGTGATCGTGGAGGACTACGCGCACTCCGCACGGCTCCTGCTGCCCATGCTGCCGACGTGGAAAGAGGGAATGGCGAAGCGGGGCCTTGATGTCTCGAAGGCCGAAGAGCTCATGGCTTCACACCCGGCGGATATGGCGGACCTGCTGGAGCACCTTGGCGCGACCTGGGGATCGGCGGCTGGCTACTTCGCGAACATCGGCGTAGACCCGGGCACCCTCGGCGCGGCGCGCGAACGGCTACTCGACACCTGAGGCAGCCACGCCCGGTGGGCTCCAGCGCATCAGGTGATGCGTCTCGGTGAGGCCCGTCTCCACGAACCCGAGCCGTTCGTAAACTTTCCGCGCCGGGTTCACCCGCAGCACGGTGAGTTCCACCGGCTTCCCCCGCTCGCCGGCGCTCCCCAGGACCTCGGCGATGATGTGGCTGCCAATCCCGCGCCGCCGGTAGGCCGCCGCCAGCTGGATGTTCGCGATGAAGACGCAGTCGAAACGGTCGTCCAGCTCCAGGATGCCGGCAACATCACCATCGACAAGGACGACCTTCAGCAGGCCGCGCTCCATCCGCGCCTGGAAGAACGGCCTCTGGATCGCTTCGTCCCATGGACCCCAGGTAGCCTCGATATACGGGCCCATGGACTCCCGGTGGAGAGCGTACAGCAGCTCCGCCTCGTCCGCCGTGGCTTGCCGGAGCTGGTAGGTGGTTTCGGCGGTCGGTTCATCCGTCACGGCCCGCCCAGTATAGGGTGCGTGGCCGCCGAGGCCGCGATTGGCTAACCGCCCTGGCTCCCCTACACTGCACGGTCCGGGGGCGGTTAGCTCAGTTGGTTAGAGCGCGTCGTTCACACCGACGAGGCCACTGGTTCGAGTCCAGTACCGCCCACCAGCGAACCCCGGCGGATCCAGAGCTTAGCTTTTCGCTCCAGTGGAGTTGTGCCGGTGAGCCAGGTGCCAATCTCGGAAGGCGACCGGCGAGCGTACGCCGCCAACATCTGGAAGTTCTACCTCTTCCGCTGGCTGGTTAACTTCCAGCTCTGGCTTCCGATCTGGGTGATCTATCTTTCCGACCATCGCGGCCTTTCGTTGACCGAGATCACTGTCCTCGATGCCGTCTTCTGGATCTTCCTCGTTTTCATGGAAGTTCCCACGGGCGCGATCGCAGACCGCTACGGCCGCAAGGTCTCGCTGATGATCGGCGCTTTCGCGAACTCCATAGCCATCGCCGTCTTCGCCGTTGGCGATAGCTATCCGATCATCCTCGCTTCGTACGTCGCCTGGGGAATCGCCTGGACGCTCTTCTCCGGGGCCGATTCGGCGTTCTTCTACGATTCGCTGCGGGCCCTTGGGCGCGAAGCCGACTACCAGAAGCTCTACGGCCGCGGCTTCGCGATTCAGCAGACCGGGGCGCTGGGTGGGATCCTCATCGGCGCGCCCCTGGCCGCCTGGACGAACCTGCCGACGCCCGTCCTCCTCAGCGCGGTCCTCATGGCGGGCGCCTGGATCGTCTCCCTCTCCTTCCGCGAGCCGCCCCGCAACGACGAGAGCCACGCCACGCCGCTGGGCTACCTCGCCGGCGTGCGGGAAGCGGCATCGATCGTCTGGCACACCCCGGCGATCCGCTACTTCATGTTCCTGGCAGCGACGATCGTGGCCGTGGGGATGTGCGTCAGCATCCTCACGCAGCCGTTCCTCTCCAGCCACAATGTGAATGTGGCCCACTTCGGCTGGTACCTCGTGCCCGGCAACCTCCTGGGCATGGCTGCCGCCCTCTGGGCGTACCGCGTGACAGCGCGCTTCGGGGTGAATCGCGTGATCGCCGCGCTGCCGCTCATCGTGATGGCTACCAGCGTTGGCCTCGGCGCGTTCGACTCCCTCTACGCCTTCGTCTTTATCCCGCTCTGCGGAATGGTCTACTCGTTCTCGTTCCCCGTCGTCTCCGACTATCTGAACAAGCGGATTCCGAGCGGGCAGCGGGCGACGATCCTCTCGTTCTACCAGCTCCTCTTCAGCCTGATGCTGGCTCCGCTTGAGCCGCTCCTCGGCTGGATCGCGGACGAAGCGGGCCTGCAGGCGGCCTACCGGACGGTGGCGATTATCGTGGCGGTCGGAGCGGCGCCGCTCCTCGCGCTCTGGCTCCGAGCCATCCGGAGCGAACTCGCGCTCACTACGGTGACGGTACCGGAGCCGGCCAACAGCGCCTGAATCTACGTTTCTTCGGGAATGTTCGAAATACGGGTTCGAGTGTGACCGGGTTCATAGACATCCGCCAGGCGAAAGAGCAGCATCCGGGTGTCAGCGACGAGCTCGCCGAACAGGAAAGGGGAAAGCAATGTCGGACAAGGAACTCCAGGACAAGATCAAGGAACAGGCAAAGACCCAGGTCGAAAGCGGCCCTCCGCCGGCGGAAGTGGACACCCGCAAGAGCAAGCGGGCCAGGGGCGGCTAGGCCGGACGGCGGAATCCGCCCGTCTACCGGACCTCCCGACCTCGACATTTAGTGCGAACCGCCCCGTTACCACGAACACGGACAACGGGGCGGTTCCGTGTCCAGCCGTCCGAATCATTGACCTCGAAGAAAGTCGAGCGGCACAGGGTCGGGCCGGGGCGTACAGACACCGCAATGCAGCGCGTCTTCTATGGCCAGGCCGCGTAAGCCTTGCTCCGTGTCCCACGCCTCGAACAGGAATGGCCGCGTGCGGGCATGCTCCTTGCAGACGGCGCGGCCGCAGAAGCGGCAAATCCCCGCCGCGGTCCCGTCGCACACCCAGCATCGCATCGAATCGCTACTCTACGTGCCACTGGCCGTTTGGCCCATCCCCCGGTGGCCCTCAAGGCGTTGGCGGGATAGCTCTTCCAGCGCCTCGGACCGAGCGCAGTATCGGGCCAGTACCTCGCGGAAGTGCGTCGCACTCAGTGCCAGCAGCCTGGCGTCACTGCTCGCGCTGACGGTCGCCGTGCGTGGTCCGCCCGTCAGAAGTGCGATTTCGCCGAAGCAATCCCCGGCCACCAGTTCGGACACCAGCACTCCTCCTCGGCTCACCGTTACTGTCCCGGAATCGATCACGTAGAAGGCATCGCCGGGATCGCCCTCCGCGACGATGATGGCGCCCGCCTCCACCTGTCGTTCTTCGAAGAGCGTGACCAGGAGGTCCATCTCTTGAGCAGGCAGCTCGGAGAGGAGTGGCGCCTGTTCCAGCCGCTCTCGCAAGCTGATCGCCATGGCGACTCGCGTGGCGAGTTGGACATCGCCCCGGACCAGGCGTTCGAAGGCCTCGCGCCGGAGCGTGAAGAGCGTTCCGGCCGTGAGCGCCCGCACGGTTGCCGCCCTTGGCGTATCAGCCAGCAGGGCCCGCTCGCCGAAGTAGTCCCCGGGGCCGAGCGACGCCACGCGCTGGCCATCGATCTCAACCTCCAACGTTCCGGTCTCGATGATGTAGAACTCGTCGCCAGCTTCACCCTGCCGCACGACTTCGTCGCCGGGAAAGATAGAGCGCTGGCGACAGGCCGCCGCGATCTGGAGAAGCTGGTTGGCGCCGCGGTCGCCCCAGAGCGGGACGCGTCGAAGGCCGTCCAGCACCCTGGCGTGGCGAGCGGTGCGCGCCCGGCGGGAGAGCACACTTGTGAGCCTTCGGGCGAGGGGAGGAACACGCCCGGCTCTTCGAATGGCCGCGAGCCCAATGACCGTCGCGAGCAGCCCGAGCAGGAGCACCAGCGTGCCCTGGGCGAACGGGTTGCCCGTGCCCCACGCCTCCCGGATGGCGGGCAGGCCCCGAACCTGCCAGTACCACACGGCCAGCCCAAGAATGACCACGGAAAACGCCGCCGAGGCCAGCCCAAACGCCGCCAGCCAGCGCTCTTCGGGCGGGAACGGGCGGCGCCGCCAGAGCCGGCTCCACAGCTCGTTGCGCACGAAGGAGAGCGACCGCGCCCGCAGCATCGGCCGCTCCACGAGGTCGACGAGGATGAAGTACCCGTCCAGTTCGAGTAGCGGGTTGAAGTTCATCAGGTCGTTGATGATGCAGATGAACGCGATGGAGAAGAGCACCGTCCCGGCGGGCCCTTCCGGGAAGACCAGGGCGAAGGCGGCCGCCGCCCCACCGATCACCAGTCCCGTCCACGGGCCGGCAAGGGAAGCGGCGATGCGCGCGCGCCGGGGCGCCATCCAGATATCGGTCGTATCGACGAAGGCAGCCGGGTACCCGTAGTAGATCATCACGCCCGTTTCCCGCACCGAACGGCCGGCGTGCTTCACGGCCAGCGCGTGACCCAGTTCGTGCGCACTGAGGATGACCACTTCGATCACGAAGAGCAGCGCCAAGCCGGCCACGTACGATTCGCCGGCCCGCCCAATGGCGTAGCGGCCGCGCACCACTTCAGCAAGGAACAGCCCTGGCCCCGCTAATGCCAGGAGCCAGCCCACCGCCACCGCCGGCCGCGCGAAGAACCAGTGCCCCACCGTGTTGTAGATCCAGCCAAACAGCGGATCCAGCCGCCGCGTCGCGACCTGGGATTCGCGGAAGCCGCGCGCGAACTTCGCGACAAGGTCGTCGGCGCCACGGCGATGGAGGACCTTCGCCAGCCCCTCATAGGCATCCACGTGGGGCGCATCCAGGAATTCGTTCTTGCGCAATGCCCGCACCAGGCTCAGCACCCGGCCCGTAGCCAGTTCACCCGCCCGTTCGTAGTCCGCTACTACCAGGTCCATCACGGAGCGGGTGCCGTCCATCAGCGGGAGCAAGTCGTGCTCGCGCACCTCAAGGCGCAGGTAGCGGCTGGAGGCGATGTTGCGAACGACCACGTATGGCGCTCCCCGCCGGTCCGTCAAGTGAGCGGGTTCGATCGGCGCCACGATCCGGGGGCGGAACTCCAGCCGCGAAAGCGAGCCTTCCAGCGCCGTCCACCAGGGCACGGCCACTTGCTCGCCTTCATCCATCTTCCTTGCACCGCCGGGGCAAGCTGCCCCGGCGGCATTGTGCCGCCAGCGCCGCCTACGCCGCAGTTGGGCGGTGGCATGGTTGGACAATCCGCTGGACGCCGCCACACACGTTCGGGGGCTTGGCGTTGCGTGGAACGCGCGCCCACGGGAGTCGCAGCCTAGACCCCTGTGATGCCATACTCTGATGACAGCATGCGAACGATCATCGACCTTCCACCTGACCAGATTGAACGCTTGGCGAACTTTTGCGCTCGCGAGCACATCTCCCGTGCGGAGGCAGTTCGTCGCGCCGTCGCAGCGCTGCTTGACGACGAGAAGGAACGCGCTTTCAAGGCGGCGTTCGGCGCCTGGAAGCACCTCGGGATCGACGGGCTGGAGTACCAGCGCCAGATCCGGGCGGAATGGGATCGTGAATGGGATCCGGACTGAACGCTGTGTCA
Source organism: uncultured Anaerolineaceae bacterium (assembly GCA_964591745.1). Lineage (GTDB taxonomy): Bacteria > Chloroflexota > Dehalococcoidia > Tepidiformales > Tepidiformaceae > JANMTH01. Next base: position 6,933 of record CAZQCR010000120.1, read on the forward strand.
TCATGCTATGATGACTGTCATGCGCACGATCATCGACCTGCCGCCCGAACAGATTCAGCGCCTGGCAGACTTTTGCGCTCGCGAGCACATCTCCCGCGCGGAGGCCGTGCGGCGGGCAGTGGCCGCACTGATCGAGGAGCGCGACCGGCGTCAATCGGATCGCAAGGATGCCCTGCGGGCCGGGTTCGGTCTTTGGAAAGGCTTGGGCATCGATACGGACGCGTATCTCGCTGAGATACGATCCGAGTGGGAGCGGTGAACTCCGACGTCTTCGACAGTATGATCGTCATTGATGCCCTCAATGGAATCCAGGGCGCCACTGCTGCGCTTGAAGCGGCGGAGTCGCCAGCTATCAGCATCGTGACCTGGATCGAGGTCATGGCCGGCTTTCGCGAATCGGCCTTTGAGGCGCAGGGGCGCCGATTCTTGACGGGATTCGACCTGGTGCCGCTTTCCGACGGCGTCGCCGAAGAAGCCGTCCGCATCCGCCGCGAACGCCGCCTCAAGCTGCCCGACGCCATCATCCTCGCTACCGCCCACCATCTCGGCGTGCCGCTGATCACGCGCAACACGAAGGACTTCGACGCCTCGGCGGCCGACATCCTCGTCCCCTACACGCTGTAGGCACATAGCACGTGCCTCTACGTGCCCCGCACACGCGCGGCCACGTCCGCCGCGACCGTCGTCAAGGGCGCCTCCGCCTGCTCGCCGCCGCCGCGCAGGTCCTTCACCACGGCCATGCCGCGCGCCAGTTCGTCCTCGCCGAGGATTACGGCGTAGTGCGCGCCGCTGTGGTCCGCGCTCCGGAACTGCGACTTCAGTGAGCGGCCTGTCTCGCCGACCATCGCCGGGATGCCCGCGGCCCGCAGTTCGCCCGCCAGTTCGAAGGCCACCCGGTGCGAGCCCTCCGCCCGGTGGACGATGTAGACGCTCGTAGATGGCGTCTCCGGGAAGCTGACTTCGTACTTCTGCATCTCGAGGATGATCCGCTCGATCCCGCTGCCGAAGCCGACGCCGGGCGTGGCCGGCCCGCCGAGGAGCGGGATCAGGCCGTCGTAGCGCCCGCCACCGCCGATCGTGCTCTGCGCCCGCTCGTCCTCTAGCGGCACGATCTCGAAGACGGTGCGGTTGTAGTAATCCAGCCCGCGCACCAGGAGCGGGTCGATGACGAAGGGAATGCCGACCGCGTTGAGGGCGTCCATCACCACCCGGTGGTGGGCGGCGGCCGGTTCGCTCAGCTGGTCCACCAGCTTCGGGGCGGCCACTTTAAACGGCTGGTCCCGTTCGTCCTTGCTATCGAGCAGGCGGAGCGGGTTGCGGTCCAGCCGCCGCTGGCTGTCCTCGCTCAGCTGCTCCCGATGGGGCGCGTAGTACGCCTTCAGCCGCTCGATGTACGCTTTCCGCGGTTCGAAGTCGTCGATCGAGTTGAGCCGCACGCCCAGGCCGCGAATGCCCAGCCGGGCATAGAGCGTCCAGAGCACGTCGATCACCTCGGCGTCCACGAGCGCGTCGGCCGAGCCGAGCACTTCGCAGTCGAACTGCGTGTGCTGGCGGTATCGCCCCTTCTGCGGACGGTCGTAGCGGAACATCGCCTTCGTGGTGTAGAGCCGAACGGGCTGCGGCCAACTCCCCATGCCGTGTTCCAGGTATGCGCGGCAGATAGCCGGGGTGCCCTCCGGGGTGAGCGCCAGGTCCTCACCGCCGCGGTCGCGGAAGGTGTACATCTCTTTTTCGACGATGTCCGTGGTGTCGCCGGTTCCCTTTTCGAAGAGCCCGGCCGCCTCGAAGACGGGCGTATCGATCCGGCGGAAGCCGAAGAGGGTTGTGACTTCGACGATCGCCTGCTGGATCGCCGCCCAGTACGGCTGCATCTCGGGCAGAATGTCCTGCGTGCCACGCGGCGCCTGAAAGCGACTGGCCATCGTTCAATACATCCATAACAACGGGAATACATGGTAGGATAGGCGCTCCTCCAACCGGGGCAAAGAGGCCTGATTGAGCGCTGGCACGCGAGACGTAGCAGCAGAGGACGTCACCATCGACGTGGTGCTCGAACGCGTCAGCCGTTACCTGCCCGCGGAACGCCTCCCCGTCCTACGCGACGCCTACGAGTTCGCCCGGGAGTGCCACGAAGGCCAGACGCGCAAGTCCGGCGAACCGTACATCACGCACCCGGTGGCTGTGACCTACGCCGTCGCCGGGTTGGAACTGGACCACCAGGCGCTGGCCGCGGCCTTCCTCCACGATGTCCAGGAGGACTGTGGCGTTACGAACGAGACGCTGAAGAAGAAGTTCGGAGCCGATGTCGCCCTCCTGGTTGATGGGCTGACGAAGCTCGACAAGCTCCAGTTCGCCCTCGGCGGTGACCAGCCGCAGCGCGATAGTGTGCAGGCCCAGAACCTCCGGAAGATGTTCCTCGCGATGGCCGAGGATATCCGCGTGGTGCTGATTAAACTCTGCGACCGGCTGCACAACATGCGGACGCTCGATGCCTTCCAACCCGAGAAGCAACGGCGGATCGCGCTCGAAACGATGGAGATCTTTGCTCCGCTCGCCAACCGGCTCGGAGTCTGGCAGATCAAGTGGGAATTGGAAGACCTGGCGTTCCGCTACCTGGAGCCGGAGAAGTTCAAGGAGATCGCCGCGCTCCTGGATTCGAAGCGAGAGCTACGCCAGCTCCACATCGATGAGGCGACGGTCATCCTCCGCGAACAGCTTGAGCGCGCCGGGATCAAGGCCGAGATCACCGGCCGCGCGAAGCACATCTACAGCATCTACCAGAAGATGGGCCGCTACGCCGA
>CAZQCR010000121.1:0-9683 GCA_964591745.1 uncultured Anaerolineaceae bacterium
GGAGGGCTGTGAGGCCAGCGGCCATTTGTGAGCGGCCGGCGTTGTGGACGCAAACGTAGAGGATCTCGGGGCGAAGCCTGGGAGCGGTCATTGCTTGCCTTCGACGGAGGCGAGGTTGGGTTCGCGGAGGAGTTCGTAGGCGAGGGCGGCGAGGAGGGCGCCGGCGATTGGAGCTACCCAGTAGACCCAGTGGGAATCCCAGATGTTCGCCGCCAGCGCTGGGCCGAACGTTCGCGCGGGGTTCATGGAGGCGTTTGCGACGGCGCCCCAGCCCGTCGCAGCGAAGCCGACATAGCCCCCGATGGCGATCGCGGCGAAGGCGCCCTGGGCGCGGCTATCGGTGGCCACGCCGAGGATAACGAACATGAGGAAGAAGGTGAGGATCAGTTCGGACCAGAAGGCCGCGTCGGCGCCGTTGATTCGCGGGATGGTTGCGCCGGCGTCGCTATCGCTGCCAAGGATGGCGATGATCGCGAGCCCCGCCAGCACGGCGCCAGCCAGCTGGCAAGCGATGTAGCCGGCCGCCATCTTCGGCGTTGTCCGCCGCAGCGCCATGAAGGCGATCGTCACCGCCGGGTTGATGTGGCAGCCTGAGATATGGCCCAGGCTGAAGATCATCGCCATCACGATCAGGCCGAAGGCCATGCCGACGCCGACGCCGGAAACCGCTCCCCCGCTCGCCGCGTCCACCGCCGCCGCGCCCGGCCCGGCGAAGACGAGGGCGAACGTGCCGAGCGCCTCGGCGACATACGGAGCGAAGGCGGGGTAGGGACGGATCACGGGTCGAATCCTTCTCTGCGGCTGTTAACGGAAGGTTAGCGGGTGCCCGGCCGGAGCGTCCGCCGCCGCATCGAAAGCCAGGCAACGACCGCCGACACGACGAGGACGGCGGCCGCGACCCGGAAGCCTGTCCCATACGCCGCGCGGTCGGTCCCGATGAGCGCGATCGCGGCGGGGCCGGCCGCCCGGCCAAGCGCCACCGTCAGCGCCTGTAGCCCGATGATCCGTCCGAAGAATGGGCCGGCGAACTGCTCGGAAGCGACGAGCGCGCGGAGCGGGTAGACGGCGCCGAACACGGTCCCGAAGACGCCGACGTAGAGCCAGACCTGCCACCACTGGTCGGCGCCGCTGGCGATTACGGCGGAAACGGCGAGCAGGGCGAGGCAGACGGCGAGCAGGGTGGCGCTGCCGGCGCGGGCGGAGATGAAGGGGAGGGCGAAGCGCGCGGGGAGGCTGACGAGGCCGGTAATCGCGATCGCGCGGGCGACGCCGCCTTCGTCGAAGCCGCGCGTTTGGAGCTGGGCGATCATGTGAAAGGAGAAGCCGCTGAAGGCGGCTGTGGCGGCGAAGAAGGCGGCGGAGAAGACCCAGAAGGCGGGCGTCGTGTAGCGCACGCCCGCTACGAGGTCCCGCACGAACGCACCGGCGCTGGCCGCCCGGGGTTCGCGTTCGACCGGTTCTGAAAGGAAGATGGGCACGAGGGCTCCCACGACTACCAGGATCGCCGCGAGACCGAGGACAGCGCCGCGCCAGCCGAGCGCCTCGACCAGGATCTGGGTGAGCGGCGTGAAGATGGTGATCGAGACGCCGCTGAGGAGGGTGAGGACACCGTAGGCGCGGGGGCGGTCCGCGGCTTCGAACCAGCGGTTCATGAGGACGTAAACGGGTTCGTAGAAGGTGGCGGCCATCGCGGGGCCGAGGAGAAGGGTGAACACGAGGATGGCCTGCCAGGGTTCGCGGCAGGCGGCGAACAGGGCGAGCCCGGTGGCGCCGACGACGGCGCCGCCAGCCATCATGCGGCGGGAGCCAAAGACGTCGGCGACGACGCCGGCCCCGACGGCCGCGACGCCGGAGACGAGGAGGGCGAGGCTGAAGCCGAGGGCGACGGTGCCCGTGCCGAGGGAGCCACCAGCGGCGGAGCGGGTGACAAGGACGCTGAAGGAGTAGGAGAGCGCGCCGTAGCTGGTGTTGATGAAGAGGGCGGCGAGGGCGACGTTGAGCCAGCGACGGCGCGAAGCCCGGCGTGCGGCCTGGCGCGGTGCGGGTGAGTCGCCGGCAGTCATCGCGGGATACGGTACGGTCGCAGGCCGCAGCTACAAAGTGCGCATCAGCCGCGCGTCGTCGGCTATGATTCTGCTGTGCTCGATAGGACTGACCTCATCGCCTATGTGGGCGCGGTACACGCGCGGACGTTCGAGGCGGCGAACTTGCTCCGCGACCAGGATCTCGCCTGGCGGCCGCGGCCGGGCGAATTCGCGGCGGGCGAACTTGGCCTCCATATCGCCAACGCCCGGCGGATGAACGCGGAGGCGATCGAGGGCCGGGGCTGGCGCTACCGGGGCCACGAACTCGGGACGACGCCGACGGCGGCGGGCCTGCGCCAGGCGCTCCTGCGCGCTTCGAAGAAGACGATCGCTGTCCTCCACGACGCCGACCTCGATGCGCCGGTGACGCTGCTTGCGGGCGCGGAGGCCCCGCGTTGGCGGCTGGTCCTGGGCGGGCTGATCGAACACGAAGTTCACCATCGCAGCCAGTTGTGCGAGTACCTGGGGGCGATCGGCCTCGTCCCGCCGCCGCTTTACGGCCTGCACGCGGAGAAGCTTCCGCGCCGCTGAGGCCCCCGGCTGGCAGGGCGCAATCACCCGCTCGTGAAGACGCGAGAAAAAAGTGGGATAAGGCGGCTTTACCGGGAACAAATCTCCTCGCAACTCCGTTATAACTCGTATCGACGGAACCCTGCCTTCGTGCGGCCTACGGGAGGCCGCCTCGACGGGCAGGGACGGGGGACGAAATCATGTACCGGAAGCCTGGGATACTCATCCTCATCGCGATGTCGGCCGCCCTGGTCTTCGGGGCCGCCACACCGGCGGCCGGCCACGGCACGATCGACCAGGCACTGACGGGGAACCCGGCCTGCACGGTTGGGAATTTCGCAGGAAGCGTGAGCGGCGGCGCTGCTATCTCCCGCCGGCAGGAATTCGTGCCGGCTGAGCCGGGTCTCCTCGCTGTCGACCTCTGTATGAACTTCGTGAGCGTGGCCAGCGTGACGGTCAACATCCGCTCGGGGACGGCGGCGGCGCCCGGACCGATCCTCGCTACGCGGTCGCGCCAGGCGGCCGCCAGCGGCTTCCAGTGGTTCCACTTCGACCTGCCCGAGCTGGAACAGGTCACCGTCGGGCAGAAGTACGTCATCGAGGTGCCCGGCCTTGGGAACAACGTTGAATGGCGGGCAAAGTGTGGGGAGATCGTTGGTAACTGCCTCGCCATCGACCCCGACGCCTACCCTCCCGGGGTATCGACGCGGACGAACGGGTCGGACTTTGGCTTCCGGACGCTCTCGGCGCCCGTGCTGATCGAGCCTATCGGCGATGCCGATCAGAGCCTCGTCGGCGACCCGGACTGTGGTCCGACGGTGTTCCGTCACGCCGCCGTGGGCGTGGGCCGCCAGGAGTTCGTGCCGTCGGAAACCGGGCTTTCGGCGGTCGACCTCTGTCTCAACGTTCTCAATCCCGGGCTTGCTGTGAGCGTCTCGATTCGGCGTGGTGATGTCGCCACGCCGGGAACCCTTGTGCAAACCGACAGCAGGACACCGTCCGCGGCCGGCTACCAGTGGGTCCGCGTAGTCTTCGATCCGGTGGTGGCCACCACGCCGGGAACGAAGTACCTGATCGAAGTGCCCGCGGGTGGTGCGAACTACCAATGGCGCGGGAAGTGTGGCGCGGTGGCCGGGGCCTGTACGACGCTCGATATCAACACCTACCTGGCCGGAGTTTCCAACCAGGCCGGCGGCGCCGACCTCTCGTTCCGGACGATTAAGGGGATACCTGGCGGCGCGCCCGCTGGCGTGGCCGACCAGAAGCTGACGGGTGACCCGGTTTGCAGCGAGGACAACTTCGAGGGGACGGTGACATCGGCGACGCCGCACCAGCAGGAGTTCGTGCCCACCGCCGGCACGCGCGGCCTGGACGCGATCGACATCTGCGTGAACGTGCTCGATTCGGGCACGACGATCCAGCTGAGGCTACGAAGCGGAACGATCGCGGCGCCTGGACCGATCATCGTCACCTTATCGCGGACGATCAACGTGGAGGGGTACCAGTTCGTGCGCTTCGATCTGCCGAACGTCCTGCCGATGAAGGGGGGTTTCGGGCACATCATCGAGGTGCAGCAAAACGCCGGGTTCCAGTGGCGCGGCACCTGTGCGCAGGTCAGCGGTAGCTGCTCCGCGATCGATCCGGATAGCTATCCGCTGGGCAAGTCGAACCGGCCGCTGATTCGCGACTTCGGGTTCCGGACGATTGCCGGGATCCCGGCGACGGCCGTTCTTCCGATGATAGTGAGGGACGGCTTCTAACGGTGAGCCCTCACCCCTGACCCTCTCCCAGTGCGCTGGGCGAGGGGGGAGTGGCGGGTTTACGGTCGGCGGCGGCGGGCTACTTCGCCATTGCCGTCCGGAGTTCGGCCTGTCGTGTCGAGGCGGTGATGACGCCGTGTGCGATGAAGTCCGCGATGACGGCGGCGAGGGGCACTGGCACTTCGTAGGGGATGCCGTGCCCTACGCGGCTGAAGACGTGCAGGGTGGCGTTGCCCAGCCGCGCAAAGTCAGCCAGGTTCGACTGGAGGAGGCCGTCCACGGCGCCCGAGACCATGAGTGTGGGCGTGGTGATCTCGCCCAGCCGCTTGCCGGCATCGAACTGCTGCATCGAACGCCACGAATCGACGAAGTGGCCCCGTGAAACGGCGAGCGTTCGCTCGACGCCACGGACGAGGTAGTCGCGGTCGGGCTGGCCGGCGGTGAGGATCCGTTGCTGGAGCATGGCTTCCCGTTCCTTCGCCTCCCACTGGCGCAGCGACGCTTCGAATGCGGCTTCGGGGGCGTGAATGCCGTCTGCCGGGGCCGGGGCGACGAGCACGAGCTTCTCCAGCCGCTCCGCGTGCTCCAGGCCGAGCTGGAAGCCGACCACTCCGCCCATGCTCAGCCCGATGTAGGTGAACCGTGCGATTTCGAGGTGGTCCGCCAGGGCGACTACGTCGGCCGCGTACTGGGCGATCGTGTTCGGGCCGGGGGCGGCGTTGCTTTCGCCGGCTCCGCGGCAATCGAGGGCGACGCAGCGGTAGCGGTCCCGCAGCGCCGGGATCACGCCTTCCCAGCAGTCGTGGGAACTGGTGTAGCCGTGCTGGAAGATGAGCGGGGTGCCGGCGCCGGAATCTTCGTAGTAGAGGTTTGCGCCGTTGATGGATGCGTGGGGCATGGTGTCTCCTTGAAGGTCCGAGGTCCGAGCCTACCGCTCGTCGATCAGACGGTTGAGCATCTGGTGGCGGGCGGCGCCGGCTTCGGCGATGCGGACGCGCTCCTTCATCGCGGGGCTTTCCGGGTCTGGCGCCGCGCCGCGGGCATCGCGGAGGCCGCCATCAATGAGGACGTAGGAGCCGGTCATGAACGCGCCGTCGGGGCCGGCCATGAAGGCGATCAGGCCGGCGATATCGGAGGGGCGGCCGGCCCGGCCGACGGGGGTACGCTCTTCGAGGGCGGCGCGGATGGGGCCTCCTTCGTCGCCGGCGAGGCCGTGAGCCAACGGGGTATCGATGACGCCGGGGCCGATGGCGTTGACGGTGATGCCGTGGGGCCCGAGTTCCTGTCCCCAGCCTCGGACCATGATGCGGACGCCGGCCTTTGTGGCGGAGTACGACCAGATACCGGGCCCGGTGTTTTCGGCGGCGAGGGAGGAGATGCAGACGATCCGGCCGCCGTTGCCGAGGCGAACCATCTCGCGGGCGGCCGCCTGGACGGTGAGGAAGACGCCGGTGAGGTTGACGTCGACCTGGTCCTGCCAGTCCTTGAGTGTGAGGTCGAGGATGGAGGCGCCGCGGCCGATGCCGGCGTTGGCGACGGCGATATCGAGCCGGCCAAAGCGTTCGACGCATTCGGCGACCCCGGCCTGGACCTGGGGCTGCGAGGCGACGTTGACCTTCACGACGTGGGCCTCGCGGCCGAATTCACGGACGCGGCTGGCGGTGTGTTCGGCGCCTTCCATATCGATCTCGGCGATGCAGATGTTGGCGCCTTCGCGCGCCAGCCGTTCGGCCGTGCCCTGGCCGATGCCGGACCCCGCGCCGGTGATGAAGGCGACTTTGCCATCCAGTGTTCCCATGGCGTGCTCCTCGACGATGTGTGCGATGCGCATCCTACGCTGGTGCGGCGGCGCGTGCCCGTCTCCGGCGGCCGAGGCCGGTTGGACGCGGAGGCGCAGAGGTGGGGAGGGGCGAACCGCGATCTCCCGGGGCCCATGGGTCTGCCTGGCCCGGGTGTGAGGCTAAGGCAGGCCAGAGGGTATGCTCCTCCACGCATTCATCGCAGAAGTTGGGTAGCCGCGACATGCCAGCCGCTTCAGTGGAGTCGGAGATCGGCCGAGAACTCCAGTCCCCGAGCGCGGCCGCCGGACTACGACGAAAGTTCAGCCCGGCGCGACCACCAGGCCTCGGCGGCGGTCATTGCGCTCTCGGCCTCCTGGATGCCGTCGCCCACGAGCCCTGCGGTGGCAGCCCAGTGCAAGGGTACAAGGGCCAGAGCCCCGGGGAGCCAACGGTGCTCGTCGGGAGTCAGCGGTTCCGGAGCCGTGCACTCGTAGGCATCGAGAAGTCGTCTCGGCTCGAGCAATTCCGCCGGCGGGCCCACTCCATCGGGGCCGCTCTGTGCGACGTGATTCAGGCTGCCCGCGATGTCGTACAGCCGCTCCCTGGCCCTCGAGAAATCCAGGTCGAAGGTGGCCCATGAGCCATCTGACAGTTCTCCCACGTTGCCCAGCTTGTAGTCGCCATGAATCGGGGTGCATGGCAGTTCGAGGCCCTTCCGGAGCTTGGAGAGCTCGTCCGTTAGTTGGCGCATCCGGTGCACGACCGGCTCGCTGCGGGGTCCGAGCCTGCGGCGTGTGAAGCCGACCGAGTAACGCAGTTGGCCGAAGGTTCTGTGGTCGTCGAGGGGTTCGGGCGGACTGGGCTCCCAGACTGCTTTGAGCGCAGCGTGAACGCGTCCGAGCTCCTCGAATAGGCGGACGTACGAGTCCTCGTCCGCCCGTGGCTGCACGTGATCGATGAACTCCTCAAGCTCAGCCCAACGATCAGCGACCCTCAGGAAGTCGCAGCCGAAAATCGGAATCGGCCGAGCGACGCGAACTTGCGTCCGCTGGAGCCGTTCCCGCAAGCGCCGCAGTCCCGCGACCCGCCCGCGGCGGACCCAGGGCCTGTGAACCCGGAGGACAACCGGCGGCTCAGCGTCTACCCGCACGTTGAGGTTGAACCCACCGCCAATGTCTGCCCATCCGGCCCCTCGCGCGAAGCGGGCGATCAGGGCCGAGGCGGCCGGGTCATCTGGGCTGGCTCTAGGTCCGAACCAGCGCGGCAAGGGAGGGGGCGAGGTCGAAGCTTCGATTCCGGTCATGGCAATGGCCCACCAGCGCACCCGAGGAAGGGTCCGCCGGCGGCCCGCAGGCGGTCGGCCGCGGCCTCGATATCGTCGACTTCGATGACGAGCCGGTTCCAGCCACCGGGGATGGGCTGGTCGCCGTTGGGCATGGGCCGGGCGGCCGATGTGCCGGGGCCGGCGAGCCAGAGGGTGAGCCCATCGCGCGAGGTCCGGCCGAAGGGCCCCATGTGGACGGGGTCGCTAAAGCCGAGCAGTGCATAGAAGGCAAGGGCGGCATCGACATCGTGGACGATGTAGCGGACGGTGGGCATGGGGGCGCTCCCGGGAAGGATGAAGGAGAGTGTAGCGGGTCGGCGAGCCGCGGCCTGGCGCTCATTGTGGGCGCCGGTGGTGCTGCCTACCGGCCGTCGCTGGCACGCCAGGCGGCGACCATCCCGCGGCCCTCGGCTTCGCCGCGGGCGCGGTGGCCCTGGACGTTGACGTGGAGGCCGTCGCCGCGTGAAAGCGCCTGCCACTCGTCGCCGTCCATCTTCTCGGCGCGGCCGACGTATTCGAGGTGGTAGCGGGCGCAGAGGGCTGCGAGGCCGGTATGGACGCTCTGGCGCAGCCGCTCGGCGGACTGGCGGCCACCGCCCGGGCCGGCGCCGATCGGCGAAAGCGGCCCGCGGACGACCATGGGGATGCCTTCGCGGGCGACGACGGCCTTGATGCAATCCTCGGTCGTGGCGAGCACTTCGCCGGGCGAGAAGTAGGTGGCGCCGCCGATCGTGCGGAGGGCGAGGCTGTTCAGCGCGCGGAAGAGGTCTGAGTCACCGGGCCACGGGGTGGCAGCAATCCTTCGCGCCCTGGCGGTGACGGGGCGCACCCACTGGCCGAGCGCCCGTTCCAGTTTCAGAGGGACGGAGCGGTAGCTGAACCAGAAGCCGTTGACGACGAAGACGACCATGTCCGGTTCGTAGCGGTCGATCCATTGAACGAGCAGCCCGGGCAGTTCGGGAGATGGCCAGGCGACGCGGCGGACATGCTCGACTGGTTCGCCGGTCTCCGCTGTGAAGAGCGCCGCCGCGACGACGTGCATGCGCAGCTCCTCGGGGACGGTGGGGTCGCTATCACCGCTGTTGCCGAGCCGCAGAACACGCATAGGGGCAGGGTACTCCAGGCGGCGCCGAGGAACCCGTTTCCCGCTTCACCACCCGGCGTTTCCCGGAATGGCCCTGCGCCGAAAGATCCTGCCTGGCAGGAGGAGGGTCCTTCACCTTCTCGTCACCACTTTGCGTCATACCGGCTACGCAGCTGTTCCCGGGAGGCCGGGCCCGGGGTGGTACGTTCGATAATGGAGGACGTATCCCACGTAACCGACATGAACGTACAGCCAGTTTCACCATCCACGGCCCAGCCGCCGGAGCCGGAGGCCTCGCCAGCCGCGGTCAACCGCGCCGCCCCGCCGCCGGTCGCGCACACGGACCACGTTGAGGTGAGTTCCGAAGGTCGCGCGCGGGCCGTCAGCCATGGAGCACCGCCTAACCCCGCGCAGTTGCTGGGCAAGGAAGGCCCGCCCTTCCTTACTCGCGGGCCGCTTGGGCCTGTCTGGGTACACGTGAGCTTTCCCACGTTCGAAGCGGCCGCCTGAATCAGGAGGCGGGTTCGACCGTGGCCCGGAGCTCGTTCAGGTGGCGGGCCATCTGCTTCATGGCCATGCCTCGGTGGCTGAGACGGGTGCGTTCGTCGTCGTCCATTTCGGCGAGCGTCTTGCGGTTCTGAACCTGGGTGATGGAATCGTAGAGGAATCCGCCGTTCCCCCGTTCTTCGGTCGTTACTTCACACTCCAGGGTTGAACTTGTCACGCGGACCTTCTCTTCGCCTGGGACGGCAAGGGCGACGGTGGCCTGGAAGAGGGCGATGCGCTGTCCCGTTGGGATGCGCTTCATGGCCGCCAGGAGTTTGGCGCGGTGGTCGGCGTCGCTCGCATCTGGGCCGCCGTAGTCGTGGGTGCGCACGCCGGGCCCCTGGTCCAGGGCGTAAGCCTGGAGGGCTGTGGCCTGGGCGAGGACGGGGAGGGACGAGGCGGCGGCGAAGGCCCTGGCGCGGTTGACGGCCTGCTCCCGGTGAGTCGCACCGCGCTGGTTATAGCGTTGCGCCGGGGGGAGCGCCTCGCGGGCGGAAGCGTCGGACTCGCCCTCCTGGCGAACAGCCTCGCCACCGGAGCGGCGCTCGCAGCCCTCATCCTGTCCCTCGGCCCAATCTCCGCCGCCCCCTTGAA
>CAZQCR010000122.1:0-9612 GCA_964591745.1 uncultured Anaerolineaceae bacterium
GCAGGCGGTTGGCCAGTCCAACCTCTTCGGCATCGAAGTCGCCAAGGCGATCGCCTCCGCTGGTCTGAAAATCACCCCCGATATCGTCGTCAGTGGCGGCGGCGGGGGGGACTCCGGCGGTATCTTCTCCGCCTTCCTCGCCCAGATGCTGACTCGGCCCGGTGGCGCCCAGGGGCTCACCAACGGGTCCAACCCGCCCGCCAACGAACCGCGCAGCTGAGGTTCCAGGTGCCAACGAGAGAGCCCCCGCCAACCCGGCGGGGGCTCTCTCGTTGCCCGGGCGAGGCTACTGAATTCGGAAGACGGGCGACCGCTCCGCCAGGCGGGCGAGTTCGGCTTCGTCCGGGTTCTCTGACGTGCCGAAGTGCGAACGCGTCACGCCGCCCCAGCGGTCCAGGTACGCCTTCAGAACCGGCGGCTTCTCCGCGTCGGCCACTTCGCTCACGCGGATCGTCTCGCGCTTCCGGCCGAGCCGCAGTTCGCCCGCGCCGCTCGCCCGCATGTTGCGTACCCATTGCGTCTCACCACGCGGCGCCACCAGGTAACGCCCGCTCCCGATCGTGAGTGGGTTTACCGGCACAGTGCGCCACGCGCCCGAGGTACGGCCCTGGACGGCCAGCGTCTGCGCGCCGCTGGGGCTGATTCCCAGCTTCGTCGCCAGCGAGATCCCACGGTTCAACACGTTGGTCACCGCCCAACCGGGCTTCTTGTACTCTGCCATGGCTTCCTCCATGAAGTTGATGCCTAACAATGTAAGTTTGCGGAATCCGTCCGTCAAGCCTTACAGTGTTAGTTGTGTCAACTCCTTCACGTATCGACCTCGCCCGAATCCTCGGTGAAGCGCGAACGCTGCTCGAAGAGGGCGGCCCAGGAGCCGTCACCATGCGAGAGTTAGCCCGGAGGCTCGGCGTCCGCGCCCCCTCGCTCTACTTCCACGTCCGCAGCCGGGAGGAGATCCTCGATGCGTTGGTCGACCTCGGACTTGCCGAACTCGGCGAAAACACGGCCGCAGTCCTGCCGCCGGATGACCCATCGGCCGCCCTCCACCGCCTCGCCGACGCGTATTGCGGGTTCGCGTTCGCCAACCCCCGCCTCTTCGCGCTCACCTTTGGCCCCTGTCCGCCTCGCGGGGAACCCGACCTCGACTCCGGCGCCCGGTCCTACGCCGCGCTCATCGGCGCAGTCGAGGCTCTCCACCCGGCTGAGGATGTTCTCGATCTCGCCCAGGCCTTCTGGTCACTCGTTCACGGCTACGCAACCCTCGCGCTCGCCGGCCGGTTCTGGCTGGGTGGCGACCCGGCACGTGCCCTTCACCTGGCGATTGACCTCCTGGTGCGCGCCATAACGTCGGAGAGAGGTAAAGAAGTAGGGAGAACCCTGAGTTCCACCAGGGATTGATCACGATACATTCACGATAACGATACCGACCCTTAGCGGACGCCCCCAGCTTCTCGAGTATCGAGGAGGTCCTGCTTGACTGACCCAGTTCGCCTCGCCGTGCTCGCCACGGTCCGCAGTACGATCGATGCGATCCCTGTGCCGGTGGCTGTGTTCGGCGCCGATGGCCGCGTCGCGATGGTTAACGTGGCCGCATCAGCTGCCCTCGGGCTCGCCGTTGGCGCGAGCGTGGGGCGGTCATTTCACGACTGCGTTCCCGCGGGAGAGCATTCCGATCTGGCCCGGCTCATCGCCTCCCCCAACCAGCGTGCCCGCCTCTCGTGGACCTGTCCCGGCGGCGAGGCGCGATCGTTCGACTGGTGCTCCTCCGCTCTCGCGACCGAGGACGGGGCCGTTTGCATTCTTACCGCCGTCAAAGCGCCAGCGCCCGCTGACGATGGCCGCCGGAATGTGGAACGCCAGATGCGCGCCCTCGTTGATGCGGCGCCCGCGCTGCTCTGGGTAGTGGACCGGGCGGGCACCTGCCTGGTCGCCGGTGGGCGTGCCCTGGAACTCCTGCCCGTCGCCCAACGCCCCACGGCTGGCGAGTCGATATTCATCATGGAATCGCACAGTCCCGAGTTCATCCGTCGCCTGCGGCGCGGTCTTGCCGGCGAGGCGTTCTCTGAGCAGGTTGAGCTTGCGGGACGCACCTTCGAATCCCGCTACGAGCCGATCTACGACGAGGACGGCCTGATGACCGGGCTCGCGGGCGTGGCCACCGATGTCAGCGAACAGCGCAAGAACGAACAGGCGCTCATCCAGGCACAAAAGATGGAAAGCCTTGGCACGATGGCCGGGGGCGTGGCCCACGACTTCAACAATCTGCTGACAGCGATTCTCGGGTTCGCCGGCCTCGTCAAGCTCTCCCCCGGCCTGGACGACATGGACAGGGAGCACCTCTATCTCGTGGAGCAGTCCGCTCGCCGCGGCGCGGATATCGCCAGCCGCCTCCTCGCCTTCTCGCGCGGCGGCCTCGCTCGGATCGTGCCCGTGGACCTGCGGGAGGTGGTGAGCGAAACCATCCGCCTGATCCAGCCGACGATTCACGATCACGTTCGAGTAGAGGCGGAGATGCCGCCGACGGACGTGACCGTCGAAGGTGATTTCGGACAGCTTCAGCAGGCGGTTCTGAACATCGTCCTGAATGCCCGCGATGTCCTGGCGGAAGGCGGCACGGTCAACGTCCGTCTCGGCCACAAGGACGGATACGCGGTGCTCGAAATCCAGGACGATGGCCCCGGCATCGAACCAGATGTCCGCGCCCGCATCTTCGAGCCGTTCTTTACCACCAAGGCGCCGGGCAGCGGCACCGGCCTCGGGCTCTCCATCGCCTACGGCATCGTAGAGGGCCACCACGGGCAGATCGAGGTAGATTCGGCGCCGGGGAAGGGCACCACCTTCCGAATGTTCTTCCCGCTTCTCGTTCAGGTCCCGATTCAGCCGCCGGACCTCGATTCTGGAGATGGCGACCTTGTTCTGCTCGTCGACGACGACGACCTTGCCCGGCGCGCGACCGCCGCGGCGCTGCGGAGCGCCGGCTACAGCGTCATCGAAGTCGCGAACGGGCCGCTCGCGGTCGAGATGGTGAGCGCCCGCCCGGGCCGCTTCTCGGCCATGCTGTTGGACCTGGTCATGCCCGGTATGGCGGGCCGCGAAGTCTTCCGCGCGGTGGAGGCGATACGGCCGGACCTGCCCGTCATCATCTGCACGGGCTACGCCCCGGCCGCACACATCGACGACGCGATGAAGCGCGCAATCGCGGGCCTGTTGCAAAAGCCGTTTACTCAGGAACGCCTCGTCGGCGCCCTGAGGGCGGTCGGCGCCGAACCCGGTGGCCGAGCCCGCCGGCCCGCGGCCGCGGGAAGAGCCTGAAGGGCACGTCCGCGCCCGTTCCCGCATACTGTTCGCCGTGACGGCCATCCGCGCGGCAACTCCTGCCGATGCCCAGGTACTCGCGCAGCTCCGCTTCGAGTTCCGGGCCGGTGAAAGCCCGGCTACTGAGGACGAAGAGTCCTTCATCGCGCGCTGCCTGCCGTGGATGCGCTCGCGCCTCGCACAGCCGGGGCCGTGGCAGGCCTGGGTCGCGGAGGCCCCTGGCACGGTCACGGGCAATCTCTGGCTTCAGCTCATCGAGAAGATCCCGAACCCGGCTGCCGAGCTGGAAACTCACGCCTACATCACCAACGTCTACGTTCGGCCGGCGGCGCGGGGAACTGGCATCGGCGCGATGCTCGTCGAGACGGCGATGCGCTGGTGTCGCGAACAGGGCGTCGATTCCGTCGTTCTCTGGCCATCGGAGCGCTCGCGGACGCTTTACCAACGGCACGGCTTCGCCGTTCGCGACGATCTCCTCGAGGCGGTCCTCGATCCTGGCCGCGGGTCCGCGAAGGCCCGGCCGTGATGGCGTCCGCTCGCTGGGGCCCGATCGCCGGACACGGCCTCGACCTTCTGCCCTGGGATGTCAAACTCGCGCGGGAGATAGCGGGCTGGGGAGTGCGCGGGTTTCCCTATCACGCGTTCGACCTGGACGGTCTTCGGCGGCATGGCGAAATTGGACGCACGCTCGCGCGCCTCGCCCAGAATCCGGCCCAACGGCACCTGGTGGCCTGCGAAGGCGGTTCGCCGGTCGGGCGGGTCTCCGTGAACCTGGAGGATGCCGCTGGCATTTACCTGTGGGGCGTCCACGTGCCGCCGGAGCGGGAAGGCCGCGCCGTTTGCCGGCGGATGCTGGCCGCGCTCATGACCTGGATGGAGGCCAACCTCCCGGAACGGGACTTCGTCCTCACCTCGGTCACCTTCGCGACGCATGCGCACCGTGCGTACGAGGCGCTGGGCTTCCGCGTTGCCGAGACGCGCTGGCAATTCGACCGCGAGATCAGCGCCGTACTCTGGCGGGAGCCCGCAAAGCGAGGCGAGGTCGCTACCCACACCCGGTTTGTGAACGGACGCTGGGAGACACGGGCCTTCCTGTTTCGGCGCAAACCGGGCGCCGCCATGGAGACCGCCGTCGCGGACGGCGCCCAGTAGCGCGTCAGCAGCTGTCGCGGCGGCCGGCAACCCTTGGGCCATGGACGTAATTATCGGTTCCCTTGCCATGGTTGGAGCGCTCAGCGGGTTCGTGTTCTGGGGCCGCCCTCGCCGCGGGGTCGGGTCGGGGCGCTCGGGTTCGCGCCGGCGCTAATCCAGGCCCCGCCCGCCTGGCGTACACTGGGAGGATGGCCACCAGGACGGTATGGGCGTTTCGCGGCGTGCTGGTTGCGGCGGCGGGCGGGCTTATGGCCGCGGGGATCGGCTTCGCCGCCGGCGGCGAGGATGCCCACGGTCTACCCGCGTCCGCTCCGCCGACGGCGACTGTCGTCTCCGCGGCAAGGAACAGCCCATCGTCTTCCGTTTCGGCCGTCACACTCGCGGGCTCCAGCGTGCCTGTCGGCCCTACCGCCGTGGCCACCGAGCCAGCTTCCGTTACCACCGAGAGCCAGGCGGCGCCAGCAACGGCCGCGAGCCCCCGCCCGGCTGCCGAGCCCACGGGGCCGCAGCCCCAGGCCTCCGCCCCCCCCCCCCCGCCGCCCCAGCCGCCGCCCCAGGTGGCCGACCTCCCCCGTATGACTGAGAAAGCCGTTCTCGCCCTCGCGGCCGGTGTGACCATGCCATCGGGGAAGACGTTCCGCGAGTGCGTCGAGCTGCCTCCCGGCGGCGAGCCGTGGCCGCTCGCCATCCACCTCTAGTACGCCGGCAAGGGCGCGTGGGTGATCGAAACGCACCTCAGCGAAGTCGGCCTTCATTTCGATGAGGCGACGGAGGCGTTTCGGGTTACGAGCTTCGACCCGCCCAACCCCGGGTGCCGCGTTTGAACGGTTAGCCTTTGACAGCCAGCGTCGCGCCGCCCATCCTTCCCCGCCATGGCTGATCCGTTCCTCGCCGTTCATACCGATGCCCCACCGACCATGTCCTTCGAGATCGAGCGGCAGGTGATCGAAGCCGGCGGCGGCGCCCTTCGTCTTACCCGATCGCGCTCCGAGGATGAGTTGATTGAGAACGTGCGTGACGCCGATGCGTTGCTCGTGCTCGGCGCCCAGGTCACACGGCGGGTGATGGAGCAGATGCCACGCTGCAAGCTGATCGTTCGCTACGGCGTGGGCCTCGATACGCTGGATATCCGGGCCGCTACGGAACACGGGATCGTCGTCGCCCACTTCCCGGACTTCTGTATGCCTGAGGTGGCCAACCACGCGATCATGCTCCTTCTCGCTGCCGCGAAGAAGCTGCCGTTGCTTCAGCGCGTGATGCGCGAAGGCCGCTGGCGCGATGGTCCGCTCGGACCCATGGGTTCCATCTGGGGTGAGACGCTGGGGCTGGTCGCCTTCGGGAACATCGCCCAGGCGGTCGCCCCGCGGGCCCAGGCGCTGGGGATGAAGGTCATCTCCTTCGACCCGTTCGCCACGGACGAACCGTTCGCCCGCCTTGGAGTCGAACGCGTCGCGACCCTCGACGCTCTCCTCCAACAGTCCGACTACGTCTCCGTGCACACGCCCTTGAACGCCGACACGCAACATCTCTTCGGCGCGGAGGAATTCGCCCGCATGAAGCCCTCGGCCTGCTTCATCAACACCGGTCGAGGCCCGGTGGTGGATGAGTGGGCGCTGATCGCCGCGCTCAAGGCGGGCACGATCGCGAGCGCGGGCCTCGATGTCTTCGAAAAGGAGCCGCTTTCGACTGATTCGCCGTTGCTGACCATGGATAACGTCGTGCTCACCCCACACTCCGCCTCCTACAGTGACCTCGCTTTCGACACGATGAAGCGGCGCGTGGGCCAGGCCGTCGTCGACCTCATGGGCGGCCAGTGGCCAGAGATCGTGGCAAACGCCGAACTCACGCCCCGGGCCGCCCTGCCGCCGCGGTAAGCGCCGCCCGGACTTCCACTTGACCTGCCGCCCGGCGCGACGTAGAAAGTGTGTGGCAGGCGAACTGTTCCACTCAATCGAACAGTGGCCTGGGCCCGGTGACGCGTAGGAGCTACAGCGATGGCAGAGTCCGTGCTCGAAATCCCGAAGATGATTGGGATTGGTGACTCGATCAAGCGAATGCCGGACGCCGATGGTTGGCGTCCGCCCACCGGCACCGTCGTGGTCTCCGCCGATAGCCATTGGCTTGAAGGCGACATCTGGGTCGAGCGCTTCCCGGCCCACCTCAAGGACCGGGCGCCTCGCATCTTCTTCGAAGAGGGCGGCTGGCAAGTGCAGCTTGGCGACAAGCGGTTGACAGTGCCCGGCGCCGCCGCCGCATCCTGCCTCTTCGAGTGCGTGCCCGGCATGGCGAACGTGGCGCCGCGCCTCCTGGACCTGGACGTGGAGGGCGTCACGAGCGAACTGATCTTCCCGCAGAAGTTCTTCCATCTCCTCTTCCTGGACCACCTGGAAGAACGCGAATGGTGTGTTCGCGCCTACAACCAGGGCCTCGCCGAGTTCTGCGCTGGTGCACCGGGCCGCCTCCACGGCGTCGCCATCCTCAACTGGTGGGACCCGGCAGCCACGAAGGACGCGATCGCCGAGATCAAGGCGCTCGGCTTCAAGACGGCCATGATTCCGCTCCAACCCGGGAAGCACGCCGATGGCGAGGAGATCCAGTACCAGGGCGAGCGCATGGACCCATTCTGGGCCGCCATCCAGGAGGCCGAACTCCCCATCTGCTTCCACATCGGCGAGAAGCCGACGAACCCCGTGACCGCCCCGCGCGGCCTCGCTGGCATCTTCGTCATGGACCAGTTCGCCGGCATGCGGAGCATGTGGGGCAGGCTCACGTTCGGCGGCGTGTTCGAACGGAACCCGGATCTCCAGGTCGTCTTCGTCGAAAGCCAGCTCCACTGGATTCCCGGCGCGCTCCAGGACGCGGACATGATCCACGAGTCGTTCCCGACACACGTCCAGCCTCGGCTGCCCCATCCCCCGAGCTACTACTGGCGCAAGAACTGCTACGCCACCTTCATGCAGGACCCGGCGGGCATGGAGATGATCAACCGCATCGGTGCGGATAGGGCGATGTGGTCCTCGGACTACCCGCACAACGAGAGCACCTTCGGCTACACCCGCGGCGCCGTTGAGGCCGTCTTCCGCGCCACCACGGACGAGAAGGCGAAGCTCATCGTCGGCGGCAACGCCATCCGCGTCTTTGGGCTGTAGCTAACGGTTCGGGTCCACCAGGACCTTGATCTCCGTGTTCGGGTTCAGCAGGCGCTCGAACGCCTCGCGCGTTTCGCGCCCGGGGACGATGGAGGTCACGAGCCGCTCCACGGTGATCCGTCCCTGGGACATCAGCTCGATCGTCGCCCGGTAGTCCGCCCGGCTGTAGGCGTAGGAAGCGCGCAACGTCACACGCTTCGTCACCCACGATGATGGCCGGATCGTCGCGTTTTCGAACGCCACCCCCACCATCATCAGCGCGCCGCCGGGCTTCACGATGTCCACCGCCGCCTGCAGCGTCGCGGGCACGCCCGCCGCGTCGAACACAACGTCCGGCGGCCCGCCCAGCGCCTCCGCAACCGCCGCGGCCGTATCGGAGGCCGCTTTCGGGTCGACGATCGCCGCGGCGCCGAGCGCCGTGGCCACGGCTGCCCTCCCCGCTACCGGCTCCACCATAACCACCTTCGAAGCTCCGCCCACCAGCGCGCACTGCAACGTGAAAAGCCCAATCGGCCCCGCCCCGAGCACCGCCACACGGTCGCCAAGCTTCATCCCCGCATGCTTTACCGCGTGAAATCCGACGGCCGCGGGTTCTACGCAGGCTGCCTGCTCATCCGTCATCGCGTCCGGCACACGCAGCAGGCGCGTCGCCATCGTCTTGAGCAGCGGTCCGTATCCCCCGGAGCCGAGCGATGTCCCGTTCCTCGGCGTTCCCGCCCGCTCCATGTCGATCCGGTAGTGCTGGTAACAGAGGTCTGGTTGGCCGCGGCGGCAGAAGGTGCAGTTCAGGCACGGTTCCGGCATCGTCGCTACCACCCGGTCGCCCGCCTCCCACCCCTCCACACCGCTCCCCGAAGCAACCACCGTTGCGCCAAACTCATGGCCGAGGACGATGCCGTTCGGGGCCATGTCGCTGTCGTACAGGTGCAGGTCCGAGCCGCAAATGCCGCACAGCGAGACGGCGAGCAGCACTTCGCCCGCTCCTGGTTCCGGTTCAGCCACTTCGTCATACGTCATCGCTCGACGGCCATGCAATACAGGTGCGCGCATCTCTTCCTCCTATCGCCCGGGCGCGACGAGTACTTTGACGTCGTCGCAGCCGGCTGTGCCGAGTTCTTGCATCACCGCGTCGACTTCATCGAGGCTGATGATGCGCGTGACCATCGGTTCGGCCTGGATCTTCCCTTCTGCCATCAGGTCCAACGCCCGGCGGAAGATATCGGCGCCGCCCAGCGAGGCCGTGATCTCGCACTCCTTGCCGATCAAGGTGAGTGGCGAAATCTCGTCCTCCTCCGCGTTCACGCCCGCGAGCACCACCTGCCCGCCTGGCCGCACCAGCTCGACAGCCTTCTGGAGCGTGCCTCGGGCACCCGCGCACTCGAACACGACCTCCGGCCCCGCCTCCGTGACCTGCGCCAGGAAGGCGGCGATGTCGTCGGTCGCGCCATCGAACACCCGGGTGGCGCCCGCGCGCATCGCCATCGCCCGCCGTCCCGCGGAGGGCTCCAGGACATAGACATAACTCGCACCCGCCAGCCGCGCCGCCTGCAATGCCAACAGCCCGATCGGGCCTGCGCCGATGACCACGACGGTATCGCCCGGCCGCACGCGGCTGATCCGAGCGGCATGCAGGCCCACCATCGCCGGCTCGTTCAGCGCCGCCGCGATATCGCTGAGCCCCTCTGGCGCCTTCTCCACGATGCTGGCGTGGCTCAGGACGAATTCGGCGTAGCCGCCCGGCACGCTCCCGTACCCGTAAATCTGCCAGCCGGGCCGGCAGCTGCGGAACTCGCCCGCTTCACAGCGATCGCAGGAATCGCAGGGTACGGCGGAAAGCGTGGTCACCCGGTCTCCCACCTCAAGGCCACGAACCTTCGGACCCAGACCCTCGACGATGCCGGCGATCTCGTGCCCCAGCACCGAGCCCGGCTTCAGCGTCCCCGCCCGGAGCGCGTGCAGGTCAGAGCCGCAGATGCCGCAATGGCTCACGCGGATG
>CAZQCR010000123.1:0-9582 GCA_964591745.1 uncultured Anaerolineaceae bacterium
CCGCCTCCTCCGCCTCCTCCGCCTCCGCCCGCGACTGACGTCCAGGTGCGCGCGCTCGTCCAACGGGTCCAACGGGCTTCGGTGGAAGTGTCTGGCGAAACGATCGCCACCATCGGGCCGGGCCTGCTCATCCTCCTCGGCGTCACCCATACCGATACGGTCCAGACCGCCACCCGCCTGGCCACCAAGTGCGTCTCCCTGCGTATCTTCGAAGACGCCGAAGGCCGCATGAACCGATCCGCCGCTGAGGGCGCTCGCGGGGTCCTCTGCGTCAGCCAGTTCACGCTCTACGGCGATGTCCGCCGCGGGAACCGGCCGAGCTACGCCGCGGCCGCGAGCGGGGACGTTGCCCTACCGCTGTACGAGGCGTTTTGTGAAGCGATCAGCGCCGCGGGCGTGCCCTGCGCGCGGGGCCGCTTCGGGGCGAAGATGACGGTGGAGCTGGCGAATGATGGTCCCGTGTCGATCTGGATGGACAGCGACGACCTCGCGGCGCCGCGTAGGCTGGCGAACCGCGAGCGCGCGACTCCGCCAGCGGACGAGGCGCTCCTGGAGCGGTGGGAGGCCATCGACAACGAGCTACGCGCGCTACGAACGGAACGGGACGCGAGCGAATTGTATCCGCCCCGCAACGACGAGCGGGCGTAATGTTATGCGTCTGTTTCGCCCCGTAGCGCACGATAGCAAGCGGAGGTGATGACATGGATAAGAACGACCAGCGCAAGGAAGCCCCACTCGAACATCCCACGGCGCATCCCGAGGAGAACGCGGTGAGCCAGCGACCAGCCGGGGACATGGCAGCGGGCGAAAACGAAGAGTCTGCCTTCACCGCGCCCATCCCGGGCGACGGCATCAACGAAGATCTGGAACGGGACCCCGATTTCGTCCAGGGCAAGGCTATGCTTCAGGCTCTACCACGCATCGTGTAGCGACGCCGAAGCAATGACGGCTTGACCGGAACGGCGCCCAAACCGCAACGTTCAACGCACCCCTCGACCCGGATGCGCACCATGCGGATGAGCAAACTGCTCCTCAAGACCCTTCGTGAACTCCCGGCGGAAGCCGAACTGCCGAGCCACCAGCTCCTGCTGCGGGCTGGGCTGATGATGCCACTGGCGGCCGGGCTCTACTGCTTCACGCCCGTCGGCTGGCGCGTCATCCGCCGGATCGAGAACATCATCCGCGAGGAGATGGACCGCAGTGGCGCCCAAGAGCTCCACCTGCCCGCCCTTCAGCCGATCGAGATCTGGGAGCAGAGCGGGCGCGCCACGACGATGGGCCAGACGCTCTTCCGCCTGAGCGACCGGAAGGAGCGAGCGTTCACCCTCGGCCCGACCCACGAAGAGGTGATCAGCTACCTCGCCTCACGGACCATCCAGAGCTATCGCGACCTGCCCGTCACCCTCTACCAGATCCAGACGAAGTTTCGGGACGAACCGCGTCCCCGCGGCGGGCTGGTGCGCCTGCGCGAATTCACGATGAAGGACGCCTACAGCTTCGATACGGATTGGGACACGCTCGACGTCTCCTACCAGGCGGCCTTCGACGCGTACATCCGCATCTTCGCCCGGGCCGGCGTGCCCGTTATCCCCGTCCACGCCGACAGCGGCGCGATCGGCGGCAAGGACAGCCAGGAGTTCATTTTCCTCACGCCGAACGGCGAGGACGAGATCCTCCTCTGCCCGGGCTGCGGCTATGCGGCGAACGCGGAGAAGGCCGAATTCCGCCGCCAACCGTCTATCGCGGCGGAAGCGGCGCCGATGCAAAAGGTCTCGACGCCCGGCATGAAGACGATCGCCGACCTCGCCGCGTTCCTCAAGATCGAGGCCCGCCAGACCAACAAAGCGGTCTTCTACCGCGTGGATGGCAAGCCCGTATTCGTGGCGATCCGTGGCGACCTCGACGTGAACGAAGTGAAGCTGACCAACCTCCTGAAGGCCACGAACGTCGAGGCCATGGACGAGGCGATGGTCCGCGCCGCCGGCCTCGTGGCGGGGTCCGCCTCCGCCGTCGGCCTCACGGGAATGCCGATCGTCGCCGACGAAAGCGCCGTCGAAGCCGTGAACCTCGTTGCCGGAGCCAACGAACCCGACGCTCACTTCCTGAACACGAACCACGGCCGCGATTGGAAGGCGGACATCGTCGCGAACATCGCCCTCGCCCGTGCCGGCGAGCAGTGCGCGACCTGCGGCGCCGTCCTCGAATCGCGTCGCGGGATGGAGATGGGGCACGTCTTCAAGCTCGGGACGATCTATTCGGAATCGATGGACGTTCGCTACCTGAACGAAGCGGGCGAGCAGAAGCCCGCCGTCATGGGCTGCTACGGCATCGGCGTCGAGCGAATGCTGGCGGCGGTGATCGAGGCGAATCACGACGCCAACGGCATCATCTGGCCCGCCGAAGTGGCGCCGTACGACGTCCACGTCGTCGGCCTGAACCTGGACCAAGAGGCGGTCGCGAGCGCCCTCGACGCGCTGGAAGCGGCCCTGGAGGCGGCGGGCATGAGCGTCCTCACGGACGACAGGGCGGACTCGGCGGGGATAAAGTTCAAGGACGCGGACCTGTTGGGCATGCCCGTACGGATGACCGTCAGCCCGCGAGCGATGGAGAAAGGCGGGGTGGAGTTCCGTGACCGGCGGAGCGGCGAGACGGAGGTCCTGGCCGTTGAAGCGGCCGTCGCGCGGGCCCAGGCGTCCTCCCGGCCGTGAGCGGCGCCTTGTGTGAAGAATCGAGGCGGCGCCGGCGCAAACCGATAACCCATCGCGAAAGCGCCGTGCTATACTTCCGGCCAGCACGCATTCCTGAACGGAGTGGGCCCAGCGGGTCCACTTTTTTGTTGGGACGTATTTGGGGACTATGAAGAACGATTTCCTTCTCGCCATCGGCCAGCTCGCCGCCGAAAAGAACCTCTCACGCGATATCGTCGTCGAGGCCGTTGAAGCCGCCCTCACCTCGGCGTTCCGCAAGGACGGCGAGAACGTCCCCAACGTCTACGTCAAAATCGACATGGAAACCGGCGATTTCCACGCTTACCGCCAGATGGTCATCGTCGAAGAAGTCGAACAGCCCCACGTCGAGATCTCCGTCGGTGACGCCAAGAAGTACAAGCTCGACGCCAAGGAAGGCGATGTCCTCGACTTCGAGGAGCGCCTGCCCGATAACGCCGGTCGCATAGCCGCCCAGACCGCGAAGCAGGTCGTCCTTCAGCGCCTGCGCGAAGCCGAACGCGACCAGGTGTTCATGGAGTACGACGGCAAAGAAGGCGAGATCGTCGTCGGCACCGTCCAGCGCGTCGAATCACGCCAGGCGATCCTGGAACTCGGCCGCGGAACCGAGGCCGCTCTCCCCTTCAGCGAGCAGGTTCGCAACGAACATCTCCGCGCCGGGCAACGCGTCAAGGTGATCATCCTGCGCGTCGAACGGGCGGCCAAGGGCCCCCAGGTGATCGTCAGCCGTGGCCACCGCAGCCTCCTTCGCCGCCTCTTCGAACTCGAAGTGCCGGAGATCAAGGCCGGTACCGTGGAGATCAAGTCGATCGCTCGCGAAGGCGGACATCGCAGCAAAGTTGCCGTTCACTCCCGCATCGCCAGCATCGATCCCATCGGCGCCTGCGTTGGCATGCGCGGCAGCCGCATTCAGAACATCGTCAACGAACTCGGTGGCGAGCGGATCGACGTCATCAAGTGGGACCCGGATCCCGCCAACTTCGTCTCCAACGCCCTCAGTCCGTCCCAGGTCCTCGAAGCGGAAGTGGATCAGGATGAGCACAAGACGACCGTCGTCGTCCCGGACAAGATGCTTTCCCTGGCCATCGGCAAAGAAGGCCAGAACGCCCGCCTCGCCGCCAAGCTCACCGGTTGGCGGATCGACATTCGCAGCCAATCCGCCGCCGAACGCGTGCAGGCCGGCGCCGACGAAGCGCCTTCCAGCTTCGTCCCCTTCGCCGAGGGCGAAGAGCCAGATATCGATGTCATCGAAGAGGCGGAAGAGGTAGCGGCGGCCGCCATGGCCGAAGAGCCCATCCTCCCGCGCATCCAGCCGGCCGTCGCGCCCGCCGCAGCTTCCTCGGATCCGGCCGACATGGAAGAGGAGATCCCGTTCTCCGTCGCCCTCGCCCAGATGCCCGTTCCCGACCGCGAAGAACGCGAAGCGGAAGACTACGGCGAGGACGAAGACGAAGAGTACGAAGTCCCCGTGACTGTCCTCCCAGAAAACCGGCCGACGGCCATCCGCTTCGCCGAAGACGTCCTTCCCAAGCGCCCTGAAGAGGCCGAGGAAGCCAAGAAGGCGCTCGTCAAGCGCCCCCGCCGCGGCGCCCGCTTCGAAGAAGAGGACGAAGAAGAAGAGAACGACTACACCGGACGGATTCACTGACAGAAGGAACCACGATGCCAGCGGCCGGCGGCCAGCGGCCGCGCCACCTCCCCACCCGGACCTGTATCGGCTGCCGGACCACCGGGGGCAAGCGCGCCTTCATCCGGATCGTCCGCACGCCCGATCTGCGCATCGTCATAGACACTACCGGCCGCGCGAACGGCCGTGGCGCCTACCTCCACGCCGCCCGCATCTGTTGGGAGAAAGCGTTGAAAGGCGGTACGATGGAACGTGCACTGAAAATCACACCGGCAAAAGATGACGTCGAGGCCCTTCGCTCCTTCGCCATGACACTGCCGACAGAAGAAGAAAGCGAACCTGTATGACAGTCCAACCTTCGACCCGGCCGAAGAGCGTGGCTCTCCCCGCGGCGTTGACCGTCAAAGAGACCGGCGAACTCCTCGGCGTCTCACCCGTCGAGGTGATCAAGCGGCTCATGACCCATGGCGTCATGGCCTCCCTGAACGCGACGATCGACTACGAAACCGCGGCTATTGTCGCCGTTGACCTCGGCCTCGAACCCGAACGAGCCGTCGCTACCCAGGAATCAGCCCTCGCCATCGACCTCGGCGACGAGATCATCGACGAGCCAGAGTCCCTCAAGCCACGGCCACCGGTGGTCACCATCCTCGGTCACGTGGACCATGGCAAGACGAGCCTCCTCGACGCTATCCGCAAGACGCGCGTAGCGGCGGGCGAAGCCGGCGGCATTACCCAGCACGTCGGCGCCTACCAGGTCACCCGCAACGACGCCCTGATCACCTTCATCGATACTCCGGGTCACGCGGCCTTCACGGCCATGCGCGCCCGCGGCGCCCAGGTCACGGATATCGCCATCCTCGTGGTCGCAGCCGACGATGGCGTCATGCCCCAAACCGCCGAAGCGATCAGCCACGCGCAGGCCGCCGGCGTCCCGATGATCGTCGCGATCAACAAGTGCGACCTTCCCGGCGCGAACCCGGACCGCGTGAAGCAGCAGCTCACTGAACACAACGTCGTCGTCGAAGACTTCGGCGGCGATGTCGTCACCGTCAACGTCTCCGCCACCAAGGGCACGGGCATTGAGGACCTCCTCGAGGCGATCGCCCTCGTCGCCGAAGTCGCCGAACTGAAGGCCAACCCCGACAGGCCCGCCGACGCCGTCGTCATCGAAGCAGAACTCGACGCCAACCGCGGCCCCGTGGCCACCCTCCTCGTCAAGGGCGGCACCCTCCGCCAGGGCGATGCCCTCGTCGCCGGCGAAATTAGCGGCAAAGTTAAGGCCATGTTCGATGACACGGGTCGCCGTGTTCGCGAAGCCGGCCCCTCCACCCCCGTCGTCGTCATGGGCCTGGAGACGGTCCCCGAAGCCGGGGACCGCGTCCGCGTCGTCGCTGACGAGCGGACCGCCCGCCAGAACGTCGATGATCGCCGTCGTGGCCGCGAAGCCGCTGAACAAACCGACCACGCCCACGTCAACCTCGACACGCTCTTCAACGAGATCAGCGCCGGCAAGCTCAAGGAGCTGATCATCATTCTCAAGGCCGACGTCCGTGGCTCAGCCGAAGCGATCAAGGGAGCCCTCGAACGCCTCAACACCTCAGAAGTCAAGGTCAAGGTCATTCATTCGGCGACCGGACCGGTGAGCGACTCCGACGTCATGCTCGCCGAAGCCTCGAACGGCATCATCCTCGCCTTCAACACCAAGACGGACCCTTCCGCGAAGAAGCGGGCCGACGCCACCGGCGTCGATGTCCGCACCTACGGCATCATCTACCAGCTGCTCGAGAACATCGAGAAGGCGCTGGCCGGCATGTACGAGCCCGTCTACACCCAGGTCATCGACGGCCACGCGGAAGTCCGCCAGCTCTTCAAGTCCAGCCGCCTTGGCCAGATCGCTGGCTGCTTCGTCCTCGACGGCACCATCCGCCGAAACTTGAACGTACGCATCATCCGCGGCGGCCAGGAGTTCGCCCGCGCCCGCTGCGAGGGCCTCAAGCGCTTCAAGGATGACGTTCGCGAAGTGGCGACCGGCTACGAATGCGGCGTCGTCCTCTCCAACTTCGGTACCTTCGAGGAAGGCGACATCATCGAATTCTTCCACGAAGAGCGGGCCAACTAAGCGAGGGCGCACCACAGAGACACGAAGATCACGAGGGAAGGTCCACGGCAAATCCGCGCCGGGCGACGTTTGGCTCCTCACCCCGTGCCCCCTTCGTGTACTTTGCGTCTTCGTGGTTCCGTCCTCTGCACCGGGAGCGAAAGGGACAGCTATGAGCAGGCGCACCGAACGCGTGAATGACCTTCTCCGCGAAGAGCTCAGCTCGCTCCTTCTTCGCGAGGTAAAAGACCCGCGCCTCGGCCACGGCCTTACCACCATCACCGAGGTCCAGGTCTCCCCGGACCTTCGCCACGCCATCGTCTTCGTCTCCTATCTCGGTGAAGCCGAGAGCGAGCGCACGGAGGTGTTGGCCGCCCTCAAAAGCGCTTCCCATTTCCTCCACAACGAACTGGTCCGCCGCCTCCAGCTGCGTATGGTCCCCGAGTTCGCCTTCCGCTTCGACCCGTCTATTGAGCGAGGCGCCCGCCTTGCGACGCTGATCAACCAGGTGAACGCAACGCGCGACCTGGACGCCGACGACGCGGACCACGCCACGCCGTGAGCCGCCCGCCATCGCGTCGCGGCGACCTGGACGGCATCCTCCTCGTCGATAAGCCCCAGGGCTGGACCAGCCACGACGTCGTCGCCAAGCTCCGCGGCGTCACCGGCCAGCGCCGCAGCGGCCACACCGGCACCCTCGATCCCATGGCCACCGGTCTCCTCGTGCTCTGCCTTGGGAAGGCAACCCGCCTGGTCGAATACATGACCGTGCACGACAAGCGCTACACGGGCGAAATCACCCTCGGAGCCGCAACCACCACCGACGACGCAGAAGGCGAAGTCATCGCGACCGCCACACCGCCTCCGATAGATGGCGCCCAGCTTGCCGAAATCGCCGCCCGCTTCACCGGCGCGATCCAACAACGTCCGCCGGCCTTCAGCGCCATCAAGACCGGCGGCCGGCGCGCCTACGCCGTCGCCCGCGCGGGCGGCGACCCCGGCCTCGCCGAACGCGAAGTGGTCGTTCACCGGCTGACGCTCGATATCCTCGCTCCGAACCGGCTCTCCCTGGAGCTTCATTGCGGCCCCGGCACGTATGTCCGGAGCCTCGCGCGGGATATCGGCGAGATCCTCGGTTGTGGCGCACACCTCTCGGCGCTGCGGCGCACGAGTGTGGGCCGCTTCCTCGTTCGTGACGCCTGGGCCCTCGAGGAGATCACCGGCCTCGCAGATCCGGCCTCCGCCCTCCTCCCCGCGGATGAGGGGATGCTTGAGACACAGGTGGCGCTACTCGACGAGGTCAAGGCCTCCCGCTTCATCGCCGGCGGCTCGATCGGGACGGCTTCCGGCGGCCCCGGGCGCGAGGTGTTACGTGTCTACAGCGGCGACGGCGAGTTCGTGGGAACGGCCACATTGCTCCCGGATGGCGTTCTCAAGCCGGCGAAGGTCCTGGCCCGCCAAATCATTATGTCGCACGTTGAACCTGCGTCAGTTTGACAGGTGAACGTCACGGGCTATCATGGCCAGAAGGGTCGGAGCAGGTGAGTAATCACTAGATCAATTATGCTCCGGCACCGGCCACCCCCGTGGCAACAAGAAGGAGGAACCATGCAAGGCTACTGCCTCAAGTGCCGCGAACAGCGGGAGATGAAGGACGCCGAGGCGATCACCATGAAGAACGGAAAGCCTGCCACCCAGGGCAAGTGCCCCACGTGCGGCACCAAGATCTTCAAGATCGGTAAGGCCGCCTAACGCTAGCCGGTAAAGCGCGGACCGTGCCGTTCCGAGCGCGCGCGGTCTGCGTTTAACCCCGGTCCTCGGCCAGCGCCGCGAGCACCTGCGCGTGGAGCAGCCCATTGCTGGCCACCACGCTGTCCCCCACCTTCGCCTCACCCGACCACGTCGTCATCCGGCCACCCGCCTCCGTAATCACGGGGTAGAGCGCCGCCGCGTCCCAGATGCTCATCTCCGGGTCGAGCATCACGTCAGCACGACCAGCCGCGACCATCAGATACCCGTAACAGTCTCCCCAGGCCCGCAGCAGGCCCGCCTCCCGGCAGAGCGCCCGGAATCCCGCCGGCCAACCTTCGAGCATCCGCTTATAGCTCGTCGTCGAAACCGTCGCCTCACTCAGCGAAGCGGTGGCCGAAACGCGCGCCGGCTGGCCGTTCAGGAAGGCGCCGAGCCCCCTGGCCGCCCAGGCTGTTTCCCCGGCCGCGTGGCAGGCGATGACGCCGACGACGGGCTCGCCGTCCCGCTCCAGCGCCACCAACGTCCCGAAGAGCGGAACGTGGTGAATGAACGACTTCGTCCCATCGATGGGATCGAGGATCCAGCGGTGGCGGCCATCGCCTTCCTTCGAACCCATCTCCTCGCCGAGGATCCCGTGGGAAGGGCATTCACGCTCAAGGAAGCGGCGAATCGCCTCTTCGGCGCCCCGGTCGGCCGCCGTCACCGGCGTGCGGTCGGCCTTCAGCTCAACGCTCACGCCGGACTCGTACAGCGGCATGATCACCTCACCGGCGATGCGCGCGGCTTCGCGGGCAACCAGGAGGAGCTCGGCCAGGTCTCGCGCCTCGCCGCTCACCGGGCGTTATCGCCCTTGCGGTACTGGACCGTCAGCTCATCGAGCCGCGCCTTGAGCCCGGGATCGAGCGGGGCATCGGCGGCGTGGAGCACGCCTTCCAACTGCTCTGGGCGGCTGGCCCCGATGATCGGTGCGGTGATCGCAGGGTTGGCCAGCACCCAGGCGACTGCCAGCTGTGTCAACGGCATGCCAGCCTCCGCCGCAAGCGGTCGGAGTTGCTCCACCGTCTCGAACATCCCTTCGTGCCAGTAGCGGTCCTGGTAGCGCTCGGCGGCCGTGCCGAGGGTGAATCGCGAACCCTCCTCCGGGCCGGCCTCGCGGTTGTGCTTGCCGCTCAGCAATCCGCCCGCGATCGGGTTGTAGGGGATGACGCCGATCCCCTCCTCCGCGCAGAGCGGCAGCAGCTCCCGCTCGATCTCCCGGAAGAGCAGGTTGTACCGGGGCTGCACCGAATCGAAGCGGACCACGCCCATCGTCTCGCTCCGTCCGATAGCGCGCGCCACCTGGTAGGCGAGGAAGTTCGAGCAGCCCACGTACCGCA
>CAZQCR010000124.1:0-9516 GCA_964591745.1 uncultured Anaerolineaceae bacterium
GTGGCGGGGGGGGCCGACGCCCCCGGGGAGAAGGAGATACGGGCTTACATCCGGGTGCTTGGCCGACAGCACGATCTGGACTGGCGGGCCGCCGGTCTGCGCTTCCTCGGCGTGCCGCTGCGACCACGGGATGGCGCGCTCGCCCAGGTCGAACGCTGGTACAACGTGTACCGGGAAGGAACCTACCTGCCCATACCGTTCCTCGAAGAGGGCAGGGCATGGTTGTGGAAGCACGCGCCCGTCGCCGCCAGGATCACGCTCGTTCATGGGGACTCCGGTCCATCGAACTTCATGTACGAGGATGGCGAGGTCAGCTGCGTGACCGACTGGGAATTCGCCCATCTCGGCGACCCCATCGAGGACTGGGTCTACATGGCCACGATGCGTGGCGCCCGGATGTTCCCACGCGACCGCTGGGCCGAGCTCTTCCGCGAAGAGGCGGGCGTGGAGATCACTCCCGCCGAGTGGACCTTCTGGGACGCCTTCAACCACTTCAAGGGGGCCTGTGCGAATATCACGACGCTCAGGGTCTTCTCTTCGGGTGCGAACCCGGCGCCGAACATGGCGGCTATCGGCACGGGGCTCCACCTGGTGTTCTTACAGCGGCTCGCCGAAATCGTCGGCGCGAACTAACCCCGCCCGCGTTTGCGGGCACCAGTTCCACAGGAGGCACTCAGACAATGGCTGGAGACAAAGAGATCGAGGTCGCGAGGAAGCTCTTCCTCGCCTGGAGCAGTGGCGACGCGGAGGCCCCCGGCGCCTACATGACGGAGGATGCCGTGCTGTACGACATCGTGGCTGGTGACGACAAGGTGGGCTGGCCGGCGATCCGCGACTTCTTCGCCGGCGGCATCGTCCACTGGCCCGACCTGGACCTGACGCCCGAGAAGTACTGGGTGAACGACAAGGGTGTCGCCCTCACCTGGCTGATGAGCGCGACCGTCACTGATGACCGCTTCGGCCCCCAGAACAAGGGCAAGAAGTGGAAGTCGGAGGGCATGTCGTACCTCGAGTTCCGGGGCGACAAGGTTTGCTACGAGGTCGACTATCACAACGGCGCGAACGTCGCGCGGTCATTGGGGATCAGCGCGGGCGGCTGACGGCGCTCCGAGACCGCGACCTGACGGCGCCATCATCGCCGACTGCGACTAGTCAAGCCAGGAGGACGTGACGCCGGTGACGATGGAGCCGTCAACGTCCACCAGCTTGGCGGCCACGAATCCCTTTGAAGCTGGCGAGGTCTGGCTGCGGAGGGGCGGTTTGGGCGAATTGAGGAGTGCGAGGATCCCGTCCGCGACCTCCTGGGGGGGCTGCGCAGCGTTCGCGAACTGGCTTAGGACTCGCTTTGCGTAGGCCGCCATGGCCGGGGCATAGGGGCCGGCGGCGGCGATCATCGCGTCCGCATCGACCCCGGTGTTTGCGACGAATTCGCTTGCGACAGCACCGGGTTCGACGACCGAGACGCTAACACCCAGCCTCGCGGCTACCGGGGCGAGGCTCTCCATGTAGCCTTCGACCGCAAACTTGGCGGCGCAATAGGCTTCGTTGAATGGCTGGCCGATGACGCCGCCGACGCTCGTGACAGTGATGAGGCGGCCCTTCGAGGCGCGAAGGTGGGGCATGGCGGCTCGGGAGACCAGCAGGACGCCGAAGAAGTTGACCTCCATCACCTGCCGGACATCGTCGATCGTATCGATTTCAAGGGTGCCGACGTGCCCGGCGCCAGCGTTGTTGATCACCGCGTCGATTCGGCCATGATCGGAGATGACACCCGCGATGCACGCGGCAACGGACGCATCGTTGACCACGTCGAGGGGACGGATGTCGAGTGTCACGCCGGCCGTTTCAGCGGCGGCGCGGAGGGCAATAGCACCGGCCGGGTGGCGAAGTGTGGCGACGACATGGTCGCCGGCTCTGGCGATGGCTATGGCGGTCGCGAGGCCAATGCCGGAAGAGGTGCCAGTGACGAGGACGATTCTCTTGGTCATTGATGACTCCTGTTCGAGGGGGGAAATGACAGACCGAGGTGATTCGCCCACGACGGCCGATGTGCGGGCTCCTCTAGTGCTCCGTCCGGAAGACCTTCTCACGGTAGTACTGCAGCTCGGCGATCGAGGCGCGGATGTCGTCGAGTGCACGGTGGCCGTCGCGTTTCTGGAAGTGGGGTACGGCAGGGTACCAGCGCTTCACCAGTTCCTTGAGCGTTGAGACGTCGACAATCCGGTAATGCAGGAAGGCATCGACCGCCGGCATGTGGCGAGCGAGGAAGCGGCGGTCGACATGGACCGAGTTGCCGCAGAGGGGCGAGGCGCCGGCCGTTGTCTGCGCTGAGAGGAAGGCGAGGAAGCGGCGCTCGGCTTCGGATTGCCAGGTCGTGGAGGCGCGCACCGCAGCCGTGAGGCCGGACTTCGCGTGGTGGGCGGTACACCAGTCGTCCATGGCCGCGAGGGCGGCCTCGGGCTGGCGTACGACGATGTGGAACCCCTCGCCGATCTCGTTCAGATCCGCGTCCGTGATGAGGGCGGCGATTTCGAGGATGACGCAGGATCGTTCGTCGAGTCCCGTCATCTCCATATCGAGCCAGACGAGCGGCGCTGGTGGTTCTGGCACCGGGCTTAGGCCTCGTGGAGCGTGGCGAACAGCTCCGTGAGGTTGATGCTGAAGCCGGGCAACACGGGCGCGGCGGAGAGTGCTTCGCCTGGTGTGGCCAGGCGGGGCTCAGAGCCGCGTTCCCAGACGGTGATGTGCTCGTCTTCCGGGTCCACTACCCAGAGGAGAGTGACCCCGGCGCTCATGTAGCTGGCAATTCGACGAGCGAGCTGGCCAGGACGGTCGCCAGGTGAGAGCACCTCGATCGCGAAGTCGGGAAGGACTTCTTCAGGGCCGGCTGCGTCCACCGGCGAGCCTGGCCGGCGAGAGTGGAGCGTGACAGACACATCCGGGAGGAACACCCACCCCGATTCGACTTCTGCATGCCGAAGTTCGGTGTCAGCGGAGGCGATTGGATTCGTTCGCAGGTAGTTGGTCAGCTCCGTGAGTAGTTCGCGAACGAGCCGGCTGTGTGTTCGGCTTGGCATAGCTTTCTCCACCACCTCGCCGTCCCAGAGCTCCCGGTACGGCTTGGTCTCGGGCAGTGCCAGGAACGCTTCGAGCGAGACGCGGGTGCGCGTGGTCATGCCGCTATCCTACCGCAGTTCACGGCCGTCAGAGGGCCATGCTCGCGGGGTTTTCGAGGACAGCCTGGATCTCCTTGATGAAGCGTGCTCCCTCGGCGCCATCGCTCACCCGGTGGTCGGCACTGAGGGCGACCTTCATCACCTTCCGTGCGACGACCTGGCCGTCACGAACCACGGCCTGGTCGAGGACGGAGCCGACGCCGAGGATGGCGGCCTGCGGCGGCTTGATGATCCCGATGAGCGTCTCCACACCGAAGGCGCCGAGGTTCGTGATCGAGAAGGTGCCTTCGGCGTATTCGTCCGCACGGAGGTGGCCGCTCTTGGCGCGGGCCACGAGGTCCTTGGATTCCTCGGCAATCTTCCCGAGGGACTTTTCGGCGCAGTCGAGGATGGCCGGGGCGATCAGGCCCTCGTCCAGGGCGATGGCGATATCGACGTTCACACGAGGGTGGAAGCGGAGGCCTTCTTCGCTGAACTCGGCGTTGAACTTGGGGTGACGAACGAGGGCGATAGCGCAGGCCTTTACGACCATGTCGTTGATACTGACGCGCTGAGCCTCGCTGGCGGCCGTGTTCACCTGTTCGCGGAAGGCGAGTGCGGACGTCATGTCGATATCGAGCGTCAGGTAGTAGTGCGGCTGCTGCTGCTTGGACTGGCTCATCCGCCGGGCGATCGTCTGGCGCATGCGGCTCAGCGGCTCCACGCGCGAGACCTCGCCGAAGGCCTGGCCCGTGGCTCGAGCGGGTGCTGGCGCCGTTTTGGGCGTGCTTGCCGCGGGCCCCTCGGTCGCCGCTGCTGCCGGGGCATCGGGCGATGCCTCTGCGGCAGCCTCCGCCGCTGCCGGGGCATCAGGCGTTGCTTCAGCCGTCGCGATTGCCGGGGCAGCGGGCGTTGTCTCAGCCGTCGCCGCCTCCGGAGCATCGGGCGTGGCCTCTGCCGTCTCTGCTGCCGGGGCATCAGGCGTTGTCTCAGCCGCCTCTGTTTCTCCGGTCTCTGTGGGAGCCGCTGTAACGGTCCCTCCCACAGAGGCGGCGGGAGCCGCTTGCGCACCCTCACCCTCGGCTTCTGCTGCCTTCGAGCGGTCGCGCACGGCCGCATCGATATCCCGGCGCAACACGCGCCCATCGGGGCCGGTACCTGTCACCGTGGCCGGGTCGATCCCGGCGTCGTTCGCGATCCGCCGCGCGACCGGTGAGATGCGGACCCGGGAATCGCCCGCGGGTTCGGCCGCTGCCCGGGGCGCGGCGGTGTTGGCTGCCGCCTGGTCGATCCGCCGTTCGGCGGGCTGCGCCAACGGCTTGCGTTCGGGCTCCGCTGCCGGTGCCGCTTCGACGGCTTCATCCGCCCCGCCGAGGACGGCGATGACCTGGCCGACGGGCACGGTTTCGCCCTCCTGGACGACGAGCTTGCGGAGGACGCCCGATTCGAACGCCTCCAGCTCTACGGTGGCCTTGTCGGTCTCGATCTCGGCGAGAATGTCGCCTCGGTTCACCTGTTCGCCGAGCTGCTTGAGCCAGCGAACCAGGGTGCCTTCGGTCATATCGGCGCCCATCTGGGGCATGATCACGTCAATAGCCACGAGGTGTTCTCCCGTTCTCGTTTCCGGCGGCGGCCGGCTACAGCATCGCCAGGACGGCTTCGACGACATCTTCTTCCGATGGCAATGCGCTGTACTCGAGGTTGCGATTGTAGGGCATCGGCACGTCCTTCCCGCAGACGCGGGCGACGGGCGCATCGAGCCAATCGAAGGCGCGCTCCATGATTTGGGCGCTGAGTTCGCCGGCGAAGCCACCGAACTTCCAGTCGTCTTCGACGATGACCGCCCGATTCGTCTTCTTCACGGAGGCGATCACGGTGTCGATATCGAGCGGGCGAAGCGTGCGTAGATCGATCACTTCGGCGCTGATCTTCTCCTGGGCCTGGAGCATTTCGGCGGCGCGGTAGGCCTGCCAGACGCTGCCGCTGTAGCCGATGAGGGTTACGTCGGTGCCTTCGCGCATCACGTTGGCCTTCCCGAATTCGATGAGGAAGTCCGGGTCGTCGGGCACTTCGCCCTTCTGGCCGTAGAGCGCGGTGTGTTCGATGAAGATCACCGTGTTTTCGTCGCGGAACGCCTGCTTCAACAGGCCCTTGGCGTCAGCTGAGTTTGAAGGGCAGACGACCTTGAGGCCGGGAAAATGCGCGTACAGCCCTTCGAGGCTATGGCTGTGGGTGGCCGCAAGCTGGCTGCCGCCGCCGCTAGCCATGCGGATGACGAGGGGAACGCTGATCTGGCCGTTCGACATGTAGTAGAGCTTGGCGGCGCTGTTCACGATCTGGTCGAGGGCGAGGAAGCTGAAGTTGATGGTCATCATTTCGACCATGGGGTGCATACCGGCCATGGCCGCGCCGATGCCGGCGCCGACGATTCCCGATTCGGCGATCGGTGTGTCGCGAACGCGTTCTTCGCCGAACTCATCGAGGAGGCCCTTGGTAACGGCGTAGGAGCCGCCGTATTTGCCGATGTCTTCGCCGAGGAGGAAGACGAGCGGATTCCTGATCATCTCTTCGCGGAGCGCCTCGCGGAGGGCGTCGCGCATGCGCAGTTCAGCCAATGGTGGGCTCCTTCATGAGGCGGTCGAAGAGAGTGTCGAGGCGCGGTTCGGGGCTGGCGTCGGCGAAGGCTACGGCTTCGTCCACGCCGTGTTCAACGCGCGCCTCCAGTTCGGCGAAACGGTCGTCGTCCAGTATCCCGGCCTCCGTCATGTGCTTGCGCAGCCTGTCGATGCAATCCTGTTGGCGGGCCTTTTCGATCTCTTCCTTCAGCCGGTAGAGCTCGGGGTCGGCCATCGAATGGCCGCGGTAGCGGTAGGTCATCGCCTCGATGAAGTACGGTCCGTTGCCGTTGCGGCAATGCTCGACAGCCTTCTGGGTGGCGCGATAGACGTCCAGGACATCCATCCCGTTGATGCTGACGGCGGGCATGTTGTAGGCGGCGGCCAGCTTCGGGATCGATGTCGAGAGCGATTCGGCGAAGGGGACTCCCATGCCGTAGAGGTTGTTTTCGCAGAAGAACACGACGGGCGTCTTCCAGAGGACGGAGAGGTTGAGCGCTTCGTGGAACTCGCCTTCGCCGACGCTGCCATCGCCGAAGACGCAGAGGGTGACGAACCCACGTTTCTGCATGTTCGAAGCTAGGCCGAGGCCAACGGCGAGCGGGAGGTGTGCGGTAACGATGGCATAACCGCCGAGGAAGCCCTTGGAGACATCGTAGAGATGCATCGAGCCGCCACGGCCGCCGCTGACACCGTCGGCGCGGCCGAAGAGTTCGGCCATCACCCGTCCCGGGTCGAGTCCGCGGGCGAGCGCGTGTCCGTGATCGCGGTAGTGGGTGATCACTTTGTCGCGCTCTTCGAGCGCGGCCATGGCGCCAACCGCGCACGCTTCCTGGCCTGTATAGAGGTGGAGGAAGCCGCGGACCTTGCCGCGGGTGTACATCTCACCGGTCTTCTCTTCGAAGCGGCGGATGAACATCATCTGGTAGAGGAAGAGGCCGAGTTGCTCTGGCCCGGGGTCGACGACGGCGGCCGGGCTTGCGGTTTCCGTGCTCAACGCTGTGGTGCTCCTTTGGCGGCCGCCGCTGTGGCAGGCCTCTTCTGAACGATGTGGATGGCCTCGCCGTCGGCGGCCAGGGCCGCCTCCTTCAAAGCTTCGGAAAGTGTCGGATGGGCGTGAACGGCGAATCCTACCTCTCGCGTCGTCGCTTCAAGGAGCGCCGCCAGCGATGCTTCACCAAGCATATCGTTCGCATCGTGCCCGACTACGTGCACGCCGAGCACTTGCCCGGTCGCTTCATCCGCTACGACCTTGACGAAGCCTTCCGTTTCGCCAAAGGCGATCGCTTTGCCGAGGGCGGTGAGGGGAAAGCGGCCGGTGCGAACGGCGAACCCGGCGTCCCGGGCGTCCGCTTCGGTGAAGCCGACGGAGCCGACATGCGGCTGGCAGAACGTTGCCCGCGGCATCTGACGGTAATCCAGTGTGGGCGTCGGCTTGCCGGCGATCTGTTCGGCGGCGGCGACACCCTGGGCCATGGCCGCGTGGGCGAGCATGAGCTTCCCGGTCACATCGCCGATGGCGTACACGCCGGCAATGTTGGTCCGCATCGAATCGTCGATCGTGATGAAGCGGCGTTCCATAGCGACTCCAAGAGCATCGAGGCCGAGCCCGGTTGTGTGGGGAACGAAGCCAGCGGCGACGAGCACGGTATCGGCCTCTATCGTTTCGGCGGCCGCGCCGGAGAGGTGGACCGATAGGCCCGCAGTGGTCCGCTCGACGCGCTCGACGCGGACCCCAGTCTTGCAGGTGACGCCACGCTGCTCGAACGAGCGTTGCAGCACGTGGGAGACCTCTGGCTCTTCGAGCGGCACGACGCGGTCCATAACTTCGACGAGGGTAACGGCTGCGCCGTAGCTCGCCCAGAGGTGGGTGAATTCCACGCCCACGGGCCCCGCGCCGATAATCACGGCCCGTGCCGGCACGGCGCGGAGGGCGAGCGCTTCGCGGCTCGTGATGATCCGTTCGCCGTCGGGTTCGAGGCCAGGGAGAACGCGCGGGCTCGCGCCGGTGGCGATGATGACCGAGCGAACGCCGTAGGTCTGACCGGCGGAATGGATGGCGCGGGCGCTTTCCAGCGAAGCGTCGCCGGTTACTACCGTGACGCCGTTTTCGCGAAGCAGACCCTCGACGCCTCCGACGAGCTTTTCGACCACGGACCGGCTGCGTTGGAATGCGGCGTCGTAATCGATCCGCAGGCCATCGGTTGCGATGCCCCAGCGGGCGCCGTCGCGCACAAGGTTGACGACATCGGCGTTGCGGAGGAGCGCCTTGCTGGGAGTACAGCCCCAGTTGAGGCAGAGGCCACCAACCCGGTCCCGTTCGAAGAGGACGACGCGAAGGCCGAGCTGGGCCGCCCGGATCGCGGCCACGTACCCACCCGGGCCCGCACCGATAACGCCGACATCGAAATCAGCCATAGGCACGGCCTAGGGTACCATAGCCTGACGTAGCACTCTCACAGGGTAAGCACTGCTTAGGGTGCGCTGCTGCCCGTGAGTTCTGCCGGCACAGGCGCCATATCCCGCGTGAGCGGGAGGGCGGGCCGCTGGAGTACGTAGAGCGTGTGCGTTCGAAGTAGCGGGATGGTGGCGAGTGGGCCGTAGAGGAACGGCGCGTGCCTTCCGATCAGCCGGGCGATGGGCGGCGCGAGCGTCAGATGGCGGACGCGGGCAGGGCACTTCGGGAACCAGCGCCGAACGTCCTCCGTCGAGACGGGGTGGACGGCGCTATTGCCCGGGCTCTTGCGGCGCATGTCGTAGACGACGATGAGCCCTCCCGGCCTGGTAATCCGGAACATCTCCGCGCCAATCTGCCGGGAAACGCTTTCGTCCGGGACGCTGCTGAAGAGGGTGAAGGCGAAGCTCAGGTCGAACGACTCGTCGGGCTCGGGGATTGACTCGGCACTGCCGGTGTAGAGGCGCATTTCGGGCGCGCGAGAACGGCAGTAGGCGATAGAATCCTCGCTGAGGTCGATGCCGCCCTGGTCCTCTGGCCGCCCGCCCCACTGGACCATGAGGCGGAGGTTATAGCCGCCGGCGCACCCCGCTTCGAACATGCGGAGACCTTCCAGCGAGAGGATGCCGTGGCGGCGGAGGGCGCGGACGAGGAGCCGTTCTCGCTCCTGGATGATCTGGAGGTTTCCCATTTCTAGGATTGAGTAGCGGCTCATGCCCGCTCCTTCTGGGCGCTTGGCTAACAATCTACCCGGTTCCCGGCCGGGCCGAAAGCGGCACGCCGCTTTGCACGCCGCGACGGGATCGGCTTTACTCGTACGACCCAGGGACTATGGAGCAGATGATGAAACACGTTCGCCTCGGCCGCACCGGCCTCCAGGTCTCGAGGCTCTGCCTCGGGACGATGACGTTCGGCCTCCAATGCGACGAGAAGATGTCGATATCGATCCTTGATCGTGCCGCGGAGGGCGGGGTCACCTTTCTCGATACGGCCGATGTGTACCCGCTCGGAGGGAGCGGCGACACCGTTGGGCGGACGGAGGAGATCGTTGGACGCTGGCTGGCGGGCCGGCGCCAGGATTACATCGTCGCCACCAAGTGCTTCGGTCCGATGTCGCGCAAGCGCTGGGACCAGGGGAACTCGCGCAAACACATCCTCGATGCCGTCGAGGGATCGCTGCGGCGGCTGCAGACGGACTACATCGACCTCTACCAGCTGCACGGACCAGATCCGAGCACACCGATCGATGAGACGCTGCGGGCTTTGGAAGACGTTGTCCGCTCCGGGAAGG
>CAZQCR010000125.1:0-2864 GCA_964591745.1 uncultured Anaerolineaceae bacterium
TCGGGCAGCTGCGACGATTCGCGCAGGGCCTCGGGGAGGGGGAGGCCGCAGACGGACTGGGAGCGCTGGTACTCCTTCCAGCCGGAGCCGGAGAGGTAGCCCCGAACGATGCACTCGGCGTCCAGGCGCTTCGCCTTGCGGACGAGCATGGAGCGGCCGTAGTAGCGCTCGTCGAGCGGCAGGGGGACATCTTTGGCGTTCTCGGCGGTGATGAGGGCGATGAAGTGATTGGGAACGACGGCCTTCATCCGTTCGAACCACCAGGCGGAGAGCCGGGTGAGCACCGCTCCCTTGCCGGGGATGCCCGACGGCAGGACGACGTCGAAAGCGGAGATGCGGTCGGTGGCGACGATGAGCAGCCGATCGCCGAGGTCGTATGTATCCCGGACCTTGCCTCGGTGGGCACGATTCGGCATGTCGGATTCCAGCAGGACGGTGGTCATTCGGTGTTCCTCCTCAAGGCGAAGTAGTAGATGGTGGTGAGCGACGACAGAAGGGCGATGACGGGCGTCATGAGAGCGGCCTGGACGACGGCGAGTGCGCCGACGACGACGATCGAGACGGTACGACTCCCGGGCTCGATGGCGGCGAGGGAGCTGATTGCGACAAAGGGGATGACGGCGATCAACGCGGTGAGCGCGAGCGCGCCGAGGAAGCGGAGGACGTTGCCGCGCATGAGCGCCCAGGAACGGACGAAGGCCCGTCGTGGACCGCTGCCTTCAAGGAGCATGACCTCGAAGTTGAGGGCTAACCGAAGCGCGAGAAAGAGCGCGAGTGGGATCAGCACGATGCTGCCGACGAGCAGAATCGCTCCGGCCATGATGACCAGGGCGAGGAGCACCAGGCTCCCCATGCGGGTGAAGGCGACATCGAGCGATTCTGTGAGCGACTTTGGCTTGCCGCTCAGGACGCCGGCGACGGAGACGACCATCGCGCCATGTGCGACCTGGGTGAAGAGCGCCTGGACCGCCGCGATCACGACCAGCAGGAAGATCACGCCACGCGCGTCGTTCGATGTGACGAGGGCAACGGACGCGCGGAAGGGTTCGTTCTCGAAAGCTGTCAGGAAGAGGACCGTCACGACGGTACTGAGCACGGCGGCGACAGGTGCTTCGATCACGAGCAGGGGCAAGATCGCCTCGCGCGGATGGCGCGTGACCATGCGCCAGGCCTCGCGGGCGAGCGCCGCCGGGCCGGGAAGGCCCGATGTGACGGCGTCGGCGCTCGCGATAGGTGCTTGCGGTCCGGTCGAGGGTTCGATGGTCATAGTCCGAGCCGATCGAAGGTGGCGCCGATGTTCACGAGGTAGTAGCCGTAGTCGAACAGGCCGCGAAGTTCGGATGCTGGCAGGCGGGAGGTGACCTCGGTGTCCTGCAGCAGGAGATCGAGGAACTGGCGGCGCGTCCGCCATGCCTCCATGGCGTTGCGCTGGACCACGGCGTAGGCGTCTGGCCGGCTCAACCCGGTCTCGATGAGGGCGAGGAGCACACGCTGGGAGAAGACGAGGCCGAAGGAGCGTTCGAGGTTCTCCTTCATGTTCTCGGGGAAGACGACCAGGCGGTCCATAATCCCGGTGAAGAGGTCCAGGATGTAATCGAGGACGAGGCAGGCGTCGGGGAAGATGATCCGTTCGGTGGAGGAGTGGCTGATGTCGCGCTCGTGCCAGAGAGCGACGTTCTCCATGGATGTGACGGCATAGCCGCGGAGGACGCGAGCGAGGCCGGTGATGCGTTCACACTTCTCCGGGTTGCGCTTGTGGGGCATCGCGCTTGAGCCGGTCTGACCGGGGTCGAAGGGCTCTTCGGCCTCGCGCACCTCGGTTTTCTGGAGGGCGCGGATCTCGGTCGCGAACTTCTCGAGGGAGGCGCCGATGATCGCCAGTGTAGTGACGAACTGGGCGTGGCGATCGCGCTGGATGACCTGGGTGGAGGCCATTTCGAGGCCGAGTCCGAGCTTGCGGCAGACGATCTCCTCAAGTTCCGGGGGGCATGAGGCGTGGGTGCCGACGGTGCCGCTGATAGCGCCAACGGCGATCGCTTCGCGGGCGGCCAGGAGGCGGACACGGTTCCGGCGCATCTCATCGACCCAGACGGCCAGCTTCAGGCCGAAGGTGGTGGGTTCGGCATGGACGCCGTGTGTGCGGCCGACGCAGATGGTATCGCGGTAGGCGCGGGACTGGCGTTCGAGGACGACGGAGAGGGCATCGAGATCACGGAGGAGGATATCGCAGGCGTCGCGCAGTTGGAGGCCGGTCGCAGTATCCCAGACATCTGAGCTGGTGAGACCGAAGTGGACGTAGCGGCCCTCTTCGCCGAGGGAATCGCCTACGGAACGGAGGAAGGCGGTTACGTCGTGATGGGTGATGGCGAGGTATTCATCGACTTTTCGCAAGTCGAAGCTGGCGTTGGCGCGGATCTTCGCCGCTGCTTCGGCCGGAATCTGTCCCAGTTCGGCCCAGGCATCGCAGGCCGCAACCTCGACATCCAACCAGCGCTGGAACTTTGCTTCGTCGCTCCAGAGAGCGGCCATTTCGGGGCGCGAGTAACGGGGGATCATGTATGGCTCAGAATAGCCGGGTTCCCGCTCACGTTCGACAGGCGGCGAGGTTAGAGCGGCTGGGCGACGCTGACGACAAGCTGGCGCATGACGATGAGGACGATGATCGCGAGCATGGGGCTCAGGTCCATCATGCCCGTGTTGGGGATGACCCTTCGCAGCGGCTCGATGATCGGCTCTGTGACGCGGTGGAGCAGCTGAAAGAGCGGGCTCGACTGGTCGATCGGGAACCAGCTCAGCAGCGAGCGCGCGATGATCGCCCACGTGAGGATCGAGAGGAAGGCGAGAGTGAATTCGGCGATGTACGG
>CAZQCR010000125.1:2964-9383 GCA_964591745.1 uncultured Anaerolineaceae bacterium
GCCGGGACATCTCAGCCGCTCGCCGCCTGGTTCACGACGGCGACCATCAGGTAAAGAACGATGATGACGACCATGGCGCTGAAGTCGATCATCCCGGTCTTGGGGAGGATTCGGCGAACGGGCTGGAGCAGTGGCTCCGTTGATTGGTGGATGAAGCGCGTAATGGCGTTGTCCGGCCGCGAGGGGATGAAGGAGATGACCGAGCGGGCGACGATGAGCCCGATGAGAACGTAGAGGAAGAGGATAAAAATTCCGGCGACCTGGTCGTTCAAACGGGTGGGCCTCCAAGTTCGACGGCGCGGCGATGGGCCGCGCGAATGCACTCGATGATGTCTGCGCGGACCGAGCCCTTCTCGAGTTCGAGGAGCCCGGCCGCCGTGGTCCCGGCGGGCGAGGTGACCATGGCGCGCAGTTCCGCGGCGCTCTTGCCGCTTTGTTTAGCATACTGGGCGGCGCCGAGCAGTGTCTGCAGGGCCATTTCTTCGGCCTGCGCACGGGGAAGTCCAA
Organism: uncultured Anaerolineaceae bacterium; assembly: GCA_964591745.1. Classification (GTDB taxonomy): domain Bacteria; phylum Chloroflexota; class Dehalococcoidia; order Tepidiformales; family Tepidiformaceae; genus JANMTH01. Next base: position 3,472 of record CAZQCR010000125.1, read on the forward strand.
CGCTCACGCCACCTTCGATCATGGCTTCGAGGAAGAGGAATACGTAGGCGGGGCCGCTGCCGCTGAGGGCCGTCGCCATGTCGATCTTCTTCTCGTCATCGACGTAGATCTCGCTGCCGAACGAGGCGAGGAGGGCGCGCGTCGCTGTCCGCTGGTCCGCGGAGACGGCCGCTGTCGCGGTCCAGACGCTCATGCCGGCGCCGATGGCGGCGGGGGTGTTCGGCATCACACGGACGACGCGGTCATGGCCGAAATCGGCCTGGAGTGACGCGATGCGTACGCCCGCCATGATCGAACAGAGGAGGGCTCCGGCGGGAATCGAGCCCTTCACGGATTTCACGTCCTGTGGTTTGACGGAGAGGACGATGAAGTCAGCGCCGTCCATCGCCCCGGTTGCGGTCGCGGTCACGCGGACGCCATAGCGCTGCGCCAGAGCTTCGCGTCGGTCGGCGACGACTTCGGCTACGGTCGTGAGGGCGGGTTCGGTAAGCTTCGCGGCGAGGACCGCCGAGAGGATGGCCTCGCCCATGACTCCGCCGCCGATAATCGCGAGCTTCATTTCGTTCGCTCCCCAAAGATGGCGCGTCCAACGCGAATATGGGTGGCGCCTGCTTCGATGGCCGTTTCGAAGTCATCGGTCATTCCCATGGAGAGGCCGTTTAGCCCGTGTTCTTCGCCGAGAGCGCGGAGCTGGCGAAACCAGGGCCGGTTGGCGGCAGGGTCGCTGGCGGGTGGTGGGATCGTCATCAGGCCACGGAGGTCGATGCCGGGCAGGGAACGAGCATGGCGAACGAGGCCGGGGAGACCAGCCAGCGGCAGGCCGCTCTTCGTTGCCTCAGCGGCGAGGTTTACCTGCAGCATGACGGGCTGTGGCGAGCCCGTTGAAGCCGCGGAGAGAGTGTCGAGGAGCCGTTCTGAGTCGATACTGTGAAGTATAGCAAAGTGGCGGGCGGCGAGCCGGACCTTATTGGTCTGGAGGTGCCGATGAAATGGAAGGATGGCGATGGTTCGGCGGAGAAGGCGGTGAGCTTTGCGAGGGCCTCCTGGATGTAGTTCTCACCGAAATCCCGCAGGCCCGCTCGCCACGCTTCGTGGATGGCCGATAGGGGCTGCGACTTGGTGACGCCGATGAGGGTGACGCAGGCCGGATCGCGTCCGGCCCGTTCACACGCAGCTTCGATGCGGGCGCGGACGGCGGCCAGCCGGCCGGCGATGCCAGTATCGAGGTCGCTCACCCTTTGAGCGTCGGCGGGTGCTTCAATTCCCAGAGGGCGCGGGCGGCGACGATGGCAACGACGAGGAGGATGCCCCCGAGCCCGGCAAGGGGGTGGAGCGTGAAGAGGTAGATGATGAGAACGAGGTAAAGGAGGGCTCCAACGAGCACACCGACGGGCAGTGCCAACGTCTTGAAAACGGCGAGCGTAATGAACAAGGCGTCCTTCAGACTGCCCTGCTTGTTGTCGTCGGGTGGCGGTGTGCTGGAGCCGTGATAGAAGCCCATGGGCAGCAGTATAGGACGCGGCGGGCCTGACGATCTGGCGATGTACGCGACATAAAGATTCGTAAATGTTTGCACAAGAAACGAACGCCGTGGTATACACGAACGCTGTGGCGGGTGAGAACGGTGGTTCTTCATGAACCTTTCTCGCCCCAGTGGTTCCTCTCCCGGGCGGGCGTACCTTCCCACGCGGATGCGTGGGGCGATGGCGGGCCTCGTGCTGTTGGCTGCGCTGGTCGTTGGGGCGATGCCCCTGGTGGCGCATGCCTACGAAGATCACGTGGTCCAGCCGGGCGAAACGCTGGCGGGGATCGCGGAGCAGTACGGCTTCCCGCTGGACACGATCATGGACGTGAACGGGCTCCTGGATGCCGACGCCATCCAGGTGGGACAGGTCATCCGCATCCCCGGTTTCGCCAGCGAAGAACCGCCCGCCGCGGAACCGGACGGGGCGGAATCTGAGGCTGAGCAGCCCGCCAACGTCGAGGAGGCGCCTTCGGGGGCTCCCGCCGCTAACGGCCGGCTCACCCACATCGTGGAGATCGGTGAATGGGTTTCGACGATCGCGGCCCGCTATGGCGTTTCGATCAAATCGATCATCGACCTGAACCAGCTTGCAGACCCGGACCACATCCGGATCGGGCAGGCGCTTGAGATAGTGGGCCCGGTGGCACCTTCCGAGGCGGAGGCGCCGGACCCTGCACCGCATATGGGCGTGCACATCGTGGAGGCGGGCGAGACGCTCTCGTTTATCGCTGATCAGTACGGGCTGCCGATGCTGAAGCTGGCGGAACTCAACAGGATCGAGGAGCCGTTTGTCATCTACCTCGGTGGGCAGCTGCTCATCCCGGTGGCGGCGACTGGCGGAGCGGCGCCGTCGCCATCGGCGACAGGCGGACAGCCTTCTGGCGTGGCCTACACGGTTGAAGCCGGCGACAGCCTCTCGGCGATTGCGGACCACTTCGGCGTCCCGGTCGCAGCGATCGTGAGCGCCAACGGCCTGGGTAATATCGACGCTATCTGGGTGGGCCAAGCACTCACGATCCCGGGTGGGAGTGGATCGGGCGCCGCTGCGCCGATCACCCACTTCGGGGAGAAGATTCACACGGTGAAACCGGGCGAATCGTTGAGCATGATTGCCGGGATGTTCGGTGTGCCATTGGCGGCCCTTGCGGCAGCTAACGACATAACGGACGTGAGCCTCATCGAAGTCGGCCAGCGGCTCGTGATCCCGGGAGGAACGCGGACGGCGCTTTCGCGCGGGGACTACGGCAACATCCTAACGAACGCCGCGCACGAATTCGGGATCCCGGTCTCCCTGGTGAAAGCGATCGCCTGGCAGGAGAGCGGCTGGAACATGGACATGGTCAGTTCGGCGGGCGCCATCGGGTTGATGCAGGTGATGCCGCCGACGGCGGGTTGGGCGCTTGAGGTGCTGATCGGGGACGCGACGGGCTGGGAGTTCGACGCCGTGGACAACGCTCGGATGGGGGCATCGATCCTTCACCACTGGCTGGTGCTTTCGGATTGGAACCTGGAATCGGCAATCGCGGCGTACTACCAGGGCTGGCATGCGCTGGAAACGGTCGGGCTTTACGAAGACACGAAGCAGTACCTGGCGAGTGTGTTCGCGCTGATGGCGCAGTACGAATGACGGGGCGGGCGGCTTCCGCCTTCTGGCGACGCCCGCTACTCTCAGGCTCGTGACCGCACCCCTTCGTGCCGCCGTTATCGGCCTCGGCTCCATGGGGGCCAATCATGCCCGCGTCCTCGGAGACATGGATGGCGTGGAGCTGGTCGGGGTTGCGGATGCGGATCCGGCGCGAATCGCCGGGACGGTGGCGGGGCGGCCGATCCCGGGCTTTCCGGACGCCGCAGCGCTGCTCCGTGAAGTGTCGCCGGAGATGGTCTCCGTGGTGGTGCCGACGGGGCTGCATGAGGAAGTGGCGCTCCTGGTGATCGCGGCGGGGGCCCACCTGCTGGTCGAGAAGCCGATAGCCGGGACGATCGCCGCGGGCGAGCGGCTGTCGGCGGCGGCGGCGGATCGGGGCGTCGTCCTTACGGTCGGGCACATCGAACGGTTCAACCCGGCTGTGCGCGAGTTGAAAGCGCGGCTGGACGCTGGCCAGGGCGGACGTGTACTGCAGGTTCGGGCGAGGCGGGTAGGGCCGTTCCCGCACCGCATACGCGACGTCGGCGTTATTCATGACCTTGCGCCGCACGACATCGACATCATGCGCTACATCCTCGGCGACGACGTAGAACGCGTATTCGCCGAAGCCCGGCGCCACATCAACACCGACAACGAGGACCTGTTCGCGGGGATCCTCCGTTTTCGGAACGGCGCGCTCGGTCTGCTGGAGATCAACTGGCTGACGCCGACGAAGGAACGCACCCTGACGGTGCTGTGCGAACGGGGGATGTTCGCGGTGGACTACGCGGCCCAGACGCTGGCGTTCTACGAAAACTTCGCGGCAACGGCGCGCGAGGGCGCGATCGCCAGCGTGACCGAAGGGCCGATGACGCGGTACCCGATCGCCAACCGCGAACCGCTGCGAGCCGAGCTGGAAGCGTTCCGTGACGCTATCCGGGCTGGCGGACCGGCGCCCGTGCCCGCACGCGATGGCATCGCCGCTCTGGCCGTCGCAGAGGCGCTGGTGGAGTCGTCCGAATCAGGGATGCCGGTGTACCTTCCGGCGGCCGCGGCTGCCCTGTGAAGATCGCTGTAGTGGGCGTGGGGCGCATCGGGTTGCCCGTGGCGACCTACCTGGCAAGCCGGGGGCACACGGTGCGGGCGTGCGACATCAACGCGGGCCTGGTGGAACGGATCAACCGCGGGGAGAACCCGATTCCCGATGAGGCCGGCCTCGGCGCCTTGCTGCAGCAGGTGGTCCGCGCCGGGACGCTGACGGCGACGACGGCCACGACGGATGCGGTGGCGAAGTCGGAGGTGATCCTGTTCTGCGTGGCCGTGGATATCGACGCGGAGGCCCGGGCTGACCTGCGAAACCTGCTTTCGGCGGCAGCGGATGTGGCGCGGGGCCTGCAGCCGGGCACGCTCTGCATCTTCGATACGACGCTGCCCGTGGGCACGACGCGGGCGTTGCTCGCGCCGGCGCTGGAGGCTGCGGGGCGAACGATCGGGCAGGACCTGTTCGTGGCGTTCAGCCCGGAGCGGTTGCTGATGGGCCGGGTGATCGAGGACCTGACGAAGTACCCGAAGGTCGTTGGCGGGTTGGATCGCGAGTCCGGGGCGCGGGCGGCGGCCTTCTACCGTGAGGTGTTCGAGGGCGAGGTGTACGAACTGGCGTCAGCGGAAGCAGCGGAGCTTTCGAAGCTGGCGGAGGGCGCGTACCGCGACCTGAACATCGCTCTCGCCAACGAACTGGCGCAGGTTGCGGATGCGTATGGCGTGGACATAACGGAAGTGACGAAGGCGGCGAATAGCCAGCCGTACTCGCACATCCACACCCCGGGCACGGGCGTTGGCGGACACTGCATCCCGGTCTACCCGCGCTTCCTGATCCAGGGGAAGGGGCCGAGCGCGCTTTCGGCGCTGGGGCGCGAGGTGAACGACGCGATGCCCGGCTATGCGGCGGAACGGGTGGAAGCGGCGCTGGGTGGGCTGGCCGGCAAGCGCGTCCTGATCCTGGGGCTGACGTTCCGGCCGAACGTGGCCGTAACGGCTCATACGAACGCCGCGGACCTGCTGCGCGAGTTCTCGGCGCGGGGCGCGAGCGTCTACGGTCACGACCCGCTGCTGACGGAAGCGGGGATTCGATCCCTGGGCTTCGAACCGGCCGGTGAGCCGCTCGCGGGGTACGATGTGGCCGTCGTGCATGCTAACCACACCGTCTACAACGGCCTGGACTGGTCATTGCTCGCGCCGGTCCTCCTGGACGCGCGAAATGCGCTCGATCGAGAGGCGGTCGAGCGCTCCGGGGTGCGGTATATCGGCATGGGACGGCCAGTCACGGCCCGCTGAGTTTGGTATACTGCGGGCATGGTCACACTTACTGCGACACGGGCTACATCGGCTGATCTCGAAGCGATTCCAGACGGCGAGGCGCGTTACGAACTGATCGACGGTGAGATCCGGGAGCGAAACGTGAGCGCTGAAAGCAACTTCGTGTCCGCCAATATCAACGGAGAGATCCGCAACTGCGCCCTCGCGAACAACCTTGGATTGGCTTTTACCGACGGATGCGGCATCCAGGTCTTCCCCGAACCTAACCCGCTGCGCGTGAGTGATGGCGCGTTCGTTGCGGCTGGACGGCTGCCGGGCGACCGGCCGCCTTCGACCGGCTACCTGAGGATCGCCCCGGACCTGGTGGTCGAAGTCGTCTCACCCAACGATCTGACCTACGAGGTGGACCGGAAGATCGCGGACTACCTCGCCGCGGGGGCGCGGCTG
>CAZQCR010000126.1:0-9328 GCA_964591745.1 uncultured Anaerolineaceae bacterium
CCGAACGGCGCTGGGGATGTCATTGGAAAGTCGGCGGTGCAGAAGTTCTATGAAGATTTTGCAGCCTCAGGTGCCGAGAAGCTTCAACTTGATACTGAGTGGTTAGTGGTGGATCGTCATTGCATTGTGACCGAGGGTCTTATGCGGCTGGCCTATCCCGTTGACTTTCCCGAACTCGTGGACCTGGAATCGAAAGAGGTGGGCCTGGACCCACTCCTCCTTGCCGCGTTGGTCCGCCAGGAGAGCGCATGGGATCCGGCGGCGGTCTCCCCGGCCGAGGCATACGGACTGACGCAGGTGATCGAGCCAACCGGGGAGGCGCTTGCGGAAGCGCTCGGGGTTTCTCCGTTCTCGGTCAGCCTCTTGCTTCGGCCAGCGGTGTCGCTCCGTTTCGGGGCGCGGTACATCGCGGACCAGGTGAAGCGGTTCGGCAGGGTTGACGCGGCCCTGGCTGCCTACAACGGGGGCCCGGGCCGCGCCGAGCGTTGGGTTGGAGCTGCTGGTGGCGCAGGCACGCCTGAGTTTGTGGCGGCTATCGATATCGAAGAGACCGCGCACTATGTCGCGGTAGTGCTCGAGCACTACGCCCACTACCGGATGGCGTACGGAGAGTGACGCTGTCGGCGCTCCTCGTACGTGACCGGATGGCGCGAGGATGGTAGGGTAGACGTTCACGCCCACAAGAGGGAAGGGTCTTATGTCCACCAAGCGCACCTATCAGCCACACCGCAAGCACCGCGCCCGGGTTCACGGGTTTCGCCAGCGCATGTCCAGCAGGGCCGGGAGGCTTGTCCTGAAGGCACGCCGGCTTCAGGGCCGCAAGCGGCTGACCCAGGTGTAGGCGGCCGTGGAGCGCGCTCTGCGTCTCCGCAAGGGTGAAGAGTTTGACCGCGTCTACCGCGAAGGGGCCGTAACGACCGGCCCCTTTTTCGTGTTCCGCGCTCTTCCGAACTCGTTGGGGCACGCACGCTGGGGTTTCGCGGTCGGGAAAGGGCTCTCCAAACGGGCCGTTGTCCGCAACAGGGTGAAGCGCAGGCTCCGCGAGGCGGTTCGGACCACGGTTCACGGGCGCGTTGGTGGCTACGACATCGTCGTCACCGCACGCGGGCGGTCGGTCGAGGCGTCGTTTTCCATGCTGGTGGGCGCGTTCGGTCAGCAGGTGGGGCGTGCGAGCGTGTTGGCGGAGGGCCAGGCGCCATGAAGTGGGTTGTGCTGAAGGCGATCCGCGGCTACCAGCGGTTCATTTCGCCGGTGTTGCCTGGCGGTTGTCGCTACGAGCCGACCTGCTCCCGGTACGCCTACGAAGCGGTGGAACGATTTGGCGCAATCAAAGGGACGTGGCTGGCTGTCAGGCGGCTTGCACGCTGCAATCCCTGGGGAGGACAGGGATACGACCCCGTTCCAGGACACGTTTCACGGGAAACATGACGGTGAAACAGCATCTGGTACACTGGTGTCGTGCCAGCCCCTCTCGTCCTCTCTCCGTTTGACCAGGGCCTTCTCCTCGGGATCCTGATCTCGGAGGGCCACTTCGGGGGAGACGGAAGGCAGCCACAGGTGACCGTGCGCATGCACACCCGGCACGAACGGCTCTTCCACTGGCTGGAAGCCCACGTGCCCGGGTCCCGGCTGTACGGGCCGTACGAGCACGGTGGCAGGTCGTATTACCAGTGGATGGCCCGCGGTCCAGCCTTGAGAGATGTGGTTGGGCCCCTCGCCGCCGGGCGGCTTGCCGAGCTGGACTCCTACGCGGCGGGCCGTTTCGTCGAGATGTGCGAGCGCTACGGACTCGTGTTCCCGCAGGACGATGCTGTTTCACCGTCGAGTTTCCCGTGAAACAGCCATCTTCGTTCGTGGACAAGACATAACAGTGCTGGAGTCCAGTCTACTATCCCCTTCGCGGCGCCCTGATACGATGGAACTCGTGAACCTGCCCCGCCTAACTGGCGCGGGGCTCCTCCTCGCCGGCTTTGCGCTGCTCTCCGCCGCTTGCGGTGGCGTGAAGAACCCGGAAGGATGGGCCAGTCCCGCCATCGATTCATCCGCAATCTACTACTTCCCCGACAAGGATCGCGTTGTTTCCGCGACGCTTGCCGCAGACGGTACGGCTTCGCGTGTGTGGTCGTTCCCCGACAAAAACAAGCAGGGCCAGCGGGACATCAAGTTCAAAGCTGTCTACGACGCCGCGATTGAGGGCGAGACGCTCTATTTCGGCTCCTGGGACGAGCACCTCTACGCCGTCAATGCCAAAACGGGCGAAGTCCAGTGGTCCACGCAGGCCGGGATCGACGGCGGCCTCGTCGGAGGTCCCGTCGTCGCTGGCGATGCGCTCGTCTTCGGCACCACTGATGGCCGGCTTTACGCCGTCAATCGCAAAGATGGCAGCACGTTTGCCGGGTGGCCCAGCAACGGCCTGCTCTTCTCCGATGGGATCTGGGCGCCCCCGGTCGTCGCTGAAGGCGCGGCGGGTGATCGCATCATCTACGTCGCTACGATGGGCGGCGAAGTTCACGCCCTGAAGCTGAGCGACCGCTCGGCGGTCTGGCCGAAGCCGTTCAAGGTCGCCGGCGCGATTGGTGATCTTGCGATCCTGGACGCCGGCCACCTCTTCGTCCCCAGCCTCGATAAGCACGTGTACATCGTAGATACGGCGACGGGGCAGCCCGTCGGCAAAGGCCTGAAAGCGGATGACTGGGTGTGGACGTCGCCGGCCTTCCGTGATGGGATCGCCTACTTCGGCGATTTCTCCGGGAAAGTGTACGCACTCGACATAACCAAGCCGGAAGTGCCCAGGTGGACCTATGACGCGAACAGCAAAGTAAAGGCCGCCCCCGTCCTCGTGGGAGACGTGCTCATCGTCGCGACGCGTGAGCCCGACGTTCATTTCATCAACGCCGCCGACGGTGTTCGCCGCGGCAATGTCGTGCCGATCGATGGCGCCGGAACGGTGCGAGCCGGCCTCGTCGTACGCGACGGCCTCGCTCTGATTGCGACGACCAGGGGCAGGCTCTACCAGGCTGATCCAACGAAGTTCCAGGTGACGGAACTGGTGGTCGCGGGGGAGAACCCGTGAACTTCATCAGCAGTATCTTCACACCCGTTCTCCTGGAACCGATGGTCAACTTCCTCGTCCTCCTGAACAACGTCCTGTTCGGGAGCTTCGGGCTCGCCATTATCGCCTTCACGATCGTCATCCGGCTGCTCACCTGGCCATTGACCATTCGTCAGCTTCACCAGACGCGCGCGATGCAGACCATCCAGCCGCGTGTCGCGGAGATCAACAAGAAGTACAGCGACCCGAAGCGCCGCCAGGAAGAGATCATGAAGGCGTACCGGGAGTCGGGCGTGAATCCGCTCGGCTGCATCGGGCCGATGTTGCTTCAGATTCCGATCCTGCTGGCGCTGTTCTTCGCCATCAGGTACACGCTCCCGGAATCTCCGGAGGCGCTCGAGCGGCTGGCCGGGCACCTGTACCCGTGGGACTACCTCCAGCACGCCATCCCAATCAAAGAACACTTCCTCGGGATGGACCTCCGCAGCCCCAACGTGCTCCTTATCGTGCTCGTTGGGCTTACATCGTTCCTTCAGACGAAGACGACACCGGTCACCTCCACAGACGAGCGAGCGCGCGCGCAGCAACAGATGATGGCCTACCTCATGCCGGCCATGTTCGTGTTCATCTCGCTCAACTTCCCCTCTGGTGTGGCGTTGTACTGGGTAGTCAACTCCGTCGTCGGGATCCTGTTCAACATGGCCGTCTACGGATTGAAGACGCCATGGTATGAACTCCCGCCTTTGCTCAAGACCCCGCCCCGGCCCGTTTCCGCGCTGGCCGAACAGAAGGTCCCGCCCGCAAAGGCAACCACCGAACCTGCTCGTGAATTGAGGACTGCCAATGGAATCGGCCGAAGCAAGCGGCAAAACCGTCGAAGACGCCCTTAACAGGGCGCTCGCACAACTCGGCGCCAGCCGGGACCAGGTAGAATTCGTCGTCCTGGACGAAGGCCGGAAAGGCGGTCTCTTTGGCCGCGGGGCACGCGATGCCCAGGTGCGCGTCGATCGGATCGCCGGCGCCCCGGGAGCGGCCCCAGCTGCTGACCCGCGCCCGCCCCGCGGCGCCGCCCCCCAGCGTGGCGGTGGTGGCCAACGCGGCCGCGGCGATGGGCCTCGCCCCGAGGCTGGCCGTTCCGAAGGATCGGGCGATGGCCGAGGCGGCCAGCGCCAGCGCGGCGCGCCATCGGCCGGGCGTGGCCGCCCCGATAGTGGGCGGCAAACGCGCACCGGATTCGATGCACCCGCACCCAAACTCACCGACAGCGACTTCCTGAAGCCGCAGGCCTATGGTGATGGCGAGGTGGCCGCCCCCGTTGAAGGCGCGCCGCCCCCAACACGCGCTCCCCGGGGCCAGCGGCCTCCACGTGCCGAGGGCCAGGATCGCGGTGAACGCCGCGACCGGGGCGACCGAGGTGATCGCGGTGACAGGGGTGACCGCCCGCCGCGTGACGAGGAACGCAACATCGAGCCCGACATCAACTCCGAAGAGGTGGATTTCGCCGCCCACGTCGTCGACGATATTCTTCGCCTGCTCGACATTAACGCTGAGATCACGATTCGAGAGCCGCTCACGAACGGCGACGGCAAGGGCGTCGTCCGCGCCGTTATCGATATCGGCGGCGAAAACCTTGGACTGCTGATCGGCCGGCGAGGCGATACGCTCACCTCGTTCCAGTACCTTGTGAACCTGATCGTCACGCGCCGCTTCCCGGGCAAGGGTGGCGTCTCCATCGATGTCGAACACTATCGGCACCGGCGCGAAGAGCAGGTGGTGGCGATGGCCACACGCATGGCCGACCGCGTCCGCCAGACCGGTTCGCCGATTACCCTGGAACCGATGACCGCAGCGGAACGCCGGCTCGTGCACATGATCCTCGCCGAAGACCCGGAACTGGAGACGAACAGCATCGGCGAAGGCGATAACCGGAAGGTCGTCATAAGCAGCAGGCGCTAACGCCGCGAAGGAGACCGCCACGCGCGTCGTAGTAGTTGGCAACGTCGCCGAAGACCTCGCTCCCGGCGGGCTCTGGCTGCCCGGCGGCCCATCGCTTTACTCGGCGCGCCTCGCCCTGAATCTTGGCGCCGAGGTCACCCTGGTGACCGCCATCTCCCCCGGGTACGACCGCGAGGTTCTCGCCGGTCTCGACCTCCGAGTCGTTCCGGTGGGTACGGTGACCCGCTATGCGAATAGCTACGACGAACGGGGCGCGCGGTCGCAGCGGCTGCGCTGGGCGGGCGATTCGTTGCCGCCCTCCCTCCTCGCTGACTTGCCCGCGGGAGACGTCGCACTCGTGGCGCCGGCGTATCACGAACTGACGGCCTTCCCGGCGATCACGGCTCCTATCCGCGGGCTGGCATTGCAGGGCCTGCTCCGGGAGACCGGTCCGGAGGGCGTCGTACGCCCGCGGCGGAATCCCTGGCGCCATGTCGAACGCTTTGTATCGCCCGGAATGTTCGTCTTCTATAGCGTCGAGGACACCGCCGATCCGGTGGCCCTGGCGCAGGACGTGGCCGCTCGTGGGGCCACCTGTTTCGTGACGGCGGGAAGCGCCGGGGCACGCTGCTATTCGGCCGAAGAGGTTCGCCAGGTCCCGCCGGTCCCCGCCCTCCAGGTTGACCCCACCGGGGCTGGCGATTGCTTCGCGACCGCCTTCCTCATCCGGTACGCGGAATGCGGGAGCCTCGCCACAGCCTCTGCCTTCGCGGCCGCGGCCGGCTCCCTGGCGGTAGAGGCCGGTGGCGGCCCTTTCCACGCCCCAACAAGACAGGCGATCGAAGCGCGCCTGGAAATGGTGGCGGCCTGATGGCGGCGCGCGTGGTGGTCTTCGTGAACCAGAAGGGGGGTGTCGGGAAAACGACGACCGCCGTGAACCTGGCCGCCGGCCTGGCGCGGCGCGATCAGCGCGTGCTCCTCGTCGATCTCGACCCCCAGGCCAACGCGACGAGTGCCCTCGGTATCGATCCTCGCGCCCAGGATGGTGTCTATGGGCTGCTCATGAACGACATAACGGAAGATTCCGCTATCGTCGTTTCGCCAGAGGGCGTCAGCGTTATCCCTGCGAGTACCGCCCTGGCCGGCGCCGAGGTGGAATTGGTGCCGATGATGGCGCGGGAACGGCGGCTGGCCAACGCCCTTGCGCCCCTGCGGGGCCGTTTCGACTGGATCTTCATCGACTGCCCCCCATCGCTTGGCCTGCTCACGATCAACGCGCTCACAGCCGCCGATAGCGTCGTCATTCCCGTGCAGTGCGAGTACATGGCGCTTGAAGGGCTCAGCCGTTTGACCGAGACGCTGGACCTTGTCCGGCGCAACCTGAATCCGGGACTTACGATCCTCGGCGTCGTCCTTACGATGTTCGACGGGCGCACGCGCCTCGCCCAACAGGTCGCCGACGAAGTCCGTCGCCACTTCCCCGATACCGTAATGGCGGCCGTGATCCCGCGGGCTGTGCGGTTGAGCGAGGCGCCGAGCCACGGCCAGTCGATCTTTGCCTACGAACCGGGAGGACGGGGAGCGGAGGCGTACGACGCCCTCGCGGTCGAACTCCTGGCCCGCGTCACTATCCCCGCATGATCGGGCACACTGAACTGAGAGGAAGGATGACGTGATGACGCAACCCAGGCGCGGCCTCGGCCGCGGTCTCGAAGCGCTCTTCGGGGGAAATGTGGCGCCAGCCGCGCCGTCCGAACCGGCCGCCGGGGGGCCGCCTGCGGGGGCGCAGCGTCATACCAGCCCCGACGTCATCGATATCGACCTCATCTCCCCCAACCCGGAACAGCCGCGCACGAACTTCGAGCCAGAAAAGCTCCGAGAGCTGGCGGATTCGATCCGCGAACACGGGATCATTCAGCCCCTCATCGTCAGCCGCCAGGCGAACGGCGCCTTCCACCTGATCGCGGGCGAACGGCGGCTCCAGGCCGCGCGCATGGCCGGGCTCGATGTCGTGCCCGTCGTCTTCCGCGAGGCTGCTCCCAAGGAGCTCCTCGAACTCGCCCTGATCGAAAACATTCAGCGGGCGGACCTGAACGCGATCGAGGAGGCGATGGCCTACCGTCGCCTTACCACGGAATACGGCCTGACCCAGGAGGAGGTGGCCCGGCGTGTCGGCAAGAGCAGGGCCGCCGTGGCCAACGCCCTCCGCCTCCTCTCCCTGGAACCGGAGATTCGGCGCAGCCTCGTGGCCGGGGAGATCAGCGAGGGCCATGCCCGCGCGCTGCTCGGGATTGGCGAAGGGCGTCCGCGCCTCGACGCCTGGCGTGACGTTGTCCGCCTTGGCCTGAGCGTGCGCGAGACCGAGGCAGCCATTCGGCGCGCGGTCGCGGCGGCCGAGAAGGCCGCTCAGCCCGGCGCCCCGGCCCGGCCCGCCGCCCGCCGCGATGCCGTTCTCGCCGACATCGAGCTGCAGCTGCGGCGTGCACTTGGCACACGCGTCACCGTGGCGCCCCAGAAGAAGGGCGCCCGCATCACCATCGACTGTTACAGCGCCGAGGAGGTCGATGGTGTCGTTGCCAGGATCCTTGGCACCGAAGAGGAGACGGAATGACCGCTGAATCACGGCTCAAGGAACTTTCGATCGAACTGCCGCCCCTGCCGGCGCCCGCTGGCCTTTATGCGCCCTGCGTCCGCAGCGGGGCACTGTTGTTCATCTCCGGCCAGGTCCCGATGAAAGACGGGCAGCCGATGGCCCGGGGGAAATGCGGGGACGAAGTCACGGTCGAACAGGCCGCGCCGCTCGCACGCCAGTGCGCCCTCCAGGCGTTGGCCATCGCTCGCGCCGAGCTGGGCTCGCTGGACCGTGTACGGCGCGTGGTCCGGGTGGGCGGTTTCGTCGCCAGCGCACCCGGCTTCACCAGCCAGCCCGCCGTCATCAACGGCGCCTCGCAGCTCCTCATCGATGTCTTCGGCGAGGCCGGACGGCACGCACGCGCGGCCGTCGGCATGGCCGAGTTGCCGTTCGGCGTACCCGTCGAAGTGGAGTTCCTCTTCGAAGTCGACTGACGGCGCCCCCATCGGCCCGAGACTCCCCGGCTTGCCCGGTTGGCCGATCGTCTCCTCGCGCCCTAGGCGCTCTTTTCCGCTGCCGTGAGAAGGCGCGGGTAAAGCCCGACCGTACCGTCTGAAGAGCCGCCTTGGTAGGCTGAGCGGGTGCTCCCCCTTCCGCCGGTGGTCTCCAAGTTCCTGGGCGCGTTTGTCGTCTTCCTGGCGATGCTCTCGGTCTCCTTCTGCGATGGCAACCCGGACGCCCAGCCAACGCCTTCACCAACGGCGACACCCTCGACTACGCCGGTGGCGTCGTGTCCGCAGCAGTCCGGGGCAACCGCGCCAGCGCCTCAATCGGGCCTCCCAAGCGTCTCCGTCACGGTCACCGGGAACGGCAAGACCGAGACACTCGCCGTCGATGTCGCATCGACCGCCGCCCAGCGGACCATCGGCCTCATGAGCCGGCCGCGCATGCCGGAAGGCGGCGGTATGCTCTTCCTCTTCAAGAACCAGTCGACCCTCGGCTTCTGGATGAGTAACACGCTCATCCCGCTCTCCATCGCCTACCTCGCGGCCGATGGCACAGTCCTCGCCATTCGCGACGGCATTCCCTGCGACAAGACGGTTCTCCCGCCCGGGATGACGTACCAGAGCGTCCTCGAGGTCAATGCGGGCTGGTTTGAACGCCACGGCATGGGAGTTGGCTCGGTCGTGACGTTGCCATCTGGGCTCCCGGCCCCGCAGTAGGGCTCAGCTTCCGCCGGGCGGCTCGCGGGTGAGTAGAATGCGCTCAACCACGGGGAGACACGCACCATGTCCAGCACCGCAATCCAGCAGACCGTCGACAAGCAGGAGATTCGCGATCTGCTCGCGCGTTACTGCCGCGGTATTGACCGGCTCGACATGGCGCTCATCGCCTCCGTCTACCACGAAGACGCCTACGACGACCATGGCACGTTCAAGGGCTCGGGCAAGGAGTTCGCGAAGAGCGTCGTCGTCGGCCTCGCGCGCTTCGAACGGACCATGCACTTCCTCGGGAACTGCCTGATCGACGTCGATGGCGACACGGCCACCGCCGAGACCTACTGTATCGCCTACCACCGGACGAAGGCCGACGATGGCCCGCAGAAGGACTTCGTGGCTGGCGTCCGCTACATCGACCGGGTCGAACGGCGGGAGGGCGGGCCCTGGCTGATCGCCAACCGCGTCGTCGTCATGGAATGGACCCGCTGGGACCCGATCCAGGAGCAGTGGGATGCGACCGCTCACTTCACCATGGGCCGGCGAGACCCT
>CAZQCR010000127.1:0-9322 GCA_964591745.1 uncultured Anaerolineaceae bacterium
GGGCTGAAGGTGATCGCGATGGAGCGGATGGGGCCATCGATCTATCGAACGCTGCGGGCGAACGGGTTGGTGGCGCTGCTGGTGGACCGCCCCGTGGATGACGGGGGAGTGGAGGTCACCTTCTTCGGTGAGCGTTGCCGTGTGCCACGGGGTGCGGCGCGGCTTGCGCTGCGCACCGGCGCTACGCTGGTTCCGATGGCCTTCGCGAGGGTCCGGGCGAACGGACCGGAGGTGGTGATGCTCGCGGACTACTCGATCGTGACGGAGGCCACGGGCGATGAAGCGGGTGACGTTCAGCGCCTGGCCCAGGCGCTGTTCACAGCGTATGAGGGCTTCATCGTGCGCTACCCGGAACAGTGGTACATGTTTCGGGAGATGTGGAGATGATCGACAGGTCCGCCTTGCTCCGGCTGACGGCTCCCGTGTTGGGCCGCTTCACCTTGTTCTCCTACCCGTTCGCCGCGTTCGCCGGGTGGTTCGCCTGGCACGCGCGGCCGGGCCGCCGGGGGACGCTGGTTCAGAACATGCTCCCACTCTGCGACGGCGACCGGGAGCGGGCCGTGGCCGAGGCGAAGCTGGCCTTCCGGAACATCGCGAGGTACTGGGTGGATGTGATGACGATACCGCACCGGGACATGGCGAACTTTGAACCGAATCACGTCACGCTCCTGGACGGTGAACGGTTGGGCCCCCTGGAACGGCCCGGCCCCGTGCTCCTGCTGAGCGCGCATATGGGGAGCCCTGAGCTTCCGCTCCAGGCGATCACCTTCCGCGGCAGGCAGTTCATGGCGCTCGTAGAGGACGTCCAACCGCCAGCGTTTGGGCGTCACCTGCTTCGCCTGAGAATGGCGGCGGGGGGAAGGTACCGCGTCGCCGGATTCGGCGGCGTGCGGGCCTGCATCGAAGCGCTGCGCGAGGGCAACGTCGTGGGGATGCTCGCGGACCGCGACCTCCAGGGAACGGGTATGTGCGCCGACGTTGCCGGGCGGCGGGTGCGGTTGCCCCGCGGCCCATGGGAAATTGCGCGGCGAACGAACGCAACCGTGATCCCTGTGTTCATGAGCCGAGACTGGCGAGATCGCTTTACCGTCCGGGTGGAGGAGCCGTTCCAGGTGGCCTGTACGGGCGATGGAGAGGCCGATGTACGGGCCGCGATCGACCGCTGGGCGGTGCTCCTGGATGCCCATCTGCGGCGGGAGCCGGGCCAGTGGACGGTGCTGGAGAACTTCTGGCGGGCCCACGGTTGTGGGTAAGGCCGACCTGCACCTTCATACGCGCGTATCGGACGGCCTGGCGTCGGTCGAGCAGCTGCTGGAGTACGTAGCGCACCAGACGGACCTCGACGTCATCGCGGTGACCGACCATGAGGACGCGATGGGTGGCCACCGCGCGCGTGAGCTGGCGGCCCGGCGCGGGTACCGCTTCGAGGTGGTGGTGGGGGCGGAAGTCACGACAATCCAGGGCCACCTGCTCGCCCTCTGGATCGACGGAGCGCCGAAGAGCTTCCGTTCGATCGAGGCAACACTGGAGCGAACGCACGCGGCAGGTGGCCTGGCGATTGTGCCGCATCCGATGAGCTGGCTGACGCGTTCTCTGAGCCGCCGGACGATCGAACGGATCACCCGCGGGGGAGAGGCGGGCGTGACGTTCGACGGCATCGAGCTGGCGAATCCGAGCCCGGCGGGCCTGCTCACGCGGCGGAAGGCTGTGGCGCTCAACCGGCGCTGGGGGATGGCGCCCACGGGCGGCAGCGATGCCCACCACCTTTTGCATGTGGCGACGGGATGGACGGAGTTCGAGGGCCGATCGGCGGAGGAGCTCCGGCTGGCAATCGAGGCGGGGACGACGAGGCCGGGGATCGGTCGCTATCCCTCGCCGCGGGAGGTTGGGTACGGCCGCACTGCGCTGGGACTGGTCTGGGGGTATGCTGCTACCCCCAGGAAGATGCTTCGGATCGCTCAGCACCCGAGGAGGTTGCCCTGATGCGAATCGCCCTCGTTTCGCCCTATGACTGGTGTGTAAAGGGCGGCGTGAACAACCACGTCGAGCAGTTGGCACGGTATTTCCGGACGTGGGGCCACCACGTGACGATTTTCGCGCCGGCCTCGTGGCCGGACGCAGTGGCGGGGGAGTGCTACGTCTTCGGCAGGCCAATGACGCTGCCGGTTGGCGGCGCGAAGGCGCGCGTCAGCTTCTCCTGGATGTCGCCAAAGGCGAAGCGGCTGCTGGCGGAGGGCGATTTCGACATTATGCACGCCCACGAACCGCTTATGCCGCTCGTGCCGTACCACCTGTTTCGCTACTCGAAAGCGGTGAAGGTGGGAACGTTCCACGCGGCGGCGCCGGACCGTGGGTTCCACTTCTATTCAGTCACGAAGTTCCTGGCGAAGATGAACTTCCGCCAGCTTGACGGCAAGATAGCGGTCTCGCCTTCGGCGGCGAAGCACATCTCCCGGTTCTACAACGGCTACTACAACATCATCCCCAACGGGATCGAGTTCAAGCACTTTTCACGCCCGGCGGAACCGATGCCGGAGTTCATGGATGGGAAGAAGAACATCCTCTTCATCGGCCGGCCAGAGCCGCGCAAGGGGCTGCCGTACCTGCTGCGGGCGTACCTGAAGATCCGGGATCAGGAACCGAACACTCGACTGATCATCGTCGGCGCCGGCGATTTCTGGCGCTACCAGAGCATCATGAAGGTGTTCCCGGACGTGGTCTTCCGGGAGAACGTGCCCTACCACGAGCTGCCGCGTTACCACGCCAGCGCCAACGTCTTCTGTTGTCCGAACACGGGCAACGAAAGCTTCGGCCTCGTCCTTTCCGAGGCGATGGCGGCGGGCCTGCCGGTTGTCGCCAGCAACATCGAGGCGTTCGCGGCGATCGTCACACCGGAGCACGATGGCCTGCTTGCCCGGGTGCGGGACGAAGACGACATCGCCGCCCAGATTCTCCGCCTCATCCGGAACGAGGCGCTTTCGGCCGCGATCGGCGAGCGGGCGCGGGCGAAAGCGGCGGAGTACAGCTGGGACAACGTGGCCCGCAAGGTGATGGCGTATTACGAGCGGCTCCTGTGGGCGCATGGCAAGGTGGCGCAGGCCCGGGAGGCGGCCGCATCCGTCCTCGTCCCGATCCCGGAGTAGAGCGATGCGGTTGGCGTCGCCACGTGGTGGAGCGTCGGCTTCATGACCCGCGACCTCAAGGCCGGTCTCAGGATGATAGAAGCGGTGCGCGCCTCCGGTTTCGACGTGGACCGTGAGTACGCTTCGCCGAGTGCTATGATCGAGGCGGTCCGCCGGATGGACGACCTTCCCGGCGACGCGCAACTCTCGAAAGAGGAGGAGAGCTGCCTGCTGGAGAACTTCCGCCAGGTGGTGTTGCAGACGATGAGGAGTGGACAGCTGCGTTCCATAGAGAATCAGTCGCGGCGCCCTCGCTGGCGTTTTCTGCGGGCGACATCGCCCGCCGCAGCCGCTGGCTACGCCGCCGCCCTCAGCCTGGCGGGAATCGAGGTGCCCGCGTGGCTTCGCCTCTCCTGATCGAACCGTCGCTTAGCGACGCGCTGGCCACGTTCATTGCCCTCTGGCCCTCGGCGGACGAGCCGGGCGACCGCCTCGATGCGCCACCGAACAGTGAGACCGCGGCGCTTCTCCTCGCCTATGGTCCGGGCAATTTCACTTCCCGACCTGGTGGCCAGTTCGTCGTTCGCGATGTCGTCGTAGCACGGGCCGGAGACTACGCCGAAGCGACGGTGCTCCTGAACGACTCCGGCGATATCGCGGGCGACGCCTACCCCTACATCGCAAGGTTCATCGAAACGCCAGGACGCGGATGGACTCTGATTGCCCTGGATGCGCTCTGCCCGAGCTGCGGTGGCAGTGGCCTCATCGACCGTAACAGCCGGATTTGCGATACCTGCGCCGGAACCGGGTGGGGAACGAGCAAGATGGATATCGTGGTCGAACAGCCAGCGGCAGCCAGGACCGCCGTCAGGGTACGATAGGCCCCGTGCCACGCCTCAACTTCCTCCCTCAGCGCCTCCCCCAGGGCTTCAGCGACGCCCTCGGACGGAACGTCGCCCGGACGGGACTGACGCCGAACATGATCTCCCTGTTTGGGCTCGCCGGAAATGGAGCGGCCGCCTGGCTGGCGGCGACCGACCACCTGGTCTGGGCGGGGATCGTCTACCTCGTCTTCAGTGCCCTGGATATGGTTGACGGAGCGGTCGCGCGGGCCACCGGCCAGGCGACGCCCTTCGGTGCGGTGTTCGATGCTGTCCTCGACCGGGTGAGCGAAGCGCTCCTCCTCGCCGGCTGCGCCTGGTACTTCGCCGAGCGCGGCGAGCGGGTGCAGGCGGCTGTGACCTATGCCGCCCTCTTTGGCAGTGTGGCCGTGAGCTACATGCGGGCGCGGGCCGAGGTGATGGGCCTCTCCATGCGCGAAGGGATCTTCCGGCGGCAGGAACGGGTTGCCCTGATCGGCGCTGGGTTGCTCTTCAACGGGCTGACGGCGGTCATCTGGCCGTTGGCCATCCTCGCGAACCTCACCGCCCTCCAGCGCTTCTGGCTCATCGGCAAAGGTCTGCGGGCGCTCGACCGCGACGAGGGCCCACAGGCCGGCGGTTAAGCCCGGCCCCGGGCGGCGGCCCCGGCGCCAGCCAGTTCGCTATACTTGCCACCATGACAGCCACCGCGCCGGTTCGGCTTCCTACGCTCGAAAACGGCGACCGGATGGGACGAGAGGAGTTCCACCGGCGTTATGCGCTGCGACCGGACCTCCATCGCGTCGAGCTGATCGAGGGGACTGTCTACGTGCCATCGTCTCTGAATGCGGAAGACCACGCCGAGCCCCAGCACCTGGTTCAGATGTGGCTGGGCGCCTTTGCGCTGAAGCATCCGGAAATCCGCGCCCACGGCCCGGCTACCGTGTTTCTCGATGACGCCAACGAGCCCGAGCCGGACGCCATCCTCTATCGCGTCGAGCGCGGCATCCGGGGCGTAGACGGATACCTCCGCGGCGCGCCGGACCTGGTCGTCGAGATCGCGAACTCGAGTGTCTCTCGGGATCTCCACCAGAAGCTCGAAGCCTACGAACGGAACGGCGTGGGTGAGTACATTGTTTGGCGCGTGGCGGACGGCGCCATCGACTGGTTTGTGCTCCGCCATGGCCGATTCGCGCGAAACGAAGCAGGCATGGGCGGATTCCTGGTGAGCACACAGTTCCTCGGTCTGCGGCTCGACATCGAGGCGGCGCTGGACGGTGATATCGAACGGGTGATTGCCGGGTTGGCCTGAGCGGACCGGCAGATGATTCCACGTTCGCGCCCGCGGTGGTGCGCCTAGACGGTCGGCCAGCGGGAGGCGAGGGGGAAGCGGCGGTCTCGCCCGAAGGCGCGCGGGGTGATCTTCACGCCCGGGGCGGCCTGGCGGCGCTTGTATTCGTTGCGGTCGACCATCCCCATCACGCGGTGGACGGTGGCCGGGTCGAAGCCCATCGCCACGATCTCGTCGGCCGTCGCATCGTCCTCCACGTAGGCCTCGAGGATGGGGTCCAGCACCTCGTAGGGTGGGAGCGAGTCCGCGTCGAGCTGGTCCGGGCGGAGTTCCGCGCTGGGCGGCTTTGTAAGCACCGCCTCCGGGATGACCGGACCGCCCGGCTGCGTGTTGCGCCAGCGTGAAATCGCGTACACGAGCGTCTTTGGCACATCTTTCAGGACGGCGTAGCCGCCCGCCATATCGCCGTAGAGGGTGGCGTAGCCAGTCGCCATCTCGCTCTTGTTGCCGGTAGTGAGGGCGATCCAGCCGAACTTGTTGGAGAGGCTCATCAGGACGTTGCCGCGCTGCCGGGCCTGGAGGTTCTCCTCCGCGGTGCCCGGTGTCGTTCCCTCGAACGCCTCGGCGAGCATTTCGAGCATGGCGGCATGTGCCGGTTCGATGGGCACGGTGAGATAGCGGATGCCCAGCCGCTCCGCCAGGTCGCGGGCGTCATCCTTGCTGTGGTCGCTGGAATAGCGGCTCGGCATCGAGACACCGATCACGTTCGCCGGCCCAATCGCATCGACGGCGACGGCCGCTACCACGCTCGAATCGATCCCTCCGGAGAGGCTGATCACGGCCTCGCGGAAGCCCGTCTTCGCCAGGTAGTCGCGGGTGGCGACGACCAGCGCGTTCCAGACTTCCTCGGGATCGCTCATGGGCGCGGCGATCGCGGGGGCGAGCGCCTTCGCGGGCGCTGACGGCGACCAGCCGAGGTCGATGTGATCGACGAGGGGCGCCACCTCACGCTCGCGTAGCTCGACGCGACGCCGGGGGTCGTGCAGGCGGCGTTGGGCGACGGCGTCGGTATCGATATCGGCGACGAGCAGCCGCGTCTCGAACTGGCGGGCGCGGGCACGGAGAACGCCGCGAGCATCGAAGACCAGCGAACCGCCATCGAAGACGAGTTCGTCCTGTCCTCCGACGGCGTTGACGTAGGCGACGGCGATGAGGTTGTCGGCCGCGCGGGTGCCAACCATGCGCTCCCGATAGGCGAGCCGGCCCCGGTGGTACGGGGAAGCGTTGATGTTCAGGCAGAGTTCGGCGCCGCCGAGGGCGATGAGATCGAGGGGGGCGCCGGGATACCAGATGTCTTCGCAGATGCTGACGCCGAAGGAGAAGTCGCCGGCGTGGTAGATCGGAACGCGGCGGCCGGGGGCGAAATAGCGCTCTTCATCGAAGACGCCGTAGTTGGGGAGCCGCCGCTTGTGGTAGGTATCCACCAGGCGGCCATCGGCGAAGACGGCGGCGGCGTTGTAGGCGTCGTCGCCGTCCCAATCGACGAAGCCAACGATGGCGATCAGTCCGTCGGTAAAGGGGGCGAGCGCTTCGGTGGCAGTGCGAGAGGCCTGGCAGAAGGCGCGGCGGAGGACGAGATCCTCCGGCGGGTAGCCCGTGACGGTGAGCTCGGGGAAGGCGACGGCGCCACAGCCCGCGGCGCGCGCGGCCTCTAGCTGTTCGCGAATGATGGCGGCGTTGCCGGCGAGGTCGCCGACGGTGGTGTTGACCTGGGCGAGGCCGATCCGGACGAGACGCACTGCCTGCTCCTTGGTTACTTCGTGTCACCACGACACTAAGTCGAGAGGCCACGGTGCCACCGCGCGCCGCGCGATGTCAACGGATGAAGGGGTCTTCGCTTAGGCGTTCCTCCCGATACCGGGGCGGCGGAGAATGGTTGAAGATGGAGAGCGGCGGGGCTCAGGGAGCCCAACAGTGATTCGTACATCGACCAGTCATTCGCCCTGTCCGTTCTGCGGACGCCTCACCCGCGCTCACTCCCGCATCGAAGTCGCGGACGTCGAAGCCCCCGGCCGTTCAGAGCCGACGCGCTTCGAGGCCGTTATCTGCCGGGACTGCGCGGTCGCCCTCGTCCTCCGTTCGCAGGTGGGGAGGATGGCCGTGTGCGCGTGATCTAAAGCTGGCTAACACCCGGCTCACCGTGTGATACGTGCTTGAGCAGAATGATCGAAGGCCACAACGGCGCGCGCCGTTGTGGCCTTCCTGTCTTTGTTGTTTTCCGCGGCGTAAGCTGCCCGGCGGGGGATTCCCCGGGGGCGTAACCGTGCAGAATGTCCTGGCGATGATCCTTGCGGGTGGACAGGGCGACCGGCTCTCCGTGTTGAGCGAGCAACGGGCGAAGCCGGCCGTCGTCTTCGGTGGCCAGTACCGGATCATCGATTTCGCGCTGAGCAACTGCGCGAACAGCGGGATCACCAAGGTCGCCGTCCTTACGCAGTATCGTCCGCGCTCGCTGATCAACCACATCGGCGCTGGCCGGCCGTGGGGGCTGGATACGATCGATGGCGGCGTTCAAATGCTCCAGCCGTACCTCGGCCGGGCGGATATGGACTGGTACCAGGGCACGGCCGATGCCGTCTACCAGAACCTCTACGTGATCGAAGAGGCCCGCGCTCGCGAAGTCGTGGTCCTTGCTGGTGATCACATCTATCTGACTTCGTACCGGAACATGGTCGCCTACCACCGCAGCCAGGGCGCGGACGCCACGGTCGCGGTGTACTCCGTACCGCAGGAAGAGGCGCATCGCTACGGCGTGCTCGACCTGGACCAGAACGGCCGCGTCATCGACTTCCAGGAGAAGCCAGAGAAGCCGCGGGCGCCCTGGGTTTCGATGGGTGTCTACGTGTTCAACAAAGAAGTGCTGGAGGAACAGCTGCAGGCGGACGCGGACGCCGGGGAGAGCAGCAAGCACGACTTTGGGCGGGATATTATCCCCCGAATGTTCGCTACCCACCGGGTCTTCGGCTACCACTTTCAGTCGTACTGGCGCGACGTTGGCACGGTGGAATCGTACTGGGCGGCGAATATGGATCTCATTTCGCCTTCCCCGCCGCTGAATATGGATCACCCGGACCTCCCCCTGCGAACTGCCGGGGCGTTGATTCCCCCGGCCCACATCGGGAACCGGGCGCACGTCGCGGACTCGCTCATCTCGGCGGGCGCCCGCATCCAGGGGACAGTTGTGCGCTCGGTGATCTCACCCGGCGTGACCGTTGAGGAGGGAGCGGAGGTGTACGACTCGGTGATTCAACACCGCTGCGTCATCCGTAGTGGCGCCCGGGTGGACCGCGCGATCATCGACAAGGAGGTCACGGTCGGCCGGGATGCGGTGATTGGCGAAGGAGACCCGGGCGTCGCGAACTTCGACCGCCCGGATATCGTGAACGCCGGGATATCGATCCTGGGCAAGCGAGCGTTCATCCCACCGGGCTTCCGAATCGGCCGCAACGTCGTCGTAGGCCCGGGCGTGAGCGAAGAGCTGAACGGCCTGCACGAATTGGAGAGCGGTTCAAGCGTGCACCCGTTGCATATGCCGCCGCACCTGTTCGTCTGATGGCCACGCGGCTCTACACGGAAGCCGAGGCGCGGGCGCTGTTGCCCCAGGTTATCCCCGTTGTCCAGGCGATCCAGCGCGCTTTCCGGGGGCTTCGGGCGCTCCAGGCCACGGTTGCAGCCGAATCGCGCGGGGCGAGCGGCGATGGCAACCTGGTCGCTGACCCGTGGGCGGAGGGCGGCCAGGACGGAGCGGAAGCGATGAGTCTGGAGCTCCGCGAGAACGTGGCCCGGCTATCGCGCTGGGAGATCGAGATCAAGGACCCGGACCGTGGATTGATCGACTTTCAGTCGGAGCGGGACGGGCAGGTTGTCTACCTCTGCTACCTGTTGGGCGAGCCCGACCTAGCCTACTGGCACACCGTGGACGGCGGGTTTGCGGGCAGGAAGCCGCTGTAGGGGTGGACTGAACAGGAGTTTGGCCGGGGGCGCCGGTA
>CAZQCR010000128.1:0-9310 GCA_964591745.1 uncultured Anaerolineaceae bacterium
GTCTGGCGGTTGGAGGCGGGGAGCAGGGCGGCCGCCTTGAGCGGGTCCTTGCGGAGGATCATCGGGTGGACGTGGACAGCCCCGCCGGTGTGGACGTGGGCATCAAAGCGGTACGTCTCACGGGAAAAGCCGCCGGGAATCGGTGTGAACTCCTCGATGACGATGCGCTCGGCATCCGGGAAGACCTTGCGAAGCCTTTCCGTTAACTGTTCGTTCATGGAAGCCCCCTCAAGCGCCGGAGTGTAGCAAACAAGCCGGTCGAGGGAAGGTGGCGTGGCGTGGCTGTCGGTGCTCAGTGAAGACGGCGGGGCTAACTGCTCAGTGACTATGTCCGTCTCTGGGGGATGGCCCCTGATGGGTCGGCCGCGGCGGGCTAGCGCGATTCGCGGTTTAGGTAGGCGCGGGCGATGTGGAGCTGGTCGTAGCTGGCGGTGTCGCCGAGGGCTTCTTTGAGGGGGGCGAGCGAACCGAGCGGAGCCCCGTTGGCGGCCCTGCGAACGCGGGCGAGGAGCACTTCATCGACCCAGCGGGAGATGTCGGTGATCTCGCCGACGGCGACAAGGTCGGCGATGTGGGTAACGATGGTGGCGGTCGAAAGGCCGCGCTGATGGGCGATTTCGGGTATATCGAGCCCGGAACGGTGGAGTTCCCACGTCCTCCGGATAGTGGGTGCGAGGGTTTGACCGTCGCTGGCGCGGAACGGCGTCTCGCCGCCGGGGGCGACGCGTGAGGGGCGGGCCGTGGGGCTGGAAGGCCGGGCGTAGGCGTTGGGGGCGGCGGGTTGCGGCGCCCCGGCGGCCGCGCCGGTGACGGCGAGGAAGGCAGCGCCGTAGCGTTCGTACTTCACCTGGCCAACGCCGCTAATGGCGAGCAGTTCGGTGCGGGTGCGCGGCTTCTTGCGGGCCATTTCGTGGAGGGTGGCGTCTCCGAAGATGGTGAAGGGCGGCACGTTCGCTTCTTCGGCGAAGCGCCGGCGGACGGCGCGAAGAGCGTGGAAGAGGCGGTCTTCCTCGTCATCGATGACCGCGGAGAGCTGTGCGGGCGGGGCGACGCAGGGCCCGCAGTTGCCACACGACTGTTGCGCCGTCTCTTCGCCGAAGTAGCGGAGGACGCGGGTCCGCAGGCAGGTGTAGGACTCGGCGTAGTGCTGCATGGCGTCGAGCTTCTTGAGGGCGTGCTCGCGGTGTGCCTCGATGCTGGCGGTATCGATATCGGCTTCCGCGTTCGGTTTCGTGGCCCAGGCCATGTACCCGCGCTTCGCCGCCAGCCCGCAATCGACCAGGACCTGCAGGGCGGCGTTGAAGCCGGGCTCGTCGTCGCTGGCCATCAGTTCGCGGACGTGGACATGGTTGCCTTCGAACCCGCAGAGCTTGCGGTAGATCTGGACGACGGTCTCGGGTTCGGGGTGGGAGAGATCGATGAAGAATTCGCGGAGGGAACGGTCGCGGGGCGAGTAGTAGAGGACGCATTCGGCCGGTTCGCCATCGCGCCCGGCGCGGCCGGCCTCCTGATAGTACGACTCCAGCGAGTCCGGGAGGTCGTGGTGGAGCACCATTCGCACGTCCGGCTTGTCTATGCCCATGCCGAAGGCGTTGGTGGCGACGATGATCCGGACGCTGTCGCGCGCGAAGGCCTCCTGGATGCGTTTGCGGTCGGCGTCTTCCATGCCGGCGTGGTAGCGCGCGCAACGAATGCGCTGGCGCTGGAGGAAGTCCGTCAGCTCTTCCACCCGCTTCCGCGTGCCGCAGTAGATGATGGCCGATTCATCCTTCAGCTCCTTCAGGCGAACGGCGATGTCCTCGTCCTTCTCCTTCTGGCTCTTGACGCGGACGACATCGAAGCGGAGGTTGGGGCGATCGAAGCCGGCGACGTGGACGACGGGCCGGTCGAGGTGGAGGCGGGCGACGATATCGTCGCGAACCAACGGGTCGGCGGTGGCGGTGAGGGCGACGATCGGGGGGTTGCCGAGGAGGGGGCGGACTTCGCCGAGTTCACGATAGCTGGGCCGGAAATCGTGGCCCCACTGGGAGATGCAGTGCGCTTCATCGATCGCGAGGAGGAGGACTTTCAGCCGCCGGAGGTTGGCCATGAAGCTGCCATCGCCGAAGCGCTCGGGGGCGACGTAGAGCATGCAGAGCTTGCCATCGACGGCCTCCTGGAGGATCGCCTGCTGCTCTTCGCGGGGGACGGTGGAGTTGATCGCGGCGGCGGGGACGCCGGCCTGGCGCAAGGCATCGACCTGGTCTTTCATGAGGGCGAGGAGGGGCGAAACGACGATCGTGAGGCCCTCTTCGAAGAGGATCGCGGGCACCTGGTAGCACATGCTCTTACCGCCACCGGTGGGCATGACGGCGAGCGTATCGCGGCGGGAGAGAACCGAAGCGATGACCTCGGCCTGGCCGTTGCGGAACTCGTGATAGCCGAAGACATCGGCCAGGACTTCGCGGGCGGGCGCCAACAGGCGGGCGTCGGCAACAGGCGGCGGCGATGGGGGTTCCTTGACGGGCATGAAGGGAACTATAGAACATTTGAGCGAAGCTCGTCATCCACTCGGCGCGAAGATGAACGTGGAGAGTGTGCTAAGATCGGGACACAAGGAGTGTGTGATGGCGATGGTACGGGCTCATGTAACGCTTCCCGCGGAGCTTCTTGCGGGTATCGATGCGCTCGTTGGCGAACGCGAGCGCAGTCGCTACATCGCGGAGGTGCTGGCCGAGCGGCTGCAACGGGATCGGTTTCGTGCGGCCCTGGACGCGCTCGGCAGCGCCCCGCCCGGGCCAACCCCCGACTGGGGCGAAGAAGACTCCGTCGCATGGGTCCGCCGCCAGCGTGACACGCTCAGTGACGGCGAGAAGCGCATCATGCAGCGGCAGGCTCCCGGGCACCCGAAGTGATCTACGACGTGGACGCTGACACCCTCATCGATCTTCAACGGGGCGACCGAACGGCCCGCGAGGCGATGCAGTGGATTGCCGAGGGACCCAACACTGCTCGCGTTTCGGTGGTCGTAGTAGCCGAGTACTACAGCGGGTGCGATATCGGCGATTGGCCCGGCGTGGATGCTGTGATCGGCGCGCTTGAGCGCTTACCCGTTACGCTCGAGATCGCGCTCCGGGGCGGGCGCTATCGGCGCGAAGCCACGCGACTCGGCCGAACGTTGCACCTGGCGGACGCCCTCATCTCGGCCACGGCCCGCCTGGGCGGCGCTACGCTCGTCACCCGCAACACACGCGATTTCGCGCTTACGGACGTGGTGACGGCTACCCCGGCCGAGATCATCGCCCGGGGTTAGCTGCCTGGTCGTCACTTGATGATCGGGCCGGTATCCACCGCTTCGAACGCGCTGCCCGGTACGGTCTTGAGCTGGTTGAGGTCGGTATCGTTCCAGCGGCTGTCGGTAGCGCCGCTGATGAACCAGTCGCTGCCGTTGTCGGCGACGATCATGCCGTACTTCTTGAGCCCTTCGAGGATGACGCGGGACTGGCCCGTGAAGCCGCTGATATCGAAGCCAGCGCGAAGGCGGAGACGGAGGCCCATCGGCGGGAGGTTGGCATCGGTAGAGGCGCTGGCGAAGTGGGTGGCGGGGTGGATGAAGCCGCGTTGTGTACGGCTGACGGTGAAGCGTAGGGCGTGGGTAACCTTGCCGGCCTGGAGCTCATCGAAACGGGCGAGGCCGGGGAGGATAGGGAGCCCGGCGGCGTCGGTCGAGGTCCAGTAGTCGGGCCGGAGGGCGTTCGAGTTGAGCGCGAAGACGGCGCCCGCGTCCGCGTTCCACCCGGCCGTCGTCTTGAAGGCGCGGTAGAGCTCGTAGACCTTGCACTCGCCTTGCTTGAGGACGATGACGTGGCGGTCGCCGGTGCTTGCCGATCCGCCCTCGACAGGCGCGTTCGCCGGGATCGGGTACGGGCCGGGGTCGCTTTCATCGCCGTATGCGGTGAAGGCGATCGGGATGCTCGCCTGGGTGGCCGGGACGATGACGAAGGGGATGCCGTAGGCGGGGTTCGAACCGAAGTCGGCATGGAGGAACTGGCGGCCGTTGCCGTTGATGCTGGCGATGAAGTTTGCGGAGTTCGGATGCGTAGGGAGGGTGGAGACATCCTGGTTCCATGCGTTGTTCGCGGGGAAGACCTGGCAGCCGCCAAGCATCGTCGCGCCCGTTACCTGGGTGGCCGTTGGCGGCGGCGCGGTTGGCGTTGCCGTGGCGACCGGGACGGGCGTCGCGCTGGCCGTGCAGATGAGCTTGAAGCTCTTCGTATCCACGCGTGTGGAGGAGATGCGCGAGCCATCGCAACGGACGGTGAGCTGGTCGCCGCCCTTAAGCGTGGTATTGGTAACGGCGGCTAAGGTGGCGGCGAGGCCGAGGCCGCCGAGGACGGAGGCGACCAGGCTGATGACGATGACGTTGCGGCGCATGCATACTCCCGGCGTCGCCGTTGGGCGTCGCTACAGGTGCACCTTCGACCGTCTGGGTGCGCCAAACAACGCGCTAACCGTAACCAGTCCGTAAACGTTTCAGCCGAAGAGTGAGGCTATGGAGCCAGCGGGTAGACCGCGAGGGGAGAAACGAGACTGATTCTGGGACCGGACAGACCGTCGACGACCGCCCACCACCTCATCCGGCCTCTCCCAAGTCCACCACCACCCGACACCAC
This sequence comes from uncultured Anaerolineaceae bacterium, assembly GCA_964591745.1. Classification (GTDB taxonomy): domain Bacteria; phylum Chloroflexota; class Dehalococcoidia; order Tepidiformales; family Tepidiformaceae; genus JANMTH01. The sequence continues at coordinate 4,653 of CAZQCR010000128.1, forward strand.
GTGCGCTCGTCGCGGCCTGACCAGTCCCACTTAGGAATAACGCTGATCTCGGCAAAAGGTTTCCCTTGTTTCTCAATCTTTACCTACGGGTAAGGCGGTATAGTCCGGGCGAAGCGTTGGAGGCTCGTTGTGGGTGAGATTGGCCAGCTGGAGGACCCCGTTTCCGTGGCCCGGGCGCTGGGCCCGCTGATTCGCGAGGCGGCGGCGGAGGCGGACCGCGCTCGCCGGCTGCTTGGCCGCGTCGCCCTCGCGATGGCCGAGGCGGGGCTCTACCGGCTCTCCCTCGCCCGTGAGTTCGGCGGCTTCGAATGCGACCCGAACACGACGATACGCACGATCGAAGCCATCGCCGAAGCGGATGGCTCGGCCGGCTGGAACCTGATGATCGGGCTGGAGACGGGCGGCATCGCCAGCGGCGGCGTCAGCCGCGAGGGCGGCGCCGCCGTGTTCGCCGACCCGATGACGATCATGGCTGGCTCGCTCAACGCCCTCGGCCGAGCGACGCCAGTGGAAGGCGGCTGGCGGCTCACGGGCCGCTGGCAATACGCCAGCGGCATCCACAACGCCCACTGGTTCTGGGCCGGTGCGACCGTGATGGACGGCGACCGCCCGGCGATCGGCCCGCACGGCCTGCCGCGCGCCATCCAGCTCCTCGTGCCAGCGCGCGACTACGAGATCATCGATACCTGGGACGTTGCCGGGATGCGCGGCTCTGGCAGCCACGACGTCGCCGTGCACGACGTCTTCGTGCCCGGGGCGTTCATGACTGATGTCTACGCGAGCCCGAACACGCAGACCTCGCCGCTCTTCCGCTACCCGATCGTGAGCCGCCTCTGCTACACGAAGGTGGGCGTGGCGACGGGGATCGCGCGGGCCGCGATCGACGCCTTCGTTGAGCTGGCCGGGGCGAAGACGCCGTACCTCTCTCGCAACCTTCTGCGGGACCGATCGACGGCGCAGCTCGCCGCCGCCGAGGCCGAGGTGACGCTTGGGGCGGGCCGCGCCTTCACCTTCGAGGCGGTTGGCGCGATGTGGGCGGCGCTAACGGCGGGTGAAGCGCCCTCGATGGAGCTGCGCCTGCGCCAGCGGATGGCGACGACGCACGCCGTCCAGGCGGCGGTGCGGGCGGTGGACCTCGTGCATGGCGCGGCGGGGCTGAGCCCGAACTACCGGGGCGCGCCGTTGGAGCGCCACTTCCGCGATGTCCACGTGGTTCCCCAGCACCCGACGGTGAGCCCGGCCTTCATGGAGACGGCGGGCCGCGCCATTCTCGGCCTGGAGACGGCGCCGGGAAGCTACTGAGCGCGAGCGGAAACGCGGCCAATCGGAGACGCGGCCAGGTGTTGCATACGCGAGAGCCCCGGCCGCAAACGGCCGGGGCTCTGTGCAGTCGCCATCGGACCTCGAGACGGCCCAGGGAGTTACGGAGTGCGCCCCTCCACTAGCAGTTCTTCCGTTGCCGCGAGCACGGTACCGAGCGAGCCGTTCAATTCGTGCTGCCGGAGGGCGTCAATGGGCGAGCGCGAGGACTCCAGCGCGGAGAGCGACACGATAGGGGCGACGTTCCCTGTGTCGAGTTCGAGCAGGAGGTATGCGGTGGTTGCCTCGGGGTCGCCCGCCACACCCTTGCGGAGATCAGCGAGCCGGTAGGCTGCGAGCAGGTGCCCGGTCTCGGCTGCCTTCGCCACGAGCACGAGTTCGGCGCGGTTACCCGCGAGGAGTCCATCGAGCAACCCTTGAGCGTCCTTGATGGAGATGCGCCACGAGGAGTATCCGACGGTTTCCACCTTGTGTTCGGTGCCGTCCGGGCCGGAGAGGCCTTCGCACAGCGACCCGGTCTTCGTGCTGCCGACGAAGCAGGTGGTCTCGACCCGTGCCCAACTGGCCAGGACTTCCGAGGCGCTCCCGGAGCGGAGCGCCGTGTCCAGCCGGGCGGCGGCGGCTCCGTTGAGGAGCGTTCGGCTGGCTTCGTCGAGCCCGATCAGCACTGAAGGGACTGTCGGCTCCGCTGTCGGCGTGACCCTCGTTGGGTCCAGCTTTCCAGCGTCTTCCCCGGGGAAGCTGCCGCCATCCTGTGCGGTGACGAACGTTGCGGTCACTGCCGCCACACCGGCGACGACCATGGCTACGGCGAAGAATCGACGCGCTTTCACTGTGAACATCTTGTTGGTTCCTCTCATTTCGAAACGTAGAACACTTTGACCCCGCCCGGGGAACGTAGCGGTGGTCAGCTGAGCGGCTCGGTGTGGCATACGCGAGAGCCCCGGCCGTAACGGCCGAGGCTCTTGGAGGTTCGCCAAAAGGCTCGTCCCATGGCACGGGACTCGGAGGGGCTTCTGCCGCGTTTCCGCCGTTCTCCGCTGCGTGCCACGGCGAGCGAACTATCGCACCGGGGCAAGCTTCACGGTCCAGTTGCCCCGAACGAGATCTTCAGGCAAGCCCTCGTAGCTCACCACGACGGAGCCTCGCAGTTCGGAGACTGCGTCGTACATGAAGGACACTTCGGTTCGCGGTGATGAGATAACGCCGGATGTGTCTTTGCTGTAACCCGCTCCGATGGGCCCTGGGTCAAGCGATTTCCCTGCGGCGTTGGTGGCGGTGAAGGTTGGACGAGGCCCCTCCCACGGAGCCAGTACGCGCCCAAAAACAAACGTGATGGCTGTATTGCGGCCCGGCTGCAGTGAATCCACGATGGAGTCTGTGAATCGGATCGACTTCAGGTCAATCGGGACGCCACTGAGCATCTTCAGGTCTGCGGCGGAAACCGTAGCTGATTCACCGTTCCGGCCGGAGATTGCGTTCCTCGAGAGGACGGCGCCAAGATCAATGGCTGCAGACCACGCTTCTTTGGCTGACGACTTCGTGAACGGACCGAATCGGATCTCAGTTGCAGAGCCGAAAGCAGTCGCGGGAAACGCATACGTCGCAAGCCGTTGCTCGCTATCTGATGAGACAAGAGTGCCAGTAAGCTGACCGTTCTTCGTGAGTATGGTTGGCTGGCCCAGCTGCTTCAGCGTCTCGGTCGATTCAATTCGAACCGTCAACAACGTTTCGGTGACTGAGCGAACTGCTCCCTCAATCGAGACCCGAACGCCACTGTCCGTTACGTCCGAGCCGGCAAGGTATTCCAGCCGGAGCCGCTCCCTGAGGTTCTCAGGTGGCTTAAGTGAGAGCCTCCACTGCCCGTCTACTGCCACGGTTGAGCCGTCGGACCGGACCAGGTTCACCCGGTTGAATTCGACGATAGGTTCAGTGCCGGGCGACGCCGGACCGAGCCGCATGATCGTCGGTTGGGCGGTCGATATGCTGACTGACGGCTGGCCGGGCGCTAGACCGAGAGAGCCCGATGTGAAGGACTCGGCCAGGATCTCCACCTCGACGGCGTCCGGCCCACCCGACGGAACGGCTGCCGTGAACTCCACGAAGGTCGCGGTTCCGGAGAATCCACTCCGGCTTGCCGTGAGTCGAACGCCGGCGCTCTCGGCTGAAGCCGATTGCGGTGTGTCGAGCCCTGGCGGCCCGCCGCCAGCGCCGTCATTCAAGGTGGCGGCGGTGGCGACGGTGCCGACGGCGGCTCCAAGCACGATAAGGGCGAGAACGCTGGGTCGTCGTAAGAAGCGCATGGTGCGGTAGACCTCTCCAGATTGAGCGTTGATTGGTTGCGATGGGTGGGTCGTCCGAAGACTCCCCGGTTCCGCGTCAGCAGTAGTACACGAGAGGAAACTGTCGCGAATGACATGTTCCAGAAGTTGCGCCCACTGCGATTTGTGCTCGCATGTAGCTTGCGAAGGAGACGAAGGTCGCCGGCAGGCAACCGGATCCTGAGCCGCTGCAAACGCCGGAATATGCCCATTTTGTTCCACCAAGGTCGGCGCGCCAACTCGATGGCGTGTAGATCCAAAATGGTGTGTTGCTGAACGTCATTGTCGTTCCGGCTGAGTAGTTGATCTGGCCAGAAGACGATCCCTTGATGTGGGCACCCCAGGCGTTGTACTGGTAGCCGGCAGATGGGGAACTTATGTTCGCCCAGACACCGACGTTACCTACCCAGCAGAGGTTCCCTGAGCACCCCCACCAGTCAGCTCGCAGGTCTCGGTAGGCGTAGTGGCCAGCTGAGTCGCTCTGGTACGGTAGCGTTGGCCAGTCGAACGTGTATCCGCTGGCGACTTTCGCTCCGGAAAAGAGTCCGAAGCCAAGAATCACGCCTATCAGCGCCATCGTTACGTGCAATGCCACTGGTGCGCTGTTGCGCCCCAAGGCACCCCACTCAATGGAAGTGGACTGGCTAGAATTCGATCCCATGTTCTTCCCTCCTTTCGCGACAGCAGCTTTGTGGCTGTCAGCATGAGGGGTACACTACGGGGGTCTATCAGAGTGTTGCTATCCCTCAAAGTGAGCGATATTCGCGGTAGATACGTCGGGCCTCGCGGCGGGTGTCGGCGGTCAGTTTTTCGAGGATGTGGCGGACGTGCGTTTTCACGGTCTCGAGCGAGACCACGAGGGCTTCCGCGATCTCAGCGTTCGTCTCGCCCACGGCGATCCGGTCAAGGACTTCCCATTCGCGCGAGGTGAGGCCCCACGGCCGTTCGGGTTCCTGCATCGTTCCCATCCTTCTTCCGCCTCCACCGGCGCCGCCGGGGGCGGGGCGGGGCGGGGCG
>CAZQCR010000129.1:0-9299 GCA_964591745.1 uncultured Anaerolineaceae bacterium
CGCCCGCGGTGATCCGCAGCTACCGGGGCCGTCTCTTGGTGGTCTTTGTGCCTTGGTGGTGCCCCCCGCCTCTACGGCCTGCTGCGTCGTGCCCGGAGATGGTAAGCAGCCCGCGCCCACTGAGGGGCGCGCCTACCCCGCTCCTCGGGACTCGGGACTGGGGACTCGGGACTGGGAGCTCGAGACTCAGGCCCTTCCCCCTTCGCGCTCTTGGTGTCTTGGTGGTTCCCCCCGCCGCCGCTAAGCTACCCGCGATGGACGAAGAACGACCACTGCCAGCCTGGTACGACGATGCGAAGTTCGGGATCATGGTCCACTGGGGGCCGTACTCGGTGCCGGCGTATGCGCCGCGCGTGGGCCGCGTCTGGGATTCGCCGATCACGGAGACGCCGTACGCGGAGTGGTACTGGAACTCGCTGAAGGCGGAGGGCAGCTCGGTGGCCCGTCACCACGCGGCGACCTACGGCGCGGAGTACCCGTACGAACGGTTCGCGGAGACGTTCAAGACGGAGTCGGCGGGGCGCGACCCGCGGGCCTGGGCGGCGCTCTTCGCGGCGGCGGGCGCGAAGTACGTGGTGCCGGTGACGAAGCATCACGACGGCTTCTGCATGTGGCCGACCGCGCACTCGAACCCGAAGATGCCGGCCTGGTACCACGCGGACCAGGACCTGGTCGGCGAGCTGGGCGAGGCTGTGCGCGAGCGGGGGATGCGCTACGGGCTCTACTACTCGGGCGGGCTGGACTGGCCGTTTCACGATGTGCCGATCACGTCGTTCGAGACGCTGGGGGCGGCGATTCCGCGTTCGCCGGAGTACATCGACTACGCCTTCGCCCACTGGGTGGAGCTGATCGACCGCTACGAACCGGCCTGCCTCTGGAACGACATCTTCATGCCGGGCCCGCGGGAACGGCTGGAGGAGCTCTTCGCCTACTACTGGTCGAAGGTGCCGGACGGGGTGGTGAACGACCGCTGGAAGGCCTCGATGGGGCCGGAGGGGATGCGGGCGACGGGCCACCACGACTTCAAGACCTCGGAGTACCAGGAGGTGGCGGGGATAGCGGCGAAGAAGTGGGAGTCGGTGCGTGGCATCGGGCATGCGTTCGGCTGGAACCGCGAGGAGCCGGAGGAGGACTACCTCTCGGTGGAGGCGTTGGTGCACATGTTCATCGATACGGTGAGCAAGGGCGGGAACCTGCTGCTGAACGTCGGGCCGATGGCGGACGGGACGATACCGGCGGTCCAGGAGTCGCGGCTACGGGGCTTCGGGCGCTGGCTGGGGGCGAACGGCGAGGCGGTCTACGGCACGCGGCCGTGGTCACGGGCGGCCGGAACGATGGACGAGGGGACCGAGGTGCGGTTCGTCCGCAAGGGCGCGGACCTGTTCGCGCACGTGCTGCGGGCGCCGGAAGCGGGTCCGCGGTTCTTCCACGGTCTACGGCTCTCGCCGGGCTGCGAAGTGTCGCTGGTGGGCGGCGGGCCGCTGCGCTTTCAGCAGGAAGAGGCGGGCGTCGCGGTGTACGTGCCGGGGGGTGTGGACCCTGCGCCAGCCTACGCGGTGCGGTTCTCAGGGGCGGCGGAAGGGTGAATCGGGGGGTTCCGGGTTGCGCCTTTCGGGGGTTGGCGGGACACTGGAAAGGCCTTCCTCGGTAGCTCAATGGTAGAGCGATCGGCTGTTAACCGATAGGTTCGGGGTTCGAGCCCCTGCCGGGGAGCCACTCGATATGCCCAGAGCGTGAGACGCTTTGTGAAGCCTGCGCAAACCCTGCGCAGGCTTCTTGGTAGAGTTCGATCCGTATGTCGCGGTCTCCGACGGTGGCCTGGCGGAGGAGGGCGCGAAGCAGGTCGTGCTTCTCGTAGGGCCGGAGGTGGTCGTAGACGCGGCGGAAGTTGCGGAGGCCATCCTGGACAACGGCGGTCGAGATCGCGCCGCGCCGGATGGCCGCGATCGTCCCGTCCGTGTCGGCAACGGCTGACTCCAGGGCGGTGGCTGGTGGGTAGCCCGCCCCGACCGTGCAAGCGGCGTGAGCGCAGACCCCCGGAAGGGGTCTGTTCTCGCCCTGGCAACTCAGCCGTCACGATCGGTTCATCGTGACGTATGCCCGACCATGAGGAGTCGCGCTGTGCTAGGATCGGGGCCCGCGATTGGAGCCCCCAATTGATGACCGTCCCGGCTCGCACGCTGACCTTCCTCTTCACCGACATTGAAGGAAGCACAGCCCTGTGGGAGACGCGTCCGGACGAGATGAGCGCAGCCTTACGCCGCCACGACACCATCCTCCGCGGTTGCATCGAAGGTGCGAACGGGAAGGTGTTCAAGACGGGCGGCGATGCGTTCTACGCAGTCTTCGATTTTCCACCGGACGCGATTGCCGCGGCCGTCGCAATCCAGGAGGCGCTTGCGCGTGAACCGTGGCCAGGACCCGAGCTCCACGTTCGGGCGGCGATCCACTCGGGAGACGTTGAGGAGCGGGACAACGACTACTTTGGGCCCACCTTGAACGGTGTTGCCAGGCTGCTGTCCGCCGGCCACGGCGATCAGATCCTGATGTCCGAAGCCAGTTACGACCTCGCGCGGGAACTCGCGGCGGGTCTTGACGCACTGCCGATGGGCGCCCACCGACTTAAGGACCTCCGCAGGCCGATGGAGATTTTCCAGCTCCTCGCGCCTAGCCTCCGACGCCAGTTCCCGGCCCTCCGAACCCTTACCTCGCGTTCGAACAACCTGCCGGCACAACTTTCGTCGTTCATCGGCCGGGAGCGCGAAATCGCCGAGGCGAAGGAACTGCTCGCGGCTTCGCGACTTGTGACCATGACCGGCCCTGGCGGGACCGGCAAGACCCGCCTCGCGTTGCAGACGGCAGCAGAGCTGCTGGACAACTTCGGCGACGGCCTCTGGTTCACCGACCTAGCGCCTCTGGCCGACCCGGAAGGCGTTCCGTCTGCGGTAGCGACCACGCTTGGGCTCGGTGACGAGCCTTCACGACCGTTGATGGCCAGGCTCACGGAATTCCTTCAAGCACGGCAGCTTCTCCTGGTGCTGGACAACTGCGAACACGTGATCGCCGGATGTGCAGTGCTGGTGGACGGGTTGCTCAGCTCGTGTCCGTCGCTCCGCGTCCTCGCGACCAGTCGTGAGGCGTTGGCTCTGCCGGGCGAAACCGTGATGGCGATTCCGGCGCTCTCAGTCCCTCCCTCGCCAGATTCGAGGGAACTGACCCTGGAGTCCGTGTCGGCGTACGAAGCCGTGCAGCTCTTCAAGGAGCGAGCGGCGGCGGCGGCTCCCCACTTCGCACTCACGGATGCCAACGCACCAACCGTTGCTCGCATCTGTTCGCGTCTTGATGGCGTGCCGCTCGCCATCGAACTTGCCGCCGCCCGAGTGAAGTCGCTCTCGGCAAACCAGATCGAGGCGCGGCTGGAAGACCGGTTTCGCCTCCTAACCGGCGGCAGCCGGACGGCGCTTCCTCGCCAGCAGACGCTTCGCGCCACCATCGACTGGAGCTACCAGCTGCTCACGGAGGGAGAACGGACTCTCTTTCGACGGCTGTCGGTCTTTGTCGGGGGCTGGACGTTGGAAGCCGCCGAGGCAGTCTGCGCGGACGAAGTGATCGGCAGCGGCGCAGTCTTCGACCTGGCGGCCCAACTCGTAGATCGCTCTCTGGTCGTTTTTGAGGAAGAGCCAACGCCGCGCTACGGGTACCTGGAGACCATTCGCGAGTACTCGAGCGAGAAGCTCATCGACGCCGCTGAAGGTGGCGCGACGCGCGATGCCCACCTCGCATGGTTCGTCGCGCTGGCCGAAGCGGCCGAGTCTCATATGCGTGGGGCTGACCGAGGCCGGTGGCTCCAACTCCTTGGGCGCGAAAACGACAACTTGCGCGCCGCGCTCCAATGGAGCGACGAAACACCCGACGGAGCGCGACTGCTCGTCCGCCTGGTCGCCGCTCTCTGGTGGTTTTGGATGGAGCGGAACAAGCTCGACGAGGGTGAGGCCTGGATCAATCGTGCATTGCTCATCGCTACCGATCTACAGCTTCGCAAGTCGCGGGGCCAGGTGCTTAACGGCTCCGCCGCCCTCGCGTACATGCAAGGCCACCATACACAGGCGAAGGGTCGTGGAATCGAAGCGGTGGCCCTGTTCCGGGACCTCGGAGACACGTGGAATGTTGCGTTCGCGCTTGGTCAGCTCGCCATGTTCGTATATGCAATGGGTGAATATGACGAGGCACGTGCCATCGCCGAGGAGTGCACCCTACTATTCCGCCAGTCGGGCGACCGGTGGGGCCTCGCAATCCCTCTTGGCACCCTGGCCAGGATCGCCTTGCGCGGCCACGACTATGAACGGGCTCGAGCCTTGCTAGAAGAGTCACTTGCTATCAGGCGGCAGGTGGGTGACCCCTGGCTGGTGGCTCAGACGCTGAATGCCCTGGGGGATGTGGCGCGCGCCCAGGACGACATCGACGGTGCCGCCAAATTCTACGAGGACAGCCTCATCGCTTTCGAAGGCCTGGGAAACGTGAGCAGCCGAAGCGGGGTCTTGCATAACCTGGGGCACGTTGCGCGGCGGAGAGGCCAATACCCCGCGGCCGCGAGGTACTTCTCGCAGAGCCTGAAGCTATTCCGCGAGCAGCACGACCAGCTGGGGATAGCGGAGTGCATCGTTGGTATCGCTGGCGTTGCGAGCGGGACCAAGAATGCGGCGGAGGCGGCCCAACTGCTTGGTGCCGCCGACCAATTGCTCGCCTCTATCGACGCCGTCATATCGCCCAGCAACGAGGGCGATTACCAGAGCATCCTGAGGGAGGTCCATGCACAGCTCGGCTCCAGAGAATCAATGGCAGAGCGCGCAGTCGGGGCGCTATCGAGTATCGAACATGCCATCGTGCGTGCGCTCGAAGTCGCTGCGCGAGTGACATCGGGTGAGCAGGCAGCTCAGTCAGACCGCTGACCAAAGTAGATCCCAAAAGAGAGGCGATTCGTGGACATTCGACAACATCTCCTGAATCAACACGCCCGCACTCACTCCGCCGCCATGGCGGTCAGTGACCTCCCGCTCGAGGACCTCGTTATGGACGGCTTGAGCGACGACCAGGCCCGCACCCGGCCCGGAGAGCTGAATTCGATCGCATGGCTCCTCTGGCATATGGCTCGCTCGGAGGATGTGGCGATGAACTTGGTGGTCGCCGACCGCTCGCAGGTGCTCCACGAGTCGGGGTGGATCCACCGCCTGAACGTCGCGCGGCGGGACATCGGGACCGGCATGACCAGCGACGAAGTCAGCGAACTCAGCGCGAGCGTTGATGTGCCCGCGCTTCGTGGTTATCGCGCGGCGGTTGGGCAGCGGACCCGCGAAATAATCGACGGCCTCACCATTGAGCGTCTGTCCGACAATGTCGGAGCTCTGGAGTTGAACCGGCTTCACGAGGAAGGGGCGCTGGGGCCAAACGCCGCTTGGGTCGCCGGACTGTGGGACGGTCGACCGAAGGAGTTCTTCGTGTCCTTCACCTCCATCGCTCACAGCTACGCACAACTTGGAGAGGCATTCGTCCTGCGAAAGCTACTCGGGTTGGCCAATCCGTGAAGAGGGTGGACGTACGCGCATCGGGCTGCGCGATCCCACGGACCGGGCCACGTTTGCTTCCGGCGGCCAGCGGCGCCGACGCGAACGGATCGTCTCGGGCGTTTACGACTTCGAAGGCCTCGACTCCGTCCCCAAGATCCGACGGTTGATCGCGGTCGCGGCGCTCGACGCCCGTGGCGTGGCCGTCCGCGAGACGACAAATGCATCACCCATCGAGCTGGTTGGGGCGCCCCTCCGGCGGTCCAGGACTACGTACCAGGGCGGGGTTCGAACGAAGAGCGGCCGGCGATGTCGTCGATGGCGGGGAAGCCGCACATGGCGTTCGAGGCGAGCATGCCGGAGGTCGCCGCAGACTCGATGCACCCGGCGTTGAGGTAGACCTTCGTCCAGTCACCCGCGAGGAAGAGGTTGTCGAAGCCTGACTCACCCTGGCCGAGGCGCAGGGTGGTGGTGCGTGGGACCGACAGGACGTAGCGCTCCGATGGGTCGATGTTGGCTCGGAAGAACTGGGCGTCGAGCCGCTCTGCGCCCGTCTGTCCCGACGGATCGACCAGCATCTCCCAGCGGAAGTCGCCGGGCGTAGGGGCGGCGGCAGGCCAAATCTGATCGCCGGCGCTGCCAAGGAAGTCGCGGGTGTTCGCGCGCACCTGTTCGTAGGCGCGGCGAGGAAAGCCCGCGTCCGTGCGCGGGGGAAAAGGCTCTCCGGCGTCGGGCATGGCGTCGCAGAGATACCAGAGGCTATGCGGGAGGTTCGGCTCCTGCCAGCGCTCGCGTGGTATCAGGTGGCTGAAATCGGAGCCTGAACTGAATGGGTTCACGTACGAACCGAAGAGTGCGGTGCTCGACTTCCAACCGAGCGCGGCTGTGTCCGGGGCGAACCAGAGCTGGCTGGCCTGCGTACGGACTGTCTGGAGGCCCGTGACCATGGCCGCCCACCGCTCGTCGGCGGCCATGAGCTGCTTGGTGAGAAATGGAAGTGCGCCCACCGAGATGCCGAGCACCACGTCGTCAAAGTCACGCCCGCGCTGGAGGTCGAACGTACGGGCGTTGGGCCAGTCCGTCCAGAAGGACTCAAGATTGTAGCCAGCGAGCCGTTCGCCATCCTCGACCTGTTCGCGGAGGGGCTCGGACGGCCAGCAGAGCAGCTCACCCACTGGTTGCAGCGGGTCATACTCTTCGAGGCCCGGCCGGAGCTTCACCTGTTCGGACATAGTGATTGTGTCGATCTGCCGGTTGTCGTCCCCGAGGCCCAGCTCCTCGACGCGGTGGAAGAACTTGAAGCGCACGCCGCGTGCTTTGAGCACGAAGTAAAGCGGCGTGAAGACGGTATCGCCCATGCCCGCCTCCATCTGCCAGAAGATGGCACCTTTGTAGTCGAGGCAGAGGCGAAGCAGCCCGAGGGTGGCGGTTCCTGCCGCGAACTGCGGCTTCTGAGGGTCCCCGTCCTGGTAGGCGAAGGCGAGGTCGTACAGCGCGGCCACGGGAGCGGAATTGATAGCCGCGGGCGAGCAATTGTGGCGGCCGAGCCACTCGCGGAAGTCCCAGAAGTCGAGCGGTTCGAGGCCGTGGTGGAAGGCTCCATCGCGGAGAAGGCCGATGAGCATGCTAGCACCGAGGTCCGCCATCATGAGGGCGCGCCGGAGGTCGTCGCCGAGCGAGGAGGCCGTGCCGGATAGCTGCGCGCGGGTGTGCGCGACGGCGCGTTCGAGGTGCCCGGCGAGGGCCAGGTGCTTCTCGGGCGAATGGAGATGCGGGTGGACGCTCCCGAGCTCTTTCGCGAGGCCTCGGGCTTCGTCCAATGCTGCGAGACCGGCCGCATCGAATACCTGTTTCGCCATCCGCTCGGCCCGGCGGAACGAGGAGATGAGCCGGTGGAACCACTTGCGGATACGGCCGCCGGGGCCCCGGTAAGCCTCACTGGGCATCTCGCCGGTGGCGTGGCCCCACAGCCAGGAGAGGATGCGCTCGCAGTAGTGCCAAGACGAGGGCTCCGCAGAGGGCGGGGGTCCGCCGGGCAGGCTGTCATCCTGGGGAAACGTCAGCGACCAGAGCTTCCAGCTGTCGCCGTCGCGCTCTTCCATTTGGACCCATGGCCGATGCTTGAAGGCATCGGTCCACGTGCGGAACAGGCCGGCCGCGCCAGGGGATGGTGCGGGGGCCCTGGCGGTCTCGGCGTAGACCTCCCGCATCAGGCGGAAGGCGTTGTCGTAGAAGCCGAGCCAGACGTGGAGGCCATGCTCTTCGATCCGGCCCTGGGGCCCGCGGCCGCTCGCTCCCTTGCCGCCGAGCCTCCAGCCCACCTGGTAGACGGTGATCTCCGAATAGCGTTCGCGCCAGTCGGGTGCGGAGGTTAGCCAGTAGGCGGTGCTGAGCGAACCCATCCCGCCACCGAGGATCGCGATACGCCGTGGTTCAGTCATCAGCTTGCCCTCCAGAGTTCCTGGCCTGCGGCCAGCGTGAAGTCTACGTCCACCCAGAAGCCCATGGTCACGGGCGCGGCTGGGCTGGCGAAGCCGAGGTCGGCGGCGAAAGGATGACTCGCCAGGCTGGCAAACTGGCAGGTGTGCTTACCCGCGAGGAGCCCGGCGCCGTGGAAGCCGCGAAGCGAGACGGTTGAGGTGACGAGGGCCTGGTAGGCCGCCTCGGCGTTGTCTCCAGCTGAGCGAAACTGCTTGAGGAGCAGGATGGGCACCCGGCCGCCGGAGAACGATTCCGCGAGGTGGATCTCCGTTTTGCCGAGCGAGATGAGCGCCCGCACAAGGTGCGGAAGGCTGGCCACGACATGGCGAGCGCGGGAGATGGCACCCGCAGACCGCCAGCGCGGCAACCACCTGCGCCGCCGGAGCGTGTGGTGGTCGGCGGCGCCGATGTGGGTGAGCACCCTGCGCCACACCATGTCGAGCGCCTCCCAGGACTCCGCCGCTGGTCCCGGAGCGTTGGCCTCGCGCGTGATGGTGATGAGGCGTTCACGGGTGATGGGGTTGCCCGCGCCGAGGGTGGCGACCGCCTGCCCATCGACGGAGAATGGCGTGAGGGGCTCGACGCTGGGCAACTCTACCCAACCAGCCTGCTTGGGAAAGCCGTAGACTTCGCGGCCGATCGTCATGGTGATCGGGTTGTCTACGAAGATGTATGGGTTGTAAAGGAACGGCCGGTCCAGGCCCGGCGTCCCCACGAGCATCCAGATCGCGACCTCCCGCTCGCTCGCCCAGCCGATGTCGCGGTCGGTTGGGTCGCCGGAGGCGAGATGGGCGATTTCTTCGAAGCTGACCAGGATGTGCCGGGCGAGCGGGCGAAAGTGGAACGGGCTGCCGTCGACCATGTTGAGCGACGCATCCAGCAACGCCTGGAGCGCGGCTGACTGCCCTTCGATGAGGAAGGCGAACATCTTGAGCCGGTCGGCAAGGATCGGTGGTTTGAGGACTAGGTCACCGTGGCGCTCGATGTACGTTCTCATCCCGTCTTCTCGCCTGCCGCGTGTTGCACATGCACCGTAGGTTCGGCGCCACACTCCCGCAAGAGATCCCGCGCGCGGTCGAGGTGCCGGGTACGTTCCGGACCATGCGGGAGGAGGGCGGCAAGGTCGGTGCGCATGAGCGCGTTTTCCAGGCGTTGGCCCGAACGTTCGGCGAGCCGGATACCGCGATGAAAACGCCGGATTGCCCGGCCGCGGGCGCCCTCCATGGCTAGCCGTCGCGCCCCATAGAGGTCGGCGCC
>CAZQCR010000130.1:0-9284 GCA_964591745.1 uncultured Anaerolineaceae bacterium
CCGCTCCCGCACGCCGATCACCATCGCATCCAGCCGCGCGTCGCCCGATGACTCGGCGACGACCGACGCCCGGTAGCCGAGCGCCGCCGTGGCACTGGCGCCCAGGTCCCAGTTGCCGAAGTGCATCGAGGCGATCACCACGCCCTTCCCCCGCTCAAGCACGACATCCAGCGCTTCCAGCCGGTCGCCGGGGTCACACAGCCGCACCACGTCATCACGCGAGAGTGACGCCAGTCGCACGAAATCGGCAAGGTAGCGGCAGTAGCTCACCAGCGAAGCGCGTCCCATGCGGCGCAACACGGCGGCGTCTTCCGTCGCCAGGACACGGCGATAGTTCCGCATCGTCGCCCTGCGGCCGCGCCGCCAGCAGATGAACCCCACCGTGCCGCACAACCAGGCCACGGCGTAACTCAACCGCAGAGGCGTCCGGGCGAGCACCACGTTCACCAGCCGCCAGGCGAAATACTGCAAGCCTCAGATTCCTCACGCCGGATTGGGAACGGACGAGCGCCTTGCGCTCACGCTCCAACAGCATCGTACACGGACCGCCCGCCCTCGGCCGCCAGCGGATCCCGGGCCTTCCCCGCTTGACAGAGGAGGCGCCAGCACCAATTCTGAACTCGCGATCACTCGCACGCCTAGTCCGCGCTGGCGGAACGGGGGAACCAATACTTCGGGGCGAATCCGCCCGGGCCGCACGCCACCTGGCGCGCTGGCGAGGGCGGAGCGGCTATCTCCGGCCGCAGCCCGACAGCTAACCTCGGCGGCGTTGGAAGACCTCGGTTGAGGCCTTCACATGGCTCTACGTTCTCCCCGGCGCGAAGAGATCTCGCGGCCCAGTCCCGCACCTCGCGTGGAACTCTCCGTCTTCTCCCCAGGACGGACGCGTGAGCGGCTCTGGAACCTCCTTCCCATCGCCCTTTCCGTCTTTCTCGCCAGCTCCATCTTCTGGGCGCCCTTTTACGCGCCATGGGTGCTGGCGATCGGGATCGTCGCCTTCTTCGCCTACTGGGTTTTCCGCTCCTACGGCGTGGCTGTCGCCTGCGTCTTCGGGCTGCGAAGGCTGAAGCAGTGGCAGGCCACCAACTGGCAGGCCAAGTATTGCGCCTGGCTCCCCGGCCACGCCCAGACCGAAGCGTGGGATTGGCCCCGCCACATGGTCATTATCCCCAACTACAAGGAGAGCGAAGACGGCCTTGAACGGACCCTGCGCTCCCTCGCCGCCCAGGCCAACGCCAGCCAACTCGTGATCGTTATGGCCATGGAGGACCGCGAAGCCGAGTCCCATCCCAAGTCCGCCCGGCTCATCCTCAAGTTCCGTTCCCACTTCGCCGATATGTTCGCCACCTTTCACCCGTATGGCCTTCATGGCGAAGCGCCGGGTAAGGGCTCCAACGAAGCATGGGCCGCCCGCAACGCCTACGAACGGCTGATCGAGCACGGCGGGGACCAGCTCTCCCGCTATAGCATCACCAGCTGCGATGCCGACGCCGTCTTCCATCCTCATCACTTCGAAGCGCTGAACTACCTCTTCCTCACCGCTCCGGACCGCTATCGCACCTTCTGGCAGCCGGCGATCTTCAACAGCAACAACATCTGGGACATCCCCGCACCCCTTCGCATCACCGATGGGCTCTCGGGCGTCAACCGCATGTCTAACCTTCTTCTGCCCGGCAGCGTCCGTTTCCCTACCTCCTGCTATTCACTCAGCTGGCAGATGCTCTTCGATGTCGACTACTGGGACGAAGAAGTGATCCCGGAAGATTGGCACCTCTTCCTCAAGTGTTCCTACACCCTCGGAGACCGCGTGAACTGCCAGGGCCTCTTCCTTCCCCTGGGCAACGATTGCGTGCTCACCGATGGCTGGTTCAAGACCCTCCGGGCCCACTACGCTCAGAGCGTTCGCCACGCTTGGGGCGCGAGCGACATCCCGTACGCCTGGCGTTCGACCCTGAATCGCAAGTCGCCGCTCTCCCTCCGCCGCAAGGTCGTCCTCGCCCTCTCCGTCTCCAAGGTGCACTCCCTCTGGATGGCCCAGTGGTACATCGTTACCCTTGGCGTCTTCCTTCCTTCGAAGATGGCCGGCAGCCTCGGGGCGCCGATGCCGGAGTGGTGGACGCACCGCTACCCCGTGCCCGGCCCCGGCTGGCACCCGGAAAACATCTTCGCCCCGACGAACTGGTTCGCCCTTGACGATACCGCGATCGTCGAACCAACCATGTGGCTCAACCTCCCCGGCATGATGATCGCCATCTGCATCGTGCCGCTTATCGTCCTCGCCTTCTTCGAGTACCGCACGCGCGGTCCGCGGCCCACGTACGTGCGCCCGGCGAAGGCGGCGGCCGGCTTCGCCATGTGGCCACTCATGGCGATCATCACCTTCTTCTTCGCCAGCATGCCCGCGCTCCACGCACAGGCAAAGCTGGCGAGCGGGCAGGGCCTCATCTACCGTGTGGCCGAGAAGGGTTCCCGGCGCGTAGCTCACGTCCCCGAACCAGCCCACGAGCAGGCTGTCGAGGCCATTGGCGCCGCCGGCGGCCAGTGACGCTGCCCCCTCAGGAGTAACACAGAAAGCCGGGCCTCTCCAGGCCCGGCTTTCTGCGTATTCCCGCTCCGCAAGGCCAACTCAGGGTTTTCCCTATGCGGGGCTCCTTCCGTGCTGCCGATAACCCACGCGTGGACCAAGCAAGCTCGCCCCGACCAACACTGTCTCCCGATGCGTCAGGAATGATTCAGAAGGTTCTGACTTCGACGGCCCTGCCCAGCCTCCCGGCTGTCGCGGTGCGGATCATCGAACTCGTCCAGGAGCCGGACGTCAGTATCGATATGCTGACCAGGACCCTGGCGGCCGACCCGGCCCTTTCGGCCCGCATCCTGCGCACCGCGAACTCCGGGTTTTACGGCCGGGTTCGGGGCGTTACCAACCTGCGCGATAGCATCATGGTCCTGGGGTTGCGCACGGTGCGTACCCTCGCGCTCGGCTTCTCGCTCGTATCCGGCATCCGCAAAAGCGAAGAAGGCGGATTCGACCACACAGAGTTCTGGCAGCGAAGCCTCCTCGCCGCCACAGGCGCAAGGGCCCTCGCCCGCGCCGTGAATTCCCCCATGCGAGAAGAGGCCTTCCTCACCGGCCTCCTCCACAGTATCGGCGTGCTCGCCCTCAATCAGGTCCTCGTCCAGGAGTACCAGGCGGTCATCGCCGCTAGCGGCGGCGACTACGATCTCCTTCGCGACAAGGAACGGCAGGCCTTTGGCACAGACCACGCCCAGCTCGGCGCTGAGCTCGCCGCCCGCTGGAATCTGCCCCAGAGCTTCGTCGATGGCATCGCTCACTATCCAGACCCGGCTGCCGCTCCCGAGGTCCACCAGCCACTCGCCCGGTTCGTCGCCATCGGCGCCGACCTCGCGGATGTCGCTCTCGGCGCCGCCCCGGGCGAAGCGATCGAGTCCTTCCGCTCCCGCTGCGAGGCCTGGTTCGGCCTCAGCGCGGAAAAGTCCCGGGAGATCATCGAAAGCGCCTCCGCCGAGGCCAAGGCTCTCCGAGCTTCGTTCGACCTCCCGGAGGTCCGCCAGCTCGACACCACCGAGATCCTCCTCCGGGCGAACGCCGTCCTTTCCGAAGTGGCCCTCGAAGCCTCACGCGAAAACGTCACCCTCGAGCTGAAGACCGAAGCCCTCGAGCAGGAGACCGTCCGGCTGTCCGCCGAAGCCTCCACCGACCCGTTGACCGGGCTCGCCAATCGCCGCCACTTCGATGAGTTCCTGAACGAACAGTTCCGGATCGCCCGGCGCTACGGGCGGGAACTGAGCCTCCTCGTCCTCGATATCGACTACTTCAAAGAAGTCAACGACAAGCATGGCCACCGCGTTGGCGATGAAGTCCTCGTTCGCCTGGCTGAGACGATCCGCTCAGTCATCCGCGATGCGGACCTCGGTGTGCGCTTCGGCGGCGACGAATTCGCCGTCGTTCTCCCGGATACCGATATCGATGGCGCAGCCGAAGCCGGCGAACGAATCCGCGTGGGCATCGAGCGGCTGAAGATCAGCGCGGGATTCCTCAAGAGCGTCAAGGTGACCGTCTCCATCGGCGGAGCCGCCGTTGAAGCGAAACGGACCGAGTCCCCGGGTGACCTCCTCGAATCGGCCGACAACGCGCTCTACAAGGCCAAAGAAACGGGCCGGAACGCCGTCCGCGTTTCCCGGCGCATGCTCGCCGCCTGAGCCACCGGGCATCGTCCCGCATGGGGCCGATGTCTACCCCGCCAGGAACCTCTTGGTAACCGAAGCCGCGTGGTCCGCGTTGTCCATCCACACCGCGTGGCCCGCGCCGGGCATCAGTTCGAGCTCCGCGCCTTCGATCTGGCTGACGAACTGCCGAGCGACCTCCGCGCCGCCGAACGGGTCTTCTTCCCCCCAGAGGAAGTAGGTGGGCGTCTTGATCCTGGCCAGGAAGTCGGCGGACAAGCGCAGGCTCTCGTTGAATCCCCCAATCGGCGAGAGTAAGCGCGGGCCGGCCCTGAGCTCGTTGCGCATCGTGTCGGTATCGCGCAGCAGCGAAAGGAACCAGTCCAACCCCTCCTGCGAAATGCGCCCGGCCTTGAGCGCGGCGCCCAGCCCTATCCCCCGGAGAATCGCCCGGACTGCAAATGGGCTGGGCGGCATGACCGTGCCGAGCCGGGCGACCAGCGGCACGGACGCCAGCCGCATCACCAGCGGCGTGTGAATGATCGGCGCGCCTATCGGCCACCCAAACTCGATAAAGCGGTCCACACGCCCCGGGTGCGCCGCCACCGCGTGGAGCGCCGTGTACCCACCGAACGAAGTTGCGGCCACGTGAGCGCGCTCCAGCTGAAGGGCGTCCAGCAGGTCGACGATGAACGTTTCAGCGAACGCCCCAAGCTGCTTCACGTCATCGAACCTGGTTGCCAGCGGCTTGCTCAGGCCGCACCCCGGACGGTCAACCAGGATGCAGCGGAACCCTTCCAGCCGGGCGGCGAGTGGCGCCCAGCTCGTCCCGCTGATCGAGCCGCCGTGCACGAACACGACTGGCGGGCCCTCCCCCAGCTCCTGGACCCGGACCGTTGCACCGCTGTGTGCGAGATGCAGCCACTGTTCGGCCGGCGCCACGCCGAGGGACTCCCAGAGCCGCCGCTCCGCCTCACGGTGCCGTACTTCGTCCATCGCTGTCTCACCTCAGCGGGCACAGCCTCACCGACGGTGGCCGGCCCGTCCAAACTCAATCCTACGCTGAATCCTCGGGCTCCCACCAGAATCGCGCCCGGAACCGCAGCAGCGCCCGCAAGAGCGGCCCACCCAACACGGCCAGCACGAGAGCGTTGCACACGCTCCGCATCAGATCCCAGCCCAGGCTCGTGAGCAGGTAGAAATTCCAGTAGCGCCGCAGGGCCTCCAGCGCGCCTATTCCCGGTTCGAACGTCACATCGGGGCCGCCCACCCAGAAGGGCCACGTCCAGAGATTCGTGATCGCCCCGAACAGCAGCCCCCAGGCCGCCCCGAACACCACCAGCAGCGCCACCTGCCAGCGAACCCCGAGGGCCAACCTCACCGCCAACGGCCGCAGGAGCCCCGCGCTGACCCCCATCCAGGCGCTCGCGAACATCTGGAACGGCAGCCACGGCCCAACGCCTCCCGTTATCAACGCGCTCAGGAAGAACGAAAGCGCACCGAGGAGGAAACCCATTCGCACCCCGAAGGCGTAGGAACCGAGGATCACCAGGAAGAAGTAGAGGTTCGCCCCGGCCGGGAGCGTGATCGTCCGGAAGACCGCGGCAAACGCCGCCAACACGCCCAGCGCCGCCAGCGACTTGCTATTCAGCCGCCCATCCGTGAGATCAGAGACGACGAGGAGCATGCAGAGCGCCCCGATACCGCCGAAGATCAGCGGCGCGTCCGTGCTGTGTTCGAACCACCGCGGATCCCGCCGTGTCGCCTCCGCGAAGAAGAACGGGTGAAGATAGGCGAGCACGCCCATCAGGTTCAGCACGCCGAAGCTGAGCCAGTGGAGCGGTACCGCCCGAAGGCGCAGACCACGCGCCATCGATTGTTCAAGCGCCACGGCGACGCCTCACCACAACGGCGGCACCAACACCCGCGGCGAGCACTGCCGCGACCCCGGCAAAGACGAAGAGGCCGCCGGGCCCGCTCGCATCGTCCTCGCCACTCGGCCCCGTCGCGGGCACGCCCTGGGCAGTCCCGGTTCGCGAGACCACCGTTATCGTTACGGTCGCCGGGCTACCGGCAGGCGCCATCGTCATCCATCCGCCGGTTGCCGGGCTGGTCCCGGTGGCGGATGGCGAGGCCGGCGAGGCGGCCGGCGAAGCGGCCGCCGTGCCGCTTGCCGAAGTGGTCCGCGTCTCTGTGGGCGACGCCGGAGTCTCCGTTGACGCGTTCGGGGTCGCGGTACCAGTTGGCGAAGGCGACACCGTTGTCACATCCGCCCCACCACGAGGTGGATGGCCACAGATCGCCTCAAAGCTCGCCGCTGCCGGCACGGGCGCGCTCTGCGAACCGCCCCGACCCCACTTCCAGCCTTGCAGGTCACCATCGCGGGACCGCGTGAGGTTGAAGGCGATCGACGAATACACCCAGCCCGCGCCGTAACGCTGCGTGAAGAAGGCCCAGTACGTGCAGGTCCCGCCCTCGCACTGGCAGAAACAATCGTTGAAGCTCCCCGCGTCGAAGCACCCCACGTCGTCCAGGGCGCAGACCGTTCGGCCACCACTGCCACCGAACTGCTCGATTGTGATCCCCGCGCGGTCCAGGATGACCTCCCCGCCCACCGAATCGCCTTCGAAGGCGAGACAGTACGTCTCGATCGTATCGCCATTCTGGATCAGCAGGCCGACTTCCCCATCGG
Source organism: uncultured Anaerolineaceae bacterium (assembly GCA_964591745.1). Lineage (GTDB taxonomy): Bacteria > Chloroflexota > Dehalococcoidia > Tepidiformales > Tepidiformaceae > JANMTH01. The sequence goes on from CAZQCR010000130.1 coordinate 6,878, forward strand.
CCCGCACCACGCCGATGGCGCTCAGCCCCAGCAGTCCCGCGGCCACGAGCCATAGGCGGCGTCTCACCCGCGCACCTCGCTCAGCGTTGTCGCCCCGGGCACCAGCCGGGCCACCTGGGTGGGAAGCGGGCCATCCACCGCAAAGGCACGCCGCGCCGCGAGGTCGAACGCTACCGCTCCCTCCGCGAGGCCGACCACGCGCGTGGCGAACGTGGCCGCGCACTCCAGGTCGTGCGTCGCCACGATCGCCGCTCCCCCGCCCGCCACGTGCGTGCGCAGCCGTTCCGCAAGCCACGCTTTCGCCCGGTAGTCCGCTCCGCGCGTCGGCTCATCGAGCATCCAAAGGTCCGGTTCGTGGGCCAGCATGGCAGCCGCCGCCACCCGCTGCTGCTGTCCCACGCTCAGGTCGCGCGGGTTGCGCGCCGAAAACGCCTCGATGTCCCACGTCTTCATCGCCTCGGCCGCCGCCTGTTTGCTCGAACCGCGGTATCCGAGTGACTCGGCCAGTTCGTCCCCTACGGAATCCCGGTAGAGCGCCATCGCCGGGTCCTGGGGCAGGTAGCCCGCCACCGCCGTACGTGCTCCAACACTCCGCGGAGCAACCGTTCCCCGGAACCGGACCTCGCCCGCATCCAACTTCACAAGGCCGCTTATCGCCCGGAAGAGCGTCGACTTCCCGCTCCCATTCGGGCCAACCAGTGCCACTACCTCGCCCTGGCGTACCGAAAGCGTGACGGCGGCCAGGGCCATCGTGGCACCGTACCGCACCGTCGCCCCGGACACGTTCAGCAGCTCCGCTCCCGGAGAAGCGTGTGCCGCCACCACGACCGACGGCGCACGGTTGCGAAGGGCGATCGCCCCGGCGCACTCCGCAAGCGTGACGGGCGTTGGTTCGAGGCCAAGCACCCTCGCCAGCATCGCCACCGTAGGCCCGGCGTCGAGCTCCTTCGCGGCCTCCCGCGCCGTCATCTGGCGTGCGCGGCCTTCCTTGACTTCAATCACCGAGTCCACCTTCGCAAACAGCGCATCCAACCGGTGCTCGGCGATCATGACCGCGAGGTCGTGCTCCAACCGCAGCGCCTCGACCGTCTCCAGCACCTGGCGGGCGCCTTCCGGGTCGAGCTGCGAGGTCGGTTCGTCCAGCAGGAGCAGCCGCGGCCTCATGGCGAGAACAGCCGCGATTGCCACCCGCTGTCGCTCTCCACCCGAGAGCGTCGCCAGGCGCCGGCCGCGCAGCCGCTCGATACCGACCGTTCGCAACAACCCCTCAAGGACCTCGCGCATGACCGCTGGCGCCATGCCCCGCTGCTCCATGCCGAAGGCGATTTCGTCCTCGACGGTCTCGCTCACCGATTGCGCTTCGGGCTCCTGGAACACCATCCCCGCGACGGTCGCCATTTGGCGTGTAGGTGTTCGCGCCGGATCGAACCCCGCCACACAGCTCGCGCCGCCAAGCCGGCCACCGTGAAACTGGGGAACGAGCCCGTTCAGAAGGCGGAGCAGGGTCGATTTCCCTCCGCCGGACGGCCCGGCGAGAAGGGTGAAGCTCCCCGCTTCGAACGAGACACTCACGTCCTTCAACGCGGCCTCTTCCCGGCCGGGGTAGCGGTAAGTGACCCCCTTCACCGTGGCGATCACGTGCGCACGACCAGCGCGCCCGGCACTGGCGCCTCCACGGCCGGCGACACGGAAGGCGCCATCAGCAGCAGGGGAGCCACAGGCCAGACGCACAGGAGCACGACCACCCCCTCCACCAGGGCGAACCCGGGCCAGGCCAGCCCGGCGAACGGGTTATAGCGAAGGTCGATCCAGCCGGCTTCCCCGCTCACCAGCACGAACAGCGCTATCGCGGCGGAAAGGGCCGTCGCGACGCGGTCCATCCGGGCCCAGCGTTCGCGATTGAGCGACGTGGTTCGCTTTCCCCGGGCCGCCGCCATCGCCCAGGCCACAATCGCCGCCACACCGGCGAACGCCATGGCCAACCCCAGCGGCTTGAGCGAGGGGTAGTAGAACCAGCACCAGCCCGCGCCAAGGAACAGCGGCGCGGAGAGCGCGCCAACAACCCGCGCGCCCCGTGAAGCTGCCGAGTCCGCAGCGTACCCCCGGGCCTCCATCGCCTCCGCCAGCCGCATGGAACGGTCCAGCCCGCCAACAACGGCCGGGACGATCAACCCGGGCAGTCCTCGGAAGCCGGTCGGCCCGCCCCGGAGCGCCCGCATCTCGCGAATGCGGCGCACGTCCTCGATCGTCGAGGGGAGCAGCGTGAGCCCTACGGTAACCACCAACCCGGCGTGGAAGAGCGCCGCCGGGGCCGTTCGCAGCACGCGCTGGGGGCTCACCGCCCCGTTGAACACGCCAAACGCCGCCAGGGCCTCTCGATCGGCCACGGTCAGCTCAGTTTTCAATG
>CAZQCR010000131.1:0-9263 GCA_964591745.1 uncultured Anaerolineaceae bacterium
GAAGCTTACGTGACGATTCGGGCGATATCGAAGTAGGTCACGACGACGACGCTGGCCATCAGAAGGACGAAGCCGGCGAAGTGGACCATCGCTTCCTTTTCGGGGGCGATCCGTCGGCCGCCGCGCACGATCTCGATGAGGACGAAGAGGATGCGGCCGCCATCGAGCATGGGCAGGGGCAGGACGTTGAAGAAGGCGAGGTTGAGGCTGAGGAGGGCGGCGAGTTCAATCAGGGAGCGCCAACCGGCCGCGTCGATGATGTCGCCGGTGGAGGAAGCGATGCCGACGGGGCCCTGGAAGGCGGGTGCATCGCCCGTGCCGGCACCGCCGCCACCGCCGCCGAAGCGGACCTGGAGTTCGTTCTTGGTGAGGATGACGGTGTCGATCAGCGACTGGAAGCCCTTCGGCACGGCTTTCCAGAGCGGATGCGAGACGCTCTCGGTGTAGGGGTAGAGGAAGCGGCAGTTGATCCCGTTGCCCTCGGCATCGACATCGCTACAGGTCGATGGGGCGCCGACACGAATGCCGGTAGGGCCCTGGAGTTCGGGCGGATGCCAGCGGGCGTACACCCGTACGTCGAGGGTCGAACCCTGGCGATTGATCTCCCAGTCCTGGGTCTCACCGAGGTTAAGCCGGTTCGCGAAGATGAGTTCGCTCGTGTTCTTAATCTCGCGTCCCTCGACGCGGAGGACGATATCTCCGGGCTGGAGGCCCTGGAGGACCGCCGAACCATCGCGCATTTCGCCCGAGACCTGGGCCTCGGCGGCGGGCGAGTCAACGGCGACCTGGGTCACCTGGGCGAGGCTGAGGGCACGTTCACGCGGGACCATGAAGCTGACGGTCATGAGGATGATGGCGAGAACGGCGTTCATCCAGACGCCCGCGAACATCACGACCAGGCGCTTCCAGCGCGGAGCGGCGGCAAGCGAACGCGGGTCCGTCGGGTCCTCTTCGCCGAGCAGGCGAACGAATCCGCCGATCGGGAGCCAGTTGAGGGTGTACTCGGTCTCGCCCTTCTTCCAGACGAGGCCTTTGATCCGGGGCGGGAAACCGACGCCGAACTCGAGCACCTTGATCCCGAAGATCTTGGCGGCGAAGAAGTGGCCCAGTTCGTGAATAACGACGAGGACGAGGAGCAGGCCGATGAACGGCAACGCCGACTGGGCTATCGCCCCGAGATCGAACCCTGCAAGAAATACCATCAGCGAGCTGCTCCAACGCGGATACCGGTGGCGACGCGGCGCGCCCAGGCATCGGCCGCGATCACCGTCTCGATGTCAGGATCGGGTGTTCCTTCGTGTTTCTCCAGCGCCTGCTCGATGATCATAGGGATATCGAGGAAGCCGGCCTCGCCGGAGAGGAAGCGAGAAACGGCGATCTCGTCGGCGGCGGCCATGACGGCGGGGTAGGTGCCGCCCCGCCGGCCGGACTCCATCGCAAGCGAGAGACAGGGGAAACGTGAGATGTCGGGCGCGCCGAAGTGCAACGTCCCAATGGCCGCAAGGTCGAGCGGGGGCGCCGGCGGGACGGGCATACGCTCGGGGTAGGCGAGAGCGCACTGTATGGGGAGACGCATATCCGGCACTCCTAGCTGGGCCTTGACGCTGCCGTCGCTGAATTCGACGAGAGAGTGGACGATGGACTCACGATGAAGCACGACTTCGACCTTCTCCATGGGCACATCGAACAGCCACATCGCCTCGATGGTTTCCATTCCCTTGTTCATGAGGCTCGCGCTATCGACGGTGATCTTCGCTCCCATATTCCACGTTGGGTGGTTCAGTGCCTGTTCAGGCGTGACGGCGGCGAGCTGCTCACGGTCGAAATCGCGGAAGGCGCCGCCGCTGGCGGTGAGGAGGATGCGCCGGATCTCGTGGCGTTCTTCGCCCCAGAGGCACTGCCAGATGGCGGAGTGTTCGCTATCGACCGGACGGAGGGAGCCGCCGCCCTTCTCCATGGCGCCGCGAATGAGGTGGCCGGCCATGACCAGCACCTCTTTGTTGGCGATGGCGACCGGGCGGCCGGCGTGGAGGGCGTTGATCGTCGGCATGAGGCCTGCGGCGCCCGCCGTGCCGACGAGGAGGAGGTCAACGTCGTCAGCGAGGGCGATTTCGTCCATGCTGAGCCACTTCGCAGCGCTCACATCGATAGCTCCGGCGAGTTCGGGCGAGGTCGCATCGGCCCAAGCGTAGCGGGGGCGGAACTCGGCGACCTGGCGGGCGAGAAGGTCGGTGTTCCGGCCAGCGGCGAGCGCCACGACCTCGAAGCGGTCGGGAAGCTGGCGGATCACGTCGAGCGTCTGCCGGCCGATAGAGCCTGTCGAGCCGAGGACGGCGATACGAAGGGGGCGAGTCATTCCCACCATCGTAGCCGCCGCACCGTCAGCGTGACAGGCGGACGGGAAGCCGCGTTTCCTTACTTCTTCGTCTGTTCCCCGTAGACGACTTCCGGAGCCGGTGCGCCGAGGGTGTTGAAGGCGGCCACGACGGCGCTCACTTCGTTGCGGTTGAAGGCGGCGCTGTTGGTGGCGGCCCACTGCTGGGCGGTCGTTACGCCGTTCAGGGTGTTCTGGAAATGGGGCGCGACCCAGCGAGCGAAGAGCTCGTAGGAGCGGTGCATCTTTTCAGACGGGGCCCATTCGTGAGCGAGGCTGAGGAGGCCGCCGAAGCCGCCGGTCATCTCCCAGATCCGGCCGATCGCCTCGATGGCGTCATCGGGGGTACCGATGATCGCGCCGCCCGATTGGGCCATGATCTCGGCGAACTGTGACGGCTCGCCCGGGAATTCGAAGGCGCGGCCGAGGGTGTCGCCGAAGTACTCCTTCTGGAAGCGGTAGGCTTCGATGGAGACATCGCGGTAGGCCTCTTCACGGGTCTCGGCGATGTAGATCGGGAGCATGAGCCGCCAGTTCCGGCGGTCGGCAACGTGACCGTGCTTCTCGGAGTTCTCGGTGTACATCTGCCAGACGGCGCTGAGGTCGAGGCCGGCCGGCATGAAGGTGGAGACGTTGATCAGCCCCGCACCGTGCTTGCCGGCGATCGTCGGCCCGGCGGGCGAGAGCGTGGAGGCGACGAAAGTCGGCAGCTTCTCCGAGTAGAGCGGCGTCTGGAGGCGTGACTGGCGGAGGTGGATCCAGTCCGACTCGTGGGTGACCTCTTCGCCGCGGAGGAGGGCGGTGATGATGCCCAGGGCTTCGTCCATCTGGGGGCGCTGTCGGGGAGGGTCGAGGACGAACTGGAAGGCATCGGAGGGGAGTGCGCCCGGCCCGACGCCGAGCATCACGCGGCCGCGCGTAAGCTGGTCGAGGAGGACCATGCGTTCGGCGACGTGGTAGGGGTTGTGGTAGGGGAGCGAGACGACGCCGGTGCCGAGCTTGATGCTCCGCGTCTGGGCGGCGGCGTAGGCGATGAAGACTTCGGGGCTGGAGATCGTCTCCCAGCCGGCCGAATGGTGCTCACCGACCCAGGCTTCGTCCCAGCGGAGTTCATCGAGCCAGCGGATGGTGCGCAGGTCGCGTTCGAGGCCGAGGCCGACGTTGTCGCCGAGCTTGTGGAAGGGGGCCATGAAGACGCCGAATTTGAGTGCCCAGGGAAGCTGCATGGTGGTCTCTCCAATGGATTCGGTGTGGAGCGCCCGTGGCGGATGGCCGTTGGCGCGACAGGTGCGGCACGGGTGGCGGTAGCTTATGGGGCGCGCCCCAAACGCGCCCGCCCACGCTGTAAACTGGTTCTATGGCACTGACGATCGAGAGCCCTGAAGCTGAACGGCTGGCCCGTGAACTGGCGGAACGCACCGGCGAGAGCGTGGTCGAGGCCGTGACGAACGCGCTCCGGGCGGAGCTCGCGCGGAATTCGCCGCCGACGGGGGAGAGCGCGACATCGTCCCGCGAGAAGAGGAAAGCGAGCGAGATTCTTCATGAAAGCGCGCTCCGGATTGCTCAGATGCCCGTGCTGGACACACGCACCGCGGACGAGATCATCGGCTACGACGAGAACGGCCTACCTGTGTGAACATTGAGTCCTCCGCCTGGGTAGCGATTCTGCTTCTTGAGCCATCGGAAGCACGCTTGCGAGCGGCCATCGATCGTGACCCGCTGAGGATCACGTCGGCCGCGACCGTGTTCGAAGTCAGTATGGTCCTCGATTCGCGGGTGGGCCGAAGGGCTGTGGCCGAGTTTCAAGAGGACCTCCGGGACATGGAGGTCACGATCGTTCCTATCGATGCCTCGCAGGCCTGGGCCGCGCTCGAAGCCTTCCGGACGTACGGCAAAGGGCGCCACCCGGCGGGGCTGAACTTCGGGGACTGCTTCTCGTATGCCCTGAGCAAGGTAGCGGGGCAGCCGCTGCTCTTCGTTGGCGACGACTTCGGCCGGACCGACGTCGCGGCGGTGGTGTGGTAGGGCCGGTACACTGACGCCGTGTTCGTGATCGCCGACGGAAACAACCTCGCCTGGGCCGGCTTTCATGGCCTGCGCCGCTTCATGGCTTCGGAGACGCCCGAGGAGCGGACCCGTTGCGCGCTGGTCGGGCTGACGCAGAGCGTGATCGGCCTGGCAGTGCGCGGGGGCGAGCCACCGGAGGCGGGAGCGCCGGGAGCGGTCGCCCGCAAGTACGCGGGCCGGGTCACGCGGCTGTCCGTCGCGTTCGACCAGGGGCGGCCGCTGCGGCGCCGGATCGTCTGGCCCACCTATCAGCTCAGCCGGGAGAGCGACCCGAGCTTCGCCGAGAACGAGGGGTTCATCCTGGCGGCGATCGCCCAGTTCATGGAGATGGCCCGGATGCTCCCGATCGAGGTCTACCGCGGCGAGAACACGGAGGCGGACGACCTGATCGCCTACGCGGCCATCCACTCCGAAGGGGCGGTGCGGATCGCCTCGACGGACCGCGACTTCATGCAGCTGCTGGATGAACGGCTGACGATCTATTCGCCGGTGAAGCGGGCGGTGATCGATGTCGGGAACTTCGACGAATTCGCGGCGCCGAAAACGGCGGACAAGACGCCGATTGTCTTCCCGCGCGAGCGCTATCTCGACTACCGGGTGGCGAGCGGCGATACGAGCGACGACCTGCCCGGCATCCCCGGCCTGGGGACGGTCGGAGCGGCGCGGCTGCTGGCGGCGGCGCCGTTGGACGCCTACCTGGAGGACCCGTCGCTCGCTTCGAAGGCGCTGGGGCGGTCGAACATCCGCCTGCTGGCCGCGCTCAAGAACGAGGCACGCGAGATCGTGGCGCGGAACCGGGTGTTGATGGACCTGCGCGCGGCGGCGGCGCGCTACGATTCGCTCGCCGACATCACGATGGTTGGGACGTGGGATCGCGAGGGATTCCGTTCGTGGATGAAGGAGCAGCGGATCGCGGGGCTCGATGTGGAGGCGGCGGTCCGCGCGCTGGATGCCGTGGCGGCCGGGCCAGCGGCGATCGCGACGCCGGAAGCGGCGCAGGGACAGCTCTTCTGACGCTGGCTCGCTAGCGTTGTACGCTCTGGGGAGCGGGCGATTAGCTCAGTTGGTCAGAGCACCTCGTTTACACCGAGGGGGTCGGGGGTTCGAGCCCCTCATCGCCCACCAGCTTCACTTGGACACGTGAACCGTGGCTGACCCCGCCAACCGACTGGTCGCGGTGATTCTCGAAGTCGCAGACCTTGAACGATCAGTACAGCTCTACCGCGATGGCTTCGGCATTGACCTGCACGCGAGCGACCATGACGACGGGGACGACCGCTGGATCGGCGGGGCACATGCGGCGGTCTCGTGGACAGCGGGAGCGTTCTTCCACTTCGCACTGTACGCAGCGAAAGGCGACGGACCGACGCGCGGCGCGCAGGTAGGCTTCGCAGTGACGGACCTCGACGTGGCGCACCAACGGGCGGTGGCAGCCGGGGCGGACGTGATCCACGAGCCGCGTCCTCAGCCCTGGGGCCGGTCGGCGCGTTACCTGGACTGGGACGGCAACGTGGTTGAGCTGACCCAGCGAGGGTGATTCCCCCGTCACAGCCCGCGATAGACCTCGGCGCGTGGGCCAATAGTCTCGATGACGACGAGGCCATCCTCCTGTCGCACGGCAAAAACGATCCGCCATCCGCCAACCCGCGCCGCTCGGAAGCGAGAAGCTCCGGACAGTGCTTTCGTACCCGGACGGAACGGGTCTTCGCAAAAGGATCGGATCTCCCGGGCATTCGCTCCTGCGTTGGGCGATCGAGACGAGCGAGGTACGTCGCCGCGGAGCGCGAGAACTGGAGGCGGTAGCTCAAAGGCCCAGGCGCCGAAGAAGATCCTCCCCGTCTACGAAGTGGCCTTCTGCGATGTCTTGGTCGGCCGCGAGCACTGCAGCCAGCTCTTCGGCGGTTAACGACTCGGTCGGGACCGACTCCCAGTCCATCCGCTCAAGCCACTCGGCGGCCTCTTCCTCACTCAACTGGTCCACGCGTTCACGCGGGGCTTGCCTGGCAGTCATGCGTTGATCCTACCCCAATGCCGCCCGGATGTGCGACCTAACGGAGCGGCGGTCGGTGTGTCTCGCTGAGAGCGACGAAGTCGAGGCGAAGGTTCACGCCTCAGGCGTTCAGGATGTCGCCGACGATGCCGGCCGCGCCTTCGAGCGCTGCGCCTGCGACGCCGCTGGCCGCATCGGCGACTGCTCCAAGGTCGATTGCACTGGCCGCGCCGGCGACGCCTTCGCCCATAGTCAGCGCGACGCCGGGAAGGGTGCCCACGAGATCGGCCGCAGCGCCAGCGAAGCCGCCTACCAGATCAACCGCGTTGCCAGCGGCTCCGCCTACGAGATCGGCCGCGGTGCCCGCAGCGCCGCGCGCCAGGTCAGCGGCGGCGGAGAGTCCCGGCGCGTCCGGGAGGGCGGAGACGGCGTCGCGGGCGAACCCGGTCAGCCTGCCAAAGCCGCGGGCGGCGAGGCCGCCCACCGCTTTCGCGCTCTCGATCGCGGCCGCGCCGCCATCGTTGAGGAGGGCGTTGAGCACTACTGAGTCGCCATCGTTCGGGCCGCTGCGCAGGGGCGACGGCGACATCAGCACGTTCAGATCGCTACCGAGCCGGCTACTCAGGCGCTTGTCCTCGGGGCCTTCGTAACCGTCGGCCTCGTTGATCTCCTGGTCCGGTTCGACAGATTGGCTCTCGTCTACTTCCATGGCCCGGCTCGCTAGCTCACGCCCGAGAGGTTCTTGCGCTTGCTGGCGACGTAGTCCACGAGGATGTACTCGCCGAGCTTGTCCGGCGTGGTGTAGAAGACGCGGCCCTTGTTGATCCGGGCCACCTGGTTCACGAACTCCTTCAGGTAGTAGTTGCGATCGAGCATGAAGGTGTTGATCGTGATCCGCTTCTGGGTGCAGCGCTTCACCTCTTTGAGCGTCTCGCGGATGGTGATCGGGCTGGGCGGGTAGGCGAAGTAGCTGCGGCCTTTCTCCAGGTGGGCCGTCGGTTCACCGTCCGAGATCATGATGATCTGGCGGGTGCCCTGGGTGTGCTTGGCCAACAGGTTCTGGGCGATCATGAGCGCGTGATGCATGTTCGTGCCGAGCACCGATTCATCCCAGCGCACGTAGGGGAGCTGGTCGGACTTCAGTTCGCGGGCGTAGGCGCTGAACCCAACGATGTAGAGGCTATCGCGCTGGAACTGCGATGAGATGAGGTTGTTCAGGGCCATGGCGACCTTCTTGGCCGCCTGGAAGCTGCCGCGCAGGGCCATGGACCAGCTGAGGTCGAGCATGATGACGGTCGCGGTCTGGCTGAGGATCTCCGTGCGATCGACCTCGAAGTCGTTCGGCCCGAGGCGGATGGGCGTGCCGCCGCCGTTGCGGAGCATGGAGTTGAACATCGTCTTCTGGATGTCAAGGTGGAAGGGGTCGCCGAATTCGTACTTCTTCGACTGGTCGGTGCGCTCGCCGCCCTGGCCGGATTCGCGGACTTCGTGCTTGCCGAAGGTGTCCTTCTTCAGGGTGGAGTAGATCTCGCCGAGGGCGCGCTGGCCGATCTTGCGGGTGCCGCGGGGGGTGAGCTCGTAGCCGTTGCCCTTCTTGCGGATGTAGCCGGCGTCTTCGAGGATCTCGAGGAACTGCTTGAGCTGGTCGAGCGTCTCCTTGGCCTCGGGGCCGAGGAGGTCTTCGAGCTTGTCGGCATCGACGTCGTCGATGTCGCCGCCGTACTGGGTGCGTTCGAGCTGGCGTTCGACTTCGTCGATCGACTGCATCTGGTTCATCAGTTCCATGGCGGATTGGAGGTCGATCTCCTCTTCGCCGCGGAAGGGGTACTGGTTGCGGAGCTCGCGCATGGGGAACATGTACTCCATGTTCCGGGCGAGTTCGTTGAGGGCCTGCTGAAGGCCGGGGTCGCCGGCCTTGTCGGAGAGCATGTCCTGGAGCTGCTGGCGCATTTCGCCGGGCAGGCTATCCATCAGGCTCTGCATCTGGCCCATCTGGTGCTGCATCTGGGCGATCAGCTCTTCGAGCGACTGGGGCGGGTTCTCGCCGAAGAGGTCCCCGTACTTCTGCATGAACTGATCGAAGTTCGGCTCGTTGCCGGCCATCTTGTCCTGGAGCATCTGGTTCAGGTCGCGAACCATGTCCTTCATCCGGGCGATATCTTCCGGTGACATGTTGGCGATCTGGTTGTACATATCCTTGAAGAAGGTCTCCATCATCGCCTTCTTCATCGATTCGAGGAGTTCGTTGAAGCGCGCCTGGGCTTCGGGATCCATGAACTCGTAGTTCTGGAGCTGTTTCATCTGGCCGGCGGCGTCTTCGGGGAGCTGTTCGAGGAAGTCCTTCTTCTTGTTGGCGATGTTGCGGAGCATGTCGGCGAATTCGTTGCCGGGCTGCTGGCCGGGCTGGCCCTGCTGACCGGGCTGTTGTTGGCCGGGCTGCTGGCCCTGTTGCCCCTGCTGGCCGCGCTGACCCTGCTGTCCTGCCTGGGGCTGGCCTTCCATCCCGCTCTGCTGTTCGCCCTGCTGACCGTCGCCCTGTTCGCCCTGGCTGGGGTCGGCCTCTCCCTGTTCACCCTGGGGCTGGCCGCCGTTGGCTTCATCGAGCCGCCGGTCGAGGGTGTTGCGCTCCATATCGACGATCTCTTCAAGCTGGCGCTTGAGGTCATCGAAGACGGAGTTGAGGTTGAACTTGTCGAGCTGCTGGCGGCGCTGCTGGCGAAGCTGCTGAAGGAGGTCCCTCAGGCCCTGCATGCGCTGGCCCATCGGATCCTTCATGCCGCGCTGCATGAGGTTGCGGAGCGCGTGCTGGAGGTCGCCGAAGTTCATCAGGTC